>NZ_JBQQBY010000002.1:0-318779 GCF_052246385.1 Streptomyces sp. 8N616 | reverse complement strand
CGTGCAACGCAGCCAGTTCCCGTGCGGTGTCCACCAGACTGGTAAGGCCTGTCTCACGCTGCTGCCGCCGGTACAGCTGAGCGTGGATGGCCAGCCCTAATCGCCTGGCGTGTTCCACCGCCTCCAGCTCGGCGCCGGTGGCACCTCGTTTTCGGGCTTCCTGTACGGGCGTATCGAGAAGATCCGCCGGTCCCGCGCTGACCAGCAACTCCAGCACGGCGAGTACGTCGGACCCCGCTCCGGACCTCTCTTGCGACACAACGGCCCCTGTTCTTGGCTGTTTTTGGACGACGTCCAGTGAGAGCACCCGAGTCTCAGGTCGCGGGATGGAATGGTCCCGCTGCGTAGCAGTCCCTCCGCGTTCGGGCGCTGAAGGGGAAACGCAGACAGGCTCGTCACTGGTTCGGTCGCGGTCGGGAGGCTCCAAGCACTGCCTGAGCCTTCCTCAACCCCCCTGTTGCAGTCCGTATTCGGCTGCCGATGGCCAGTTAACAGTGAGGACGATCGGGATATCTTGGGCAGGTCTTGCATAGTTCTTGCCTCGTTGGTCAACGGGCGCCGCTCTGCCCGACGCTTCGCCGCCACGGCCGACGGCATGACGTGTTTCATACCCCTGTGCTGAAGCGTGAGGGTCTGCCGCTTCTGCAGTATGTTAACCTGCACGTTGCTTGGGCTGACCGGCAGCCGCTCCCCGCGTGACTGGCCGGCAGCGCGCACCCAGTCCGGGGATCGTTGTGGGAGGTGCGGCACATGGCGAGGGGGCTGTGCCTGTCGTTCGCGGCCGTACTCGACGATCTGTGCCTGCGCCCCGCCGGTCGTTCCCAGCGTTACACCAACAGCGAGCTGGCCCAACTCGTCGTCGCCAACGGCGGGGACATCACCGACGGCTACATCTCCCATTTGCGTAAGGGGCACCGGGACAACCCCACGCTGCAAACCGTCCAGGACCTGGCCGCTGCGCTCGGGGTGAGCCCTGCCGTCTTCGTCGGAGGCCGCCGGGAACGGCTTGGCGACGAGCAGCCGCGCCGGTCGTTTCCGGACAAGCTGCGCCACCTGTTCCACGTGGTCCACCCTCCCGGCCGGGGGCCGTACACCCCGGAGGAGGTCGCGAATGCCATCAGTGACAACGGCAGGTACGGATCAATTTCGTCCAGTTACCTTCGCGAACTTCTCAACCCGCCACGGCAGTTGCCGCCCAACCCCCGGCTGAAGCACCTACTGGGGCTGGCCGACTTCTTCGGTCTGGCTGATGACGACGGGCCGCAGGTAGCCTACTTCCTCGACGACCACCTGGCGGCCACGATCGATGCCGAGCTCGACGACTACGCGGCCTTCAGGGACGCCGGAGTCGTGGAGTTCGTCACGAGGATGGCCATGCAAGCGCCCCGGTGGAGCCCACAGATGCGTCGCCAGGCCATTGACGCCTTCTCGTATGCCGTCGAGTCCGGCGATGGCGCCTGGGCGTTTCCACTCAGGAAAGATGGCGCTCAATGAAACAGTCGGGGTCATGAAGATCGCTTTATGGGCCATCGGAGAGATCGCCATGAACGAGCGCGAGCGCAGGGAACTCTGTGACCAGGTGGTCGGGCAGTTCAACCTCTCGCATACGGCGACCTACCGGGACGCCTGTCGGCGTGTCGGCGAGGTGATGAGCGAGCGCCTCGGCGCGCGTGTCGAGCTCAGGTTCATGCCCATGCGCAATACGCACCTCAGCGGCGCGACGGCACGGCTCGCCAACGGAACGTACGTTGTGTACTGCGCGAAGTCCCCGTCCTGGTACCACAGGCTGGGCATTCTGCTGCACGAACTCGCACACCTGCTCCTGGGGCATCAGCCCACCGCCCTCGGGCCCGGCGAGGGCCTGCGCCACTTCGCGCCGCATCTGCCGAGCAAGATGGTGCGCCTGGTCGCCGGGAGGACGACCCACACCCGGGACGAGGAACGGGAAGCCGAAGAGTTCGCCGACGAGCTCATTGAACGCCTGACCGAGCGGCAGAACCTTGTGGAGGCCGTGACCCCGACCGAGGCGAGGCCGCACGTGATGCGGATCGCGGAGGGACTGGGACCCGTCCCCAAGAAGCGCTAACCGCACGGGCTGTGCTGAGACTGCCTGCGCCGATCTTCGAGGTGACCTCTATCTCGTGCTTGTGTGCAACATCATGGCGGCCTTTCGCCGCAGCAGTATACTTGCTTGATTGGATCCCCTATCCTGCAAGCAACGCGGGCTCTGTGAGAAGTTCAGACACCCGTACCTGGCGCATCCAAGAGCCCTACCCGGGGCCCTCGCGGCTCGGTGCCTCTTACTTGTATGGGCGCGCAGCAAAGATCTGGGGGCCTCTGCCGAGGAAGATCAACAGTGGCCTTCTTGGCCAACGGCCGGGTTGAGTCCTGATGATGCCGTTGCGCCGGGGACTGGTGGGAAGGTGTGGCTGTGGCTGATGGTCCACCGCAGTCGTTTGCGGCCATTCTCGATGACTTGTGCCTGTCCCCTGTTGGCCGTGGCCAGCGGTACACCAACACGGAGCTCGCTCAGATCGTCAGCAGTCTCGGCGGTGACAT
Organism: Streptomyces sp. 8N616; assembly: GCF_052246385.1. Lineage (NCBI taxonomy): Bacteria > Bacillati > Actinomycetota > Actinomycetes > Kitasatosporales > Streptomycetaceae > Streptomyces > Streptomyces sp. 8N616. The sequence continues at coordinate 316,220 of NZ_JBQQBY010000002.1, read as the reverse complement.
CACCGACGGTTACATCTCTCATCTACGCAACGGGCACCGGGACAATCCCACCCTGCAGACGATCGAGCACCTGGCCGCTGCGCTTCAGGTGTGCCCGGCCGTCTTCGTCGGCGGCCGGAGGGAGCGCCTCGGCGACGAGCAGCCTCGGCAGTCCTTCCCAGCCAAACTGCGCCGCTTGTTCCACGCGGTCCATCCTCCTGGGCGGGGGCCGTACACCCCCGAGGAAGCCGCAAAAACGATCAGCGGGGAGGGGAAGTACGGTTCGATTTCGTCCAGTTACATCCGTGAGCTGCTGAGTCCACCGCACGGCTCCCTGCCCAACCCGCGGCTGAAGCACCTGCTGGGATTGGCAAGCCATTTCGGCCTGGCAGACGATAACGGCCCACAGGCCGCCTACTTCCTCGACGACGATCTGGCCGCCAGAATCGACACCGAGCTCGACGACTACCTGGCCCTCAGGAACGCCGGAGTCATCGAGTTCGTCACAAGGATGGCCGAGCAGGCACCGCAGTGGACCCCGCAGATGCGCCGTCAGGCCGTCGACGCCTTCATGCAGGCCATTGAGTCGGGAGACAGTACCACTTGGGCGTTCCCGCTCAAGAAGGACGGTGCTCAGTGAAAGCCTCGAGCGACGCACATCGCTGAAGACAGCCGGCACCGGAGCATGCGTCTGTGCTGCGTCGTGCCATGATTCCCCCGCAGAGCAGCTCATCGTGGTTGCTGCCGACTGCCGAGGTGGTGTCGAACAGGCACCATGTCGTCTTCGTGCCGCTCACGTTCCTGTGAAACCCCCACCTTTGGGCGAGGTGCCCGACCAGCTGAAGTCCCCGTCCGTGTTCCTCATAGCCGTTGGTCTGCTGCAGCAGGGGATCTTCGGAGGAATCGTCTTCGACCTCAATGCGTAAAGCGCCTTCGGCGTAGCGCAAAGCGAACCCGACAACCCTGCATGGGGCGTACTGAATGGCGTTGGTGACGAGCTCGCTGGCCACGATCTTGGCGGCGTCTATGAGCGATGCAAGGTTCCACCGAGTCAAGTGTTCATCCACCAGATTCCGGGCGGCTTTGGGGAGGGTCTCGATCTGGCGGCGATCGGCAGGGTTGAGGATGAAGGCGGCGTGGCGCGGAGCAACGCTCGGCGATTCCGCGCTCAAGGCACTGCTGGTGTCGGTCGAGATCATGGTGACCCCTCAGATCTAGGACAAGTTAGCTGAGCAATGCTCCGCTGGGCCCCCGCCGGACCGCCTCTGCAATGGATCACAAGCTGATCGCCTGGGTCCGCCCTCGCCGTCGAGCCGACCCGAGACTGCGCGTTTGCAGGAGAGACGGCGCCGAGCGCTGGTCCAAGGGCTGGGCGGGCTCGTGTCGTAGCGGCAGCGACGGCAGCACACTACTTCGGTGGCGGAATCCGGCTGACTTCGCCACATCAGTCCGGCGACTGTCCTAGAAGGTACCGACGGTCTGACCAAAGGACAACTGTTGTGGCGAAGTTACCGGCGAGATTGTTCGGCAGTATGAGACGTAGTGAGGTCGCCGGCCCTTCCGCCGCGGTGGTGACGGCCGTTCAGTGAACTGTCTCGCATGCCCCCGTCGGCAGGGCGGGAGTGGCGGGAAGCGGAAGGTGCTACTGGGTCTTGGTTCTGGCCGGGTTCCTGTCGACGTCGACGGCCGGCGGCCGGGTCGCCGACAGTCTCGGAGTTGGGGGGGCCGGGGCCCGCTGACGACACCTTCTGAAGGACGGACAGCAGGTCTGCCCGGAAGCCCCTGGCGGCTCGGCCGGCGATGGCTGGGTCCCGCTGGCTCATACTGATGCGCGAGATTCTGGGGCGATTTCGCTACAGCAGTTGTCCTACTGGGGGGTTGCGGCTACCTTTTTCCCTATTGCCGATACTCGTGTGGCGACACCCTTAAGATCTTGCCACGCAGGTATTCATTGCCGCGACCGCTTCCCATCCCACGACCACCCCGAAGCCGACGGCAGCAGCCGATCCTCCTTCATTTGAGAGGAACACGATGACCGGGACTGCCACATGCCGCCCCGAGCAGGGCGGTTTCGAGCTCGGCGGTCAGGGACGACGTCGCACCGTTCACGCCCTGCGCGCCGAGGGCCTCAGGATCTCCCACGGGGTGGATAGCCCCAGGCCTGGTCGGCGACAGCGTTTCAGACAAGACCACGTCAGCCCGCATCCCGGGCTGCACAAGCCCGGCTTGGGGCACTGCCAGCTCGACATGTTCGAACTCACCGGCTGCACGGGCGGGCACTGCGCACACATCAGTGTCGTACGGGGCTTCGTACCGGTCGCACGCTGCGGGCCGAGTCGGCGAGACCGCAACGGCGTAACTCCCTACTGGGAGGACCGCTTGGTTGGAAGAAGGGGGTTGGTGGCCGGGATGACGGTGGAGTTAGGGGTCCTGGGTAGCATCGAGGTGGGTGTCGACGGCCGGCTGGTCGATCTCGGCCATGCCCGGCAACGGCTGCTGCTGGCGGCCTTGCTGGTGGACGTCAACCGTGAGGTGAGCATTAGTCAGCTCGCGGAGCGGGTGTGGGGAGAGGAGCCGGCGCAGCGGGGGACGTTGTACGGCTACCTGTCGCGGCTGCGGCAGGCCTTGACCGCGGCGGAGGGTGTGGATATCGCCCGTCGCTCTGCGGGTTATGTGCTCGATGTCGATCCCGCGGTGGTGGATCTGTATCAGTTCCGCGATCTGGTGGAGCAGGCACGCAGGGCGGACGGGGATGAGCAGGCCGCGGCGTTGTTCGGGCGGGCTCTGGGGCTGTGGCGGGGGGAGGCGCTGGCCGGTGTGGGTACCCCGTGGAGCAACACGGTGCGCACGTGCCTGCATCACGAACGGCTCGCTGCCGAGCTGGACTGGGCGGATGCCCGGATGCGGCTGGGGCAGCACGGTGGTCTGCTCCCGGTCTTGCGTGCCCGGGCCGGGGAGCATCCATTGGATGAACGACTGGCGGGCCAGCTGATGCTGGCGCTGTACCGGTGCGGGCGGACCGCCGAAGCGCTGGGGCATTACCAGTACACCCGTGGGCTGCTGGTCGAGGAGTTGGGCATCGACCCGGGTCCGGCGCTCAAGCGTCTGCACCAGCAGATACTCACGGCCGATCCCGCTCTCGCCCCGGGGACGGGGGCGAGGGCCAGGTCCGCTCCGACTGCCGCGGTGTCCGTGCCGGTGCCGCGCCAGTTGCCGGCGCCGTCGGGCGTGTTCACTGGCCGGACGCGCGAGCTGGCAGCGCTCTCGGCAGCGCTGGAGGGGGAGGCCGGATCCGCGGGTAGCGTGCCCATCTCGGCGATCGGCGGCATGGAAGGGATAGGCAAGACCTGCCTGGCCTTGCACTGGGCCCATCACCATCAAGGGCTTTTCCCGGACGGGCAGTTGTATGTCAACCTGCATGGCTTCGACCCCTCAAGGGAGCCCGTGCCGCCTGCCGTGGCAGTGCGGGGCTTCCTCGACGCACTGGGTGTGGAGTCGGCGGCGGTCCCCGCCGAGCCGGCTGCCCAGGCTGCTCTGTACCGCAGCCTGGTGGCCGACAAGCGCATGCTGATGGTGCTGGACAACGCCCGGGACTCCGCTCAGACCATCCCGCTTCTGCCGGGCAGCCCCGGCTGCATGGTGCTGATCACCAGTCGGCACCAGCTTGCCGGCCTGGTGACGACCCACGGAGCCAAACTCCTCACTCTGGACACCCTGTCCGAGATCGAGGCCCGCCAGCTCCTCACCCGCCACCTCGGCGAGCACCGCCTCCGCGCCGAACCCGACGCGGTCACCGCGATACTCAAGCGCTGCGCGGGCGTACCACTGGCACTGAGCATCGCGGCCGCCCGCGCCGCCATCCAACCCGGTCTCCCCCTTGCTCACCTGGCCGAAGAACTGCCCGAAGCCGACATCACCGGGCTGGACGCACTGGCTGTCGCAGGAGCGCCCGCGGACGACCTTCGCACTGCCCTCTCCTGCCTGTGACGCCTACGCCACCCCGACTCGTCGAGTACCAGCAGATCCGCACTCTTCGCTGTGAGCAGGTCCAGGTACGGCGAACGGTCGGTGGTCTATCGGGTAGTGCTTCTTGCCCAGTGGATCCCCTCAAACATCGACACGAATTCGGTGAGCAGGAATTCATCTTCGGGCCGTGGTGGCAGGAGCCACGTCCGCCCGGGACAGTTGCCGAATTGCGGGTATGAGGGGCGGCCGTCCCGTGGACACGACAGGTCAAACGATCGCACAGTGAACCCCTCGGCCAGCAGGCTTCCGTTGCAGGGTGTCACCGGAATGTGTACGAGACGGTGGACGGCGCAACTCAGGACCGGTCCCACCGGCTTGCCCTGGACCAGGATGGACTCCAGGGCCGCCAGGCCGAGCCCCTGATTGAGGCTGAGGGTGTCCCATCGGCGTTCCCTCACCAGGAATTGCCGCGGTGGGTGATCACCAGGGCTGACCCGCCACAGGGCTAGAGAGGGAAGCAATTGGGGGCTCCGTGGGTGAATTCGTCCCGGCTGCGCTCTGTGACTACGCCCATCAAGTTCCTCTGGCGCCCCGTCTCTTCGTCCTCGCCGAACGTGCCCTGCCGCAAGGACAGGTCTCTGGCGTGCTCCACCAACTTGGTCATGGTTCACCCTCCCGCTACTGAAGAGCCGTGCCCGGAGTAGTCGTCAGCAGTTGCGTGCCAGGTGCGTCCGTAAAGCGTCGCACCGTGTGCGGCTGTCGAAATCCAGTGAACAGCGACGGTGCGCAAGGGATCTTGTGCAGGTCTTGCCCAGTTCTTGCGAGCAGATGGCAGGCCGAGGCGATCAAGTGGTCCTGCAAGGTCGCCGGGCGTCGGCACTGTCGACCACTGGGCGGGGCGGCACCGTTCTCAGAACTTTCCGCGCCACCTGGCCGACGGGCGCCGCTGGGGCACCGGCCGGTGGGGGCGCCCGCCACTCGGGCCGGATCGGGCGGCCGTGGCCCGTCCGCTGACCGAAATGCCAGGAGACTGCCTGAGCAGGTTCCCTCCACGGCGTCCAAGGCCAGATGCATGCAAGGCAGGCTCCCTCGACGGGCCATTGCTGCACCACATTCCTGCGTATAGCATGCTGCACCACATTCCCATCCACTACCGGGCGCAAGATTCGCAAGTCAGGCATCCATGGAATGCCGACGGGGAATTCTTGACACTCGGGAACGCCGGAGAGCTTCCGTGGTCTTGAATGTCGTCTTCGCCAGCAGCACCCTTATATACCTGGCCATTTTCCTGTACAAATTCAATCACTTAAGCGCCGACTGGGGCAATGCCATATTGTGGACCATGTGTATCGGCTGTCTCCTCTTCGTGATTCCCCGAGCCGCGGGTGGGCCGGCCGGCCAGCACTTCATCAATGAGATAACCGGCGTCCCCAACATTGCCATTCTGCTGATGTCAACCGTGCATAACGCAGCGTCGGCGGCATTCGTATCGCTGGCCCTATTCTGGCGCTATCCGACGCAGACGGCATGGCCCCGGGTGCGATGGATCATCGCCGCCTGCGCCCTGAACGTGGCCATCCTTGTGACACTCTTCGCCATGTTAGACGTGCCCGAGGAACGCGTAAGCCAAAATTTTGCCTCTTATTACATACCGAAACAACCTCTGCTCTTCGTCTTCTACTTGTTCTACTCCATACCAACGCTGGCGGGGTTTGTCATGTTGTCCATCTGGTGCCTCGCCTGGGCGCGCACAGAGGACTACGCCAATTTGCCACGGTTGCGGCGTGCCCTGTCCCTCTACGGCTGGGCCGGCATCTTCATGTGCGTCTTCCAAGCGGGACAGCTCGGGATCTTCATCGCGATGAAGATCAGCGCATACTCGCTGGAAAATGTGATGCAAACATTCATCATCGTGGCCGGTCAACTATCCGTTCCGATGCTCGCAGTGGCCCTTCTCGTTCCCTGGTGGGGCCCTCGCTGGGAATTTTTTCGCGACTGGACGAAGCGATGGCACGCATTTCTCGCCCTCCGATCCCTTCATCGCGCACTCCACCCTGTCGGTCCGGCCAGCGTTATCGTCGCCCAGGACAAGAAGCTCAACCCACACCACCGCGTGCGACGTATGGTGATCGAACTCAATGACTGGAGCCAGGCCCTCGCCCCCCTCTTCAACTCCACAACCCAAGAACAAGCCGAAAGCCACGGCCGGAAAGCCGGCCTTACCGGCACAAAACTCGCCGCCCTTGTCCAGGCGGTGCAACTCCACACCGCCAAACTCGCCTGGCAGCAGGGCACCCGCCCTCCCGGCAGCGGTATGGAATACCAACACGACGAAGAACCCCGAGACGGAACCGGCATCGACGAAGAAATCTCTTGGTGGATCCAGGTGGCCCGTGCTTATAAAGACCACTGCCGCGTTTCCTGAGACCGTGTCCATATGTCCGTCGGCTACGCGTCCGTAGCCGCTGGTCGTCGACATCGCTGTTTCGCCGGATACCCCTGAAATTCGAAGAGTCTGTCAAGTTTACGTTCAGGTATCAACCACTGCGCGGGCCTGCCAGAGGCCCGCGATCACCTCTTATCGTCAGGCGGGCTGACGTGATTTACGAGAGGTGAATGGCTAGTGGGACTCGAGTTCGGATTAACGCGACGGACGCTCGTCAAGCGCAGTGGCCAGGTCGTGGGGGGCGCCGGGGCCGCATGGCTGAGCGGCGGCGCGGCCGGTACGGCGGCGGGCGCTTGGGCCGCCGCCCCGGACGCCGTCCCCGTGGAGCGGATCACCGTCACCGAGGCGACCAACGCCTCGGCCGCACTCTCCTCGGACGGCCGGACCATCGTCCTCGACCTGTTGGGCCTCCTCTGGACGCTCCCCGCCACCGGCGGCGAGGCCGTCCGCCTCACCGGCATCGAGCAGGAGGCGAGCGAGCCCGACCTGTCGCCCGACGGCACGCGCATCGTCTTCCAGTCCTACGCCGACGGCAACTTCCACCTGTGGCTCATGAACGCCGACGGAACGGGCAGCCCCCGTCGCCTCACCTCCGGCACCGCCGACCACCGCGAGCCGCGCTTCTCCCCGGACGGCGAGCGGATCGCGTACGCCGGCGAGACCGACGCCGGCCGCTACGCCGTACACGTCCTGGACCTGGCCAGCGGCAAGACCCGGGTCTGGACGCAAGGTGACGGCCAGGAGGCCCAGCCGGCTTGGACCCCGGACGGCTCGGCCATCGCCTTCACCACCGGCATGGCCGACACCCCGCGGGCCATCGACCTCGTGGACGCCTCCGGCGCGCGCCGCACCCTCGCCACCGTCGCCGAAGGGCGGGTCGCCGGACCCTCCTTCTCCCCGGACGGGGCCCGACTCGCCTATGTTCACCTCACCCCGGCCCGGACCTCGCTCGTCGTCGACGGTGAGAGCGTCACCGGCCCGGGCGAGGGGGACGGGGAGGACGTCTTTCCCTTCGCCGCCCGCTGGATATCCGATGACGAGCTGCTGTACACGGCCGACGGCAGGCTGCGCCGCCGTACGCTCGGCGGCCGGGTGCGCGACATTCCGTTCGCCGGCCGGCTCACCGTGCCCCGGTTCGCCGAGCGGCCCAGCGCGCGCGACTTCGACTCCACCGCACAACGGCAGGTCAAGGGCATCCTGAGCCCGGCGCTCTCGCCGGACGGCGGCCGGGTGGCGTTCGCCGCGCTCGGCGACATCTGGACCATGCGGCGCGGCTCCGCGCCCAAGGCAGTCGTCTCCGACGGGCACCGCAACACCGCCCCCGCCTGGGCGCCGGACGGCCACGCCCTCGTCTACAGCAGCGACCGCGGCGGCACGCCCGGCCTGTGGCTGCACGACCTGGACAGCGGCGAGCAGCGGCGGCTGACCGGCCCCGAACTCAGCGCGGACGCACCCGCGTTCAGCCCGGACGGCCGCACCCTCGCGTTCGTCGGCGACGGTGCGACGCTGTACACCGTGGAGGTCGCCACCGGGAACCTCCGTAAGGTCACCGGACCGCTCAACGCCCCGGGTCGGCCCACCTTCACCGCCGACGGCCGGCGCATCGCCAGCGCTGTCCTCGTCCCGGTCACACCGCGCTTTCGCGAGGGCCGCAACCAGGTCCTCACCGTCGACCTGGACAGCGGCGAGGCCCACTACTTCGAGCCCGTCCCCGGAGTCTCGCTCGACGGCCGCATCGACAGCGGACCTGTCCACTCGCCCGACGGCACGTCCCTGGCCTGCGTCATCGGCGGCACCCTGCGGGTCGTACCCATCGACGCCGCCGGCCGCCCGAACGGACCCGCCCGGCAGGTGGGCGACGAGACCGCCGACGCCCCGAGCTGGAGCGGCGATTCGCGCTCCCTGCTCTACCTCTCCGACGGGCAGCTGCGCGTGGCCGAAGCCGCCGGCGGCAGCGCCCAGGCGGTGCCCATGCAGCTCACTTGGCGCCCGGCCAGGCCGACCGGCCGCACCGTGATCCAAGTCGGCGCCCTGTGGGACGGCACCAGCCCGCAGCTGCGCCGCGACGTCGACATCACCCTGGAGGGCAACCGCATCGCGGCCGTCACTCCGCGCGGCAGGGGCGCCTCCCTGCCCGGCGACCGGATCGTCGACGCCCTCCACCTGACCGCGATGCCCGGCCTCATCACCGTCCACGAGCACGGGCCCTGGCCCCGCAACGACACCTCCTGCCTGTGGCTCTCCTTCGGCATCACCTCCATGCGCTCCCCGGGCACCTCGCACTACGCCGCGGTGGAGGCCAAGGAGGCGGTCGAGTCCGGACGCCGCACGGGGCCGCGGATCTTCGCCGCCGGCGACCTGTTCGAGGGGTCGCGCGTCTCCTACGCCCCCGTCCGCCCCGTCACCAGCGCCGACGCGCTCCAGCGCGAGATCAGCAAGGCGAAGGCGCTCGGCCACGACGTGGTCAAGACCTACGTCCGGCTGCCCTACGCGCTCCAGCGCAAGGCGATCGAGGCCGCCCACCAGCTGGGCCTGCCCGCCACCTCCCACTTTCTGTTCGGCCCGCTCGCACTCGGCGCGGACGGCGTGGAGCACATCGGCGCCACCAGCCGCTACGGGCGCGGCCAGAAGGAGTCCTGGCTCGGCCGCTCCTACCAGGACGTCACCGAGCCCCTGATCCGCTCCGGCATCGCCTTCACCCCGACCTTGGGCCTCTTCGCGACCAACGGATCGAGCCTGCGCCCGGCGCTGTACCGGTACGCCGAGTGGGCCCTGGACGACCCGCGACTGACCAGGCTGATGGCCACCAAGGAGTACGAGGACTTCCGTACTGGGGTGAAGGCGGCGCTCGCCAAGGAGCCTACGGCCGAACTCGCCCTCGTCAGGCAGAACGGCACGACGGTCAGCCGCATGATCGACAGCGGCGCGAACGTCGTCGTCGGCACGGACAGCACGCTGGTTCCCTCAGCGGTCTATTACCACCTCAACCTCCAGGCGATGGTGCGCTACGGCGCCAGCCCGTACGAGGCCCTGCGCTGCGCCACCGTCCACGGCGCGCGGGCCCTGGGGCTGTCCGCCCACCTCGGCACCGTACAGCCGGGCAGCCTCGCCGACCTGGCCCTGGTCGAGGGCGACCCGCTCACGGACATCGCGGCGGCCGCGGCGGTCCGGCAGGTCGTCGCCGACGGGACGGTGCACAGCATCGACGGCCTCCTCGCCGAGTCCGCCGATTCCGCAGGGTCCGCAGAAGCCGCTTCGGCCCCGAAGACCGCGGCGGTGCGGAACGCCCTGCTGCCCGAGGTCCCGCAGGCGCCTGCCCGCGATGCCTACTGGTGGCATCGCGAGCAGCACCTGCCGCGCTCCTGTTGCTGATCGACGGCCGGCGGCCAGGGCCGCCCAAGTGATGCTCGCCCGGCGGTTCGGCTACGCCGATGGGGAGTTCATGGGCGGTCCGCCGCTGTTGGTGAGTTCGGGTGAAGGGGGGGACGACCGGTCGTTGTAGATGACCGTCCGTTGTGGAGGTTTCAGCGGTCTCCGGGCACCGGCTTCTTCATTGGGACCAGTTCCGTTCCGATTCCGCTCCCCACGAGGATGCGGATCTCTGTCTCCGCGTAATTCGCACCGCCCCGTTCCCTCCTGTCCAGGACCGATCCCAGCCAGCCGAGCAGGAAGCCGAGCGGGATCGAGACCAACACGGGACTGCTCAGCGGGAAGACGGCGAAGTCCCGGTCCGGCAGCAGCGCGGCCGGACTTCCCGACAGGGCGGGGGAGAGCAGCGCCAGCAGCACCGAGGAGAGCAGGCCCCCGTAGATGCTCCAGAGCGCTCCCCTGGTAGTGAAGCCCTTCCAGTACAGGTTGTAGAGCAGGGTCGGCAGGATCGCGGACGCGGCGACGGCGAAGGCCAGGCTCACCAGGAACGTGATGTTCTGGCCCTGTGCGTACATGGACAGTCCCGTCGCGGCGAGGCCGATCAGCAGCACCCCGCCTTTGGCCACCCGGAGTTCGTTCTTCTCCGACGCCCTGCCGCCCATCAGCCCGACCTGGTAAAGGTCGTGCGCCAGCGCGGTTGAGGCGGCCAGCACGATTCCGGAGACCACGGCCAGGATCGTGGTGAAGGCGACACACGAGATCACGGTGAGGAGGAACGCGCCGCCGAGGAACTCGGCCAGAAGGAGCACAGCGGAATTGCCCGTGGGGCTGTCGGCCGTGATGGTGTTCCGTCCGAGCAGCGCCACCGCGCCGAACCCCAGCACCCCGGCGAGGAGACAGAACGCCAGCGTCAGCCAGGTCGCCCACTTGACCGATCCGCGTGCCGCGCGCGCGGTGGGCACCGCGCCGAGCCGCATGAGCAGGTGTGGCAGCCCGGCGGCCCCCAGGAGAATCGCCAGTTGCAGGCTCAGCGCGTCGAGTCTGCCCACGCCGTCGTCGCCGTAGCGCACGCCGGGCTGCAGGAAGGCATCCCCCAGCCCGCTGCGGTCCGCGGCCCGGCTCAGCAGGTTGGCTGGGTTCCAGCCGCACTTCGCCATCACCAGGAGAGCCAGCAGGCCGCCCCCGCCGAGCAGCATGGCGGCCTTGACCAACTGCACGAGGGTCGTCGCCCGCATGCCGCCGATCATTACGTAGATCACCATCAGGATGCCGAGCGCCCCGACCATGACCTGGCGCGCGCCCGTTCCGTCAAAACCCAGGATGGGCGCGGCCAGTGCCCCCGCGCCGACCAGCTGGGCGACCAGGTACACCAGGGAGATGACGAGCGTGGCGAGGCCCGCTGCCAGGTGTACGGGCTGCGGGCGCAGCCGCCGCCCGAGGCTGTCGCCGATCGTGTAGCGCCCGGTGCTGTGGAACGGCTCGGCGATCAGCAGGAGCACGATCCAGGCGACGATCGGTCCCAGCAGATAGGGGAGGCCGTCGTAGCCCGTCAGCGCGATCAGGCCGGGGGAGCCGAGCAGGGTCGCGGCCGACATGTAGTCACCGAAGAGGGCGACACCGTTGCGAGCCGGTGTGAGCCGGCCGTCGCTGACGTAGAAGTCGCCCGGGGTCGCCCGGTCCGTCGTGACCCAGATGGCCAGGAACAGCGCGCTGGACACGAAGGCGGCGAAGACCACGAATACGGGGAACGAGCCGGAGTCGGCGAGGGTTGCGGCAGCGGTCATCGTGCGTCCCCCTGCTGCTCCACCCGGTTCCTCAGACGCGAGCCCTCGGGGTCGAAGTGGGCCCTGGCGTGGCGCGTGTACCACCAGACCGCCCAGACGGTGGTGCCGCACTGCAGCAGGCTCATGGCCAGGCCGATGTTCAGCGGCCCCGCGATCCGTACGCCCATGAAGGCGCGCGCCTCGCTCGCCAGCAGGGCGTTGAGCACGTAGAGGGCCACGACGGTGCCCATGACGGTGAAAACCGGGCGCCGGCGTGCCGCTCGCAGCCGCAGCAGGGCCGGATCGTCCTGAAGCTGCTCGAAGGCGGACGGAACGGGCGCTCCGTACGCGGCCGGTCGCCGGTGCGGGCGCGGCGGAGGCTCCGATCCCCGCGGCGGGGGCGCAGATCCCCGGTACGGGTCCGGTCCCCGCGACTGCTCCGGTCCCTGCCACGGCTCCGGTTCCCGCCACGGCTCCGGTCCCTGCCGCGGTTGGGATCCTCGCCACGGACCGGATCCCCCGGGCCGTGGCGGCGGGATCGCCGGGCTCACGACACCCGTCCCAGCGGCTCGGCACGAACGCCGCCGGCGGCCCCCAACTCCGGGTCGGGATACGGGGACTCGTCATCGAGCAGGGGCACGTCCCGCACGGTGCTGGTAACGGGGGAACGGCTGGACATGTAGGTGGTCTTCCTTCGGTGTCGGTGCGGCCGGGACGGAGCCGTTCACCGGTCGCTGGGGCGAGGACGGTCCCGCCGTACGGCGCCCCTTGTCGCTTCACCGTCTGCTGCGGCGCTCGGCGCGATCCTGGGTTCCGCGACAGCGGGTGGGTAGCTCCAGGGGGAGGTATGACTTCGGAGGTCTCCATTCGGAGATGGCCACGGCCGCGGTACCAGGCGAGGATGCGGGCCTGCAGTGCGTGCGTACACTTCTGGTCCGCCGGGCGGGAGACGACCTACGATGACCAACGTGCCAGACGGGAGGCCGGACCGGCCGTTGCCGAGCATCCTGTTCGAGCTCACCGAGGGATACAGCGAGGTCCTCGCTCTGCTCGACCAGTCCGTCGCCATGCGCCGGATCGCGGACGACGTGCCGGAGCTGAGCGGGGTCGACGTGGCGTGGGTGGGTGAACCGGACGGCGCCGACCAGATCGTGCTCGGGCACACGGTCAACGCCCGCACGCCCGCCGTGGACGGTCTGGTGGTATCCGCCGGGTGCGGGCTCGGCGGGCAGGTGATGCTCCGGCGCCGCCCCCTGTGGGTCAGTGACTACCGCCGCTCCGACACCATCACCCACGACTTCAACGCCCAGGCGGAGACGGAGGGTCTGGGCGCGATGATCGCCGTGCCCGTCATCCACGACGACCAGTTGCTGGGTGTCCTCTACGGTGCGAACCGGGAGACCTCCCCGTTCGGCGACCGGACGACGCAGGCCCTGGAACAGGCGGCGAGCCGGGCCGCGGCCGCCGCTGTCGTCGCGGAGCGGGCCCGCCACGCTGCAGAGGTCGCCGTGCACGAGGAACGGCGCAGGCTCGCGCTGGACCTGCACGACACCGTGGGGGCCATGCTCTTCTCCCTGGGGACGGGCATCCGCTCACTGGCCGCGGATCTGCCCGCCGGGGACGCCGTGTCCGCACGGCTCGGTGACCTGGAGGAGCAGGCGATCCAGGCGGCCGCCGCGCTGCGCGTGTCGCTGCACGCGCTGCACGCGCCGCCGGAGGAGGTCGCTCTCGGAGTTGCGCTGCGCGGCGACTGCAGGGCCTTCCAGCAACGCACCGGCGTGATCGCCCGGCTGATCACGGTGACCGAGGTGCCGGGTCTTCCGCGGGCCCGGATCAAGGCGCTGACCGATGCGGCGCGGGAGGCGCTGCTGAACGTCGAGAAGCACGCCCGGGCCCGCTCCGTCGTGGTGAGCGTGTTCAGACTGTCCGGAGGCGTGTGCGTGACCATCGCCGATGACGGCGTGGGCCCGTCCCCTGCGGGCGAGTCCTCCGGCGGCATCGGCCTGTCCACCATGTCCGAGCGCCTGGAACGGGTGGGCGGCAGGGCCGATGTCGGCAGTAACGAGGATGGCGGCGTGACCGTCCAGGCGTGGGTGCCGGCATGAACGAGCCGATGGTGCGCGTACTGGTCGTGGACGACCACCCCATCGTCCGGGACGGCGTCGCCCTGGCGCTGGGCAACGCCTCCTGGATCACCGTCTCCGGATACGCGAGTTCCGGGCGGGAGGCGATCAGCGAGGCCGGGCGTCTGGTGCCGGATGTGGTGCTGCTGGACCTGCGCCTGCCCGACATGCTCGCCCCCGAGGTCATCCGGGCACTGCGCACCCATGCCACCGGCGTGAAGGTGGTGATCTTCACTGCCTATCCCGAGCACGCCGCTCTGGAGGACGCACTTGACGCCGGAGCGCACGCCGTGGTCGTCAAGGACGCCGAGCGGTCCGATCTGGTCGACATCGTCCGCCGGGTCTGCGCGGGCGAACGGGTGGTCCGTACCAGCCCGGACCACCTCCTCAGCGTGCTGCTGAACCGCAGGCTCAAGGAGAGCGGCCTGACCCGCCGCGAGTACGAGATCCTGCGCAGGGTCGCGATGGGCGAGACGAACCCGGAGATCGCAGACGTGCTGGGGCTGGCGCGGAACACGGTCAAGACCTACCTCCAGCGAACGCTCGAGAAGCTGGGCGCGCGCAACCGCGTGGAGGCCTTGGCGCGAGCGAGCGAGCGCGGGATTCTCTGACGGCTCGCGGGCAGGCACACCAGGAAGAAGTGACGGTAGGCGATCGCGCGGAAGGCGCCTGACGGGCGCAATCCCGGGTCAGGCGCCTTCTTTCGGTGTCTAGAAGAAGCCGAGCTTCTTCGGCGAGTAGCTCACCAGCAGGTTCTTCGTCTGCTGGTAGTGCTCCAGCATCATCTTGTGGTTCTCCCTGCCGATGCCCGACTGCTTGTAGCCGCCGAAGGCGGCATGCGCCGGGTAGGCGTGGTAGCAGTTCGTCCAGACGCGGCCCGCCTGGATGGACCGGCCCGCGCGGTACGCGGTGCCGGCGTCGCGGGTCCAGACGCCCGCGCCCAGGCCGTAGAGCGTGTCGTTGGCGGTCTTCATCGCGTCGTCGAAGTCGTTGAAGGAGGTGACGGAGACGACGGGGCCGAAGATCTCCTCCTGGAAGATCCGCATGTGGTTGCCGCCCTCGAAGATCGTCGGCTGGACGTAGTAGCCCCCGGCCATGTCGCCACCGGGGTTGGCGACATGGCCGCCCGTGAGCACCTTGGCGCCCTCCTGCTGCCCGATGTCGACGTAGGAAAGGATCTTCTGGAGCTGGTCGTTGGACGCCTGGGCGCCGATCATCGTGTCGGTGTCCAGCGGGTGGCCCGGCACGATCTTCTCGGTGCGGGCGACGGCGGCCTCCAGGAACTCCTGGTAGTGGCCCTGCTGGATGAGCGCCCGGGACGGGCAGGTGCACACCTCGCCCTGGTTGAGGGCGAACATCGTGAAGCCCTCGAGCGCCTTGTCGCGGAAGTCGTCGTCCGCAGCCGAGACGTCGTCGAAGAAGATGTTCGGGCTCTTGCCGCCCAGTTCGAGGGTGACCGGCTTGATGTTCTCGCTGGCGTACTGCATGATCAGCCGCCCTGTCGTGGTCTCGCCGGTGAAGGCGATCTTCGCGACGCGCGGGCTGGAGGCGAGCGGCTTCCCGGCCTCCACACCGAATCCGTTGACGATGTTGACCACGCCCGGCGGCAGCAGGTCGGCGACCAGGCTCAGCCACACGTGGACGGACGCCGGGGTCTGCTCGGCCGGCTTCAGCACGACGGCGTTCCCGGCCGCCAGCGCCGGAGCCAGCTTCCAGACGGCCATCAGAATCGGGAAGTTCCACGGGATGATCTGGCCGACGACGCCGAGCGGCTCGTGGAAGTGGTACGCGACCGTGTCGTCGTCGATCTCGCTGAGGCTGCCCTCCTGCGCACGCAGCGCGCCTGCGAAATACCGGAAGTGGTCGATGGCGAGAGGGATGTCGGCGGCCAATGTCTCGCGGACCGGCTTGCCGTTCTCCCAGCTCTCCGCGACCGCCAGCTCCTCCAGATGAGCCTCCATCCGGTCCGCGATCCGCAGCAGGACGTTGGCGCGGTCGGCGGGTGCCGTACGGCCCCAGGCGGGCGCCGCGGCGTGGGCGGCGTCCAGGGCCGCCTCGACGTCGTCGGCGGTGCCGCGGGCGACCTCGGTGAACGGCCGGCCGTTGACCGGCGAGGGGTTCTCGAAGTACTGGCCGAGCTTCGGCTTGACGTACTCCCCACCGATCCAGTGGTCGTAGCGGGACTGGTAGGAGACGACTGCGCCGTCGGTGCCTGGAGCGGAGTAACGGGTCATATCGGTGGCCTCCCCACGACGTCGCCGCCCCCCGTTGGGCGGCGTTCCGCGCGAGGCTAGGGACGGCGAGGTTGCAAGCACGTTGCGGCGGACCCGGACCCGGACCCGGACCCGGGCCCCGACCGGGCTCTGGGTCCGAGGCCGGCCCCGGGCCCGGACTCGGGCCCGGGTGTATACGCGGAGCCGCCGGATCCGTCGCCCGGCAGCCCGAGTTCGCCGTCGAGGTCGCGCAGCCGGGCCCGGGCGACAGCCGCCGTCACGGACCCGCTCGGCAGGGTGGCCGCGAGCGCCGTCCACGCCTCCAAGTCCTCCGCGCCCCACGGGCTCCTCGTCCAGGCGCCCAGCAGATCCGGATCGCGGCGGGCGATCAGCGCGGCCCGCAGCTGGTCCTCGACCCTGCGCCGCAACCGCTCCACAGCCGGAGCCCGGGAGCCCGGCAGCAGTGGCCCGCCGTACGCGGTGACGGCCGCCGCGGGTGCGCCGGAGCCGAGCCTGCGGAGCACGGTCTCGAAGTCCGCCTCGACCGGGACGCCCAGCCGGTACGGGCGTGAGTGCAGGACGTCCTCGCCCAGCAGGCGGCGCAACCGGGAGAGTTCGGCCCTCAGTGTCACGGGCGAGACCGCCCCGTCCTCGTAGAGGGCGAGCATCAGCTCGTCACCGCTCAGCCCCTCCGGATGGCAGGCGAGGAGCACTACGATCTCGCTGTGCCGTCGGCTGAGCCGTACCCGCCGGCCTCCGTGCACGAGAAGCGCCTCGTCGCGGCCGAGCGCGGTCAGCTCCAGCCGGGGGTGTTCGGCCGGCGGTGCGAGGATGGCCAGTTGGGACTCGGCCGCGCGCGCGACGGCCTGGACGAAGGCGAGGCTGTGCGGGTGGGCGAGCCGGTCGCCGCCGGTGATGTCCACGGCGCCGAGCACCCGCCCGGTCCGCGGGTCGTGCACGGGCGCCGCCGCACACGTCCAGGCCTGGACCCTGCGGCTGAAGTGCTCGGCCGCGAAGACCTGCACGGCACGGTCGAGCGCCACCGCCGTACCCGGTGCGTTGGTGCCGACGGCCGACTCGGCCCAGCGCGCGCCGGGCACGAAGTTCATCATGTCCGCCCGCCGCCGCGTGGCCGCGTGTCCCTCGACCCACAGCAGCCTGCCCTGCGTGTCGCAGATGGCCACGAGGTGCTCGCCGTCCGTGGCGAAGGAGCCCATCAGCTCGCGGAACAGCGGCATCACCGGGGCCAGTGGGTGTTCCGCGCGGTAGGTCCCCAACTCGCCGTCGGTGAGCTCGACGGACGCGGTGGTGTCCGGGCTGACGTGCGCCCGGGCCGAGCGGCGCCAGGAATCCACGACCACCGGCCGTATGGGGCGGTCCACAGAGCCTGCCGCCGTGAAGGCCTCGTGGGCACGGCGGATCGCGCCGACCCGCTCGGCGGGATCGGCGCCCGATTCCAGGGCGACCCACGGATTCGCGGTCAATGCGGCTTCCCGGAGTGGATGATCGGCTTGGATGTCGGAGTGGCTGCGTCCATCGTGGCCCGCGAGGCGGCCTTCGACAACAGCCCGGACAAGAGCCCGGGCACCAGCCCGGGCACCAGCCCGGGCACCAGCCCGGGCACCAGCCCGGACACCAGCCGGGGCAGTAGCCCGGACACCAGCCGGGGCAGTAGCCCGGGCAGCGGCCCGGCCGCCGGACCGACAGCGAGAGCAGCAGGAGACGTGATGACCGAGCCGCAGTCGCCGCAGGAGCTCGAACCGATGCCCACCGACTGGGAGCGATGTCTCGCGGTCGTCGCCCACCCTGACGACCTGGAGTACGGCGCCGCTGCCGCCATCGCCACCTGGACCGACCGCGGCGCCGAGGTCGGCTATCTGCTGGTGACCCGCGGCGAGGCGGGCATCGACGGCCTCGAACCCGCCACGTGCGCGCCCCTGCGCGAGCAGGAGCAGCGGGAGAGCGCCGCCGAAGTGGGCGTGGCCTCGGTGGAGTTCCTCGATCACGCGGACGGTGTCATCGAGTACGGCACGCGCCTGCGGCGGGACATCGCGGCCGCTATCCGTCGCCACCGCCCCGAGCTGCTCCTGACGCTCAATCACCACGACACCTGGGGCGGCCGGTTCTGGAACACACCGGACCACCAGGCCGTCGGCAGGGCCGTACTGGACGCCGCCGCCGACGCCGGAAACCGGTGGATCTTTCCTGAGCTGATCGAGGAGGAGGGCTTGGCCCCCTGGAACGGGGTGCGCTGGGTGGCCGTCGCCGCCTCGCCCGAGCCCACCCACGCGGTCGACGTCACCGCGGGCCTCGACCGGGGCGTACGGTCGCTGCTGGCCCACCGCACGTATATCGAGGCCCTCACCGACGAGGAGCCGGAGGCCTACTGTCGCGCGTTCCTGACCCGCAACACCGAGCGCACGGCCGCCCGCTTCGGCGGCAGGCCCGCGGTCGCCTTCGAGCTCTTCCCGCGCGGCTGAGCCGCCTACGGCAGCCGCAGCGGGCTGCGCGCGAAGGCGATGTGCAGCTCGGACTCGACTGGAAACGGGGAACCGTCGGCCTTTGACGGGCGTCGTGCCAGTCGGGCATAGCCCGTCATGGCCGGGCTGCGGATTGTCGTGGCCCTGCGCCTCAGCCCCGGGCACCCAGCAAGTGGTCCATCGCCAGCTGGTCCAGCTGCTCGAAGGCCATGCCGCGGGCCGCGGCCGCCTCGGTGTCGAACTCCTCGAAGGCCGAGCGGTCGGCGAGCAGGCCGGCCAGGGTCTCGCCCTCGGCCAGGGTCGGCTGGGCCAGCTCGTCGAGGCGGGACGCCCGCAGTGCCTCCCGGACGGCGGGGTCGGAGCGGAACGCCGCGGAACGCTCCTTCAGGATCAGGTAGTTGCGCATGCAGCCCGCCGCCGAGGCCCACACCCCGTCGAGGTCCTCGGTCCGCGGCGGCTTGAAGTCGAAGTGCCGGGGCCCCGCGTAGCCCGCCGACTCGAGCAGGTCCACCAGCCAGAACGCGGCGCGCAGGTCGCCGGCGCCGAAGCGCAGGTCCTGGTCGTACTTGATGCCGCTCTGCCCATTGAGGTCGATGTGGAAGAGCTTGCCCGCCCACAGCGCCTGGGCGACCCCGTGCGGGAAGTTGAGCCCGGCCATCTGCTCATGGCCGACCTCCGGGTTGACGCCGTACAGCTCCGGCCGCTCGAGCCGCTCGATGAAGGCGAGCGCATGGCCGACGGTGGGCAGGAGGATGTCGCCGCGCGGCTCGTTCGGCTTGGGCTCGATGGCGAAGCGCAGGTCGTAGCCCTGCTCGGTGACGTACGCGCCGAGAAGGTCGAACGCCTCCTTCATCCGGTCCAGCGCATCCCGGACGTCCTTGGCGGCGCCGGACTCCGCGCCTTCGCGGCCGCCCCACGCGACGTACGTCCTGGCACCCAGTTCGGCGGCGAAGTCGATGTTGCGGATCGTCTTACGGAGGGCGTAGCGGCGCACGTCGCGGTCGTTGGCGGTGAACGCGCCGTCCTTGAAGACGGGGTGGGAGAAGAGGTTCGTGGTGGCCATCGGTACGACGAGGCCGGTGGCGTCGAGCGCCTGGCGGAAGCGCTTGATGCGGGACTCGCGCTCGGTTTCCGGGGATCCGAAGGGGATCAGGTCGTCGTCGTGGAACGTCACGCCGTACGCGCCGAGCTCGGCGAGCCGCTGGACGGACTCGACGGGGTTCAGGGCGCGGCGGGTCGCCTCGCCGAACGGGTCCCGCCCCCGCCAGCCGACCGTCCAGAGGCCGAAGCTGAATCTGTCGTCGGGGGTGGGCTGGTAGCTCATGCGGCTCCCTCGCTATTTCGTCACGGCCGTTGACAAATTAGTGTGCGCAAGCAGAGTGGGGAACCCCCGATGCACGAAGCATCCCGATGCCCGCAGCATGAGGAATCCGATGCCCGCAACACGAGGAAAGGGACGTGCGATGGGAGCACCGGAAGGACCGCTGGTCGTCGGCGTGGACAGCTCGACCCAGTCCACGAAGGCCCTGGTCGTCGACGCCGCGACCGGCGCAGTCGTCGCGCGCGGGCAGGCCCCGCACCAGGTCAGTGGCGGGCCCGGCCGCGAGAGCGACCCCGAGCAGTGGTGGAGCGCGCTGTGCCGGGCGCTGGAGCAGTGCGGGCCCGTGGCGCGGGGCGCGGCCGCCGTGTCGGTCGGCGGCCAGCAGCACGGGCTCGTCACGCTGGACGCGGCCGGGCGGCCCGTACGGCCGGCGATGCTCTGGAACGACGTGCGCTCGGCCCCGCAGCGCGACCGCCTCGTGGCCGAGCTCGGCGGGCCCAAGGCGTGGGCCGAGCGGATCGGCAGCGTTCCCGCTCCCGCCTTCACGATCACCAAGTGGGCGTGGCTGCGCGAGACCGAACCGGAGGCGGCCGCCCGCGTGAGCGCCGTACGGCTGCCGCACGACTACCTCACGGAACGGCTCACCGGGCGCGGCACGACGGACCGCGGGGACGCCTCGGGCACCGGGTGGTGGTCGGCGGCGACCGGGGCGTACGACGGGGAACTGCTCGACCGCGTCGGGCTCTCCACCGGCCTGCTCCCCGAGGTGCTGGCCCCTGGGGAGCTCGCGGGGTCGGTACGCGAGCGACTGCCGGAGCTGCCCCTGTCGCCCGGCGCCCTGGTCGCGGCGGGCACCGGCGACAACATGGCCGCGGCGCTGGGCCTCGGGTTGGACCCCGGGCAGCCGGTGCTGAGCCTGGGCACCTCCGGGACCGTGTACGCGGTGTCGCGCCACCGCCCCGCCGACCCCACCGGCACGGTGGCGGGCTTCGCGGACGCGCGCGGCGACTGGCTCCCGCTGGCCTGCACGCTCAACTGCACGCTCGCCGTGGACCGGATCGCGGCCCTGCTCGGGCGGGACCGGGAGGCGGTGGAGCCGGGCGGCAGTGCGGTGTGCCTGCCCTTCCTCGACGGCGAGCGGACCCCGGACCTGCCGTACGCGTCGGGGCTGCTGCACGGGCTGCGGCACGACACGACGGCCGGGCAGCTGCTCCAGGCCGCGTACGACGGGGCGGTGTTCGCTCTGCTGGCCGCCCTCGACCGGGTCCTGGACGGCGACGCACCGCAGGACGCATCGCAGGGCGCGCCGCAGGACGTGCCGGAGGATGCGTCGCAGGGCGCGCCGCAGGACACGCCGATCCTGCTGATCGGCGGTGGCGCGCGGGGCACGGCGTGGCGCGAGACGGTCCGCCGTCTGTCCGGCCGTCCGGTGCGGGTGCCGGAGGCTTCGGAGTTGGTGGCCCTGGGCGCGGCGGCACAGGCGGCGGGTGTGCTGACCGGGGAGGACGCTGCGGCGGTGGCGCGGCGCTGGGGCACGGGCCGCGGACCGGCTTACGACCCGGTCGCGCGGGACGAAGCGGCGGTGGAACGGCTGACGGCGACGCTGGCCGACGCGGGTGGGTTGCTCGGGGGGCCGTGACCGGCGGGGCCGGTGGCCGCCGGGGGCGCGCTCGGCAACGGCGCCGGCAGCGGGCCGAACAGGCCGCCGCCCAGAGGGTCGGGCTGCGGTGCCCAACCCTTGGGGCACTCCGGGATACCGGCGCCCGGCCCAGGGGGCCGGGCAAGTCCCCCCACGGAGAACGATCGAGAGGAGTCCTCGGCCTTGGCCGCCCCCGCGCCCCAGACGCAGCACGGCATCCGGCAGCGCAATCTCTCCCTCGTGCTGCACGCCGTCGCCGTGCACGGGCCCCTCTCGCGTGCCGGAGTCGCCGGCCGGATCGGGCTGACCAGGGCCGCCGTGTCCACGCTCGTCGACGAACTGACGCGCGCCGGGCTGCTGGTGGAGCTGGGCCGCACCCGCCCCGGGACCGTCGGGCGGCCCGGCAGCGCTCTGGCGCTCAGCGATCGCGGACCCGCCGGGCTCGGTGCCGAGATCGGTGTCGACCATCTCGCCGTGTGCGCTGTCGATCTGCGCGGGCGCGTACGGGTCCGGGCCGAGGAGACGGCGGCCAACCGGGACAGCGAGCCCGGGTCCGTCTTGGCCCGGCTCGCGAGGCTCCTGCGGCGGGTCACCGCCGAGGCGGAGCGGGAAGGCCTGACGCCCGCCGGGCTCGCCGTGGCCGTGCCCGGTCTCGTCGCCCGCGGTTCGGCGACGGTCGTCCGCGCGCCGAACCTCGGCTGGCACGGCACCGACATCGGTCCGGCCCTGGCGCGAGCCCTGACTCCGGCCATCCCCGCCGCCGTCGACAACGAGGCGAACCTCGGCGCGCTCGCCGAGCTCTGGCTGGGCGAAGGCGGCGCCGCCAGGCGGGACTTCGTGCACGTCTCCGCCGCGATCGGCATCGGAGCGGCGGTCGTCGTGGACGGGGCGCTGCTGCGCGGTGCGCAGGGCTTCGCGGGCGAGCTGGGTCATGTGCCCGTACGCCCGGAGGGCCACCCCTGCCCGTGCGGCGGCCGCGGCTGTCTGGAGCAGTACGCGGGCGAAGAGGCGGTGCTCCGCGCAGCCGGGATGACGGGCGGCGAGGGGATTTTGGAGTTGCGAGACCGGGCCGCCGCGGGCGACGGCGTCGTACGGCGGGCCCTGCGTGGCGCGGGCACGGCGCTCGGGATCGCGCTCACCGGGGCGGTGAACCTGCTCGACCCGCAGGCCGTGGTGCTCGGCGGAGCGCTCGCGGAACTGTCGCCGTGGCTGCTGCCCGCCGCGGAGCGGGAGTTGGCCCGCCGGGTGCCGCGCCCGTACGGCGAACTCGTCGTCTCGCGGCTCGGACGCGACGGGCCGCTGCTGGGGGCGGCACACTCCGTCGTGCAGGGCGTGCTCGACGATCCGATCGGGCGCACCAACTCCCTTGGTACCGGGATTGTCTGATCCTCTGTTTCAGCGCTGGTCGCAGCGGTCACCATGACAAGGGGGGTGTCATGTGCGCGTCGCCCCTGGAGACCCCCATGGACTCGTCCCTCCCGGCCCGCCGGACCCTGCTGCGAGGCGGCCTCGTGATCGCCACCGCCGCTCTGACCACCGGCACAGCCGCAACCGCCAACGCCCGCCCCCGCAGACGCCCGGCCGACTACCCGGACGCCCACTGGACGCCCGCCAGCCCGTCCAACTACACCGTCTCCAGCCGCCCTTCGAGCTACCCGCTCGACTACGTGGTCGTGCACGTCACGCAGGAGACCTACGACGACACGATCGAGATCTTCCAGAATCCGGCCTCCCAGGTTTCGGCGCACTATGTGGTGCGCTCGGAGGACGGGTTCGTGGGCCAGTGCGTGCACGACAAGGACATCGGCTGGCACGCCGGGAACTGGGACTACAACACCCGCAGCATCGGCATCGAGCACGAGGGCTGGGTGGACAAGCCCGAGTACTTCACCGACGCGATGTACGAGTCGTCGGCCGCCCTCGCCGCGTACCTCTGCGACACCTACGGCATCCCGAAGAACCGCGACCACATCATCGGCCACAACGAGGTGCCGGGCTCCGACCACACGGACCCGGGACGGCACTGGGACTGGGCGCGCTATCTGCGGCTGATCAACGAGGGATGAGCCCCGTGGGCGGGCGCCCGGCCCGACCTATTCCGGGCCGTGGAGGGCCGCCAGGGCGGACGCGGGGTCGTGGTCGGAGGGGCCCGCAGGGGACCAGCGGCCGCGCTCCTTGCGGTAGGGCCACCACCGCCCATCCCTCCCGTACCGCAGCTGCGTATCCGTCCCCACCGCCGTCCAGCGGTTGAGGGCGGCGCGCAGCTCCGGCGCCCGTTCCTCGTCCGCCCACGCGGCGGACAGCTGCGCACGCGCGCGTGCCAGCGCCTCCGGCTCCGGGTTCCAGTCCTCCTCCAGCACCGCGAGCGACGCGGGACCGCCCTGGCCCCAAGCGCGTACGGCCAGCGCCAGGCTGTCGCGGTCCCGGCCGGTTCCTGCCGCCAGCCGCGCCGCGATACGGGCGTCGGGGCAGGCCGCGGCGAGCCGTACCGCATCCTGATCAAGCGTCAGCTCCGCGGGGAGCGGCGCCAGTTCGTGCCGGGGCGAGAGCGCCTCGGTGAGCATCCGCCGCGCACGGGCAGCGGCATCCGCCGCGAGGAACTCCAGCGCGGCCGGGTCGAGGCCCGGTGCCGGATCCGTGCCGCTGCCGAGCGCGGGCGGGCGGCCCGGCTCCTCGACCGGCGGCGGGGGAGCCGGCAGCGGCGGCAGGGTGTCCGCCGCGGCGAACGCCTCCCGCGCCAGGACGCCCGGCGGAGCGCCTTCGGGCTCCGGAACCCCGCCGTCCCCCGGAGGCGGCTTCTCGGCGCCCCACGCGCCCCGCGCCACGCTGCGCACCTGCAGCTCGGCCAGCAGCTCGCGCTCCCGGCGCCCGCGCATCAGCAGCAGGACGAAGGGATCCTGGTCCAGCAGCCGCGCCACCTGATAGCAGAGCGCGGCCGTGTGCGGACAGTGGTCCCAGACGCCGCAGGTGCACTCCGGCTCCAGGTCGCCGATGCCCGGCAGCAGTTCGACGCCGGCCGCTGCCGCGTCCTCGACCAGATGCGGCGGCATGTCGCGGTCGAGCAGCGCCGCGATGTGCCCGGCCCGGTCGGCCACCGTGTCCAGCAGCCGGTCCCAGTCCTCCTCGCCGAGCTCCTGCAGCAGCACGTCCGAGCGGTGCGGCGTCCGGTCGCGGTCCCGCACCACCGCGGTGATCCGGCCCGGCCGGACGGACACGGCGCCCACCGCGCCCTCGCGCGCGTACCTGCGCCCCTTCTTCAACTGCTCGGCGTCCAGGGCGGTGTCCTCCAGGGCCTTCAGCCATGCCTGGCCCCACCAGGTCTGCGCGAAGCCGCGGCCGCGGGCGGGCGGCAGAGCCTCGAAGGTCCGTTCCATGGAGTCCTCCGTCATCGCTCGTCCCTCCGCAGTTCGACGAGGTCCGCCAGCTGGGTGTCGGTCAGTTCGGTCAGCGCGGCCTCGCCGCTGCCGAGGACGGCGTCCGCCAACTCCCGCTTCCGCTGGAGCATGTCCGCGATCCGGTCCTCGACCGTGCCCTCGGTGATGATCCGGTGGACCTGCACCGGCTGCGTCTGGCCGATGCGGTACGCGCGGTCGGTGGCCTGGGCCTCGACGGCGGGGTTCCACCAGCGGTCGTAGTGCACGACATGCCCTGCGCGGGTGAGATTCAGCCCGGTGCCCGCCGCCTTCAACGACAGCAGGAAGACCGGCACTTCGCCGTCCTGGAAGCGGCGCACCATCTCTTCGCGCCGCGCGACGGGCGTGCCCCCGTGCAGGAGCTGTGCGGGCACGCCGCGCGCGGCCAGGTGGCCCTCCAGGAGCCGGGCCATCTGCACGTACTGGGTGAAGACGAGGACGCTCGCGTCCTCGGTGAGGATCGTGTCCAGCAGTTCGTCCAGCAGCTCCAGCTTCCCCGAGCGGCCGGGCAGCCGCGGCCGGTCCTCCTTCAGGTACTGGGCGGGGTGGTTGCAGATCTGCTTGAGGGCGGTGAGGAGCTTGACCACCAGACCGCGGCGGGCGAAACCGGCGGTGCCGGAGATCTCCGCGAGCGTCTCGCGCACCACCGCCTCGTACAGCCCGGCCTGCTCCTTG
Source organism: Streptomyces sp. 8N616 (assembly GCF_052246385.1). Lineage (NCBI taxonomy): Bacteria > Bacillati > Actinomycetota > Actinomycetes > Kitasatosporales > Streptomycetaceae > Streptomyces > Streptomyces sp. 8N616. Next base: position 290,833 of record NZ_JBQQBY010000002.1, on the reverse strand, counting down.
GTGAGCGCGACCGCCCGGTCCGTCTCGGTCTTCGGCGGCAGCTCAGGCGCGATGCCCGGGTCGGACTTGCGGCGGCGCAGCAGGAAGGGGCGGACGAGTCTGCTGAGCCGCTCGGCGGCGGCCGGATCGCCACCTCCCTCGACGGCCTGGGCATAGCGCCTGCGGAAGGAGCCGAGCGTGCCGAGCAGGCCCGGCGTGGTCCAGTCGAGGATCGCCCACAGCTCGGAGAGGTTGTTCTCGACGGGGGTGCCGGTGAGCGCCACGCGCGCGTGGGCGCCGATGGTGCGCAGCTGCCTGGCGGTCGCGGAGAACGGGTTCTTGACGTGCTGCGCCTCGTCGGCGACGACCATGCCCCAGGGCCCGGCCGCGGCCAGCCGGTCCGCGTCGAGCCGCATCGTGCCGTACGTGGTGAGCACGAACTCGCCGTCCGCCAGGTCCTCCAGGCTGCGGGCCGAGGCGTGGAAGCGGCGCACGGGCGTGCCGGGCGCGAACCGCTCGATCTCGCGCTGCCAGTTGCCCATGAGGGAGGTCGGGCAGACGACGAGCGTCGGTCCCGCGGACGCCGGGTCGGTCTGCCGGTGCAGGTGGAGCGAGATGAGCGTGATGGTCTTGCCGAGGCCCATGTCGTCGGCGAGACAGCCGCCGAGGCCGAGCGAGGTCATGCGGTGCAGCCAGTCCAGGCCGCGCAGCTGGTAGTCGCGCAGGGTCGCGGCCAGGGCCGCGGGCGGCCCCAAGGGCTCGCGGTCCCCGCCCTGCCCGTCCCCGTGCCGCCCGTCCTTGTCCTGCCCGTCTTCCGGGTCCGCGAGCCGGTCGCGCAGGGCCGCCAGCCAGCCTCCGGCCTCCACGTCGACGGTCTCGCCGTCGGCCTCGGCCTTTCCGGTCAGCGCCGCGCCCAGCGCGTCGACCGCCGTGACCTTGCGGTCCTGCCGGCTCCGGGCCCGGCGGGCCAGTTCGGGATCGACCAGCACCCACTGGTCGCGAAGACGTACGACAGGGCGGCTCGCCTCGGCGAGCCGGTCGAGCTCCTCCCGGGTCAGGTCCTGCCCGCCGACCGCGAACCGCCAGCTGAAGGCCAGCAGGGCGTCCGCGGACATGAGCGACGGAAGACCGGACCCGGGCCGGTCGGGTCCTGTGCCCTCCGGCGGGCCGATGACGGCGCGGGCGGTGAGCTCACGGGCCAGCTCCCTCGGCCAGTGCACCTGCACACCCGCGGCGTCCAGAGCTCTGGCCGCCTCGCCCAGCAGCTCGGTGACCTCCTCGTCGGCGAGCTCGATGGCGTCGGGGACGGCGGCGGAGAGCAGGGGGGACAGGGGCGGCCACGCGCGCGTGGCCCGGCGGAGGATCAGCAGGGTGTCCATCCGGGCGCGCGGCCCGAACCCCGTGTCGCCTCGCCCCGCCCTGCCCGCCCACACCTCCGAGGCGTCGGCGACGAGCGTGGCGTCGGTGAGACTGTGCAGCTGCACGACGGCGCGGAACCGCGGCCCGGCATCCGCACTCCGATCCTGTTCGACGAGACCGGGCAGCTCGACCCGCAGCGAGACTCGTACACCCGCGTCGTGCCCGGCTGCCACCTCGGCGGCCCAGTCACGCTGCTCCGGCAGGCGCTGCGGCTCCGCGGCGGCGAAGGCCGGGCCCCCTGCGGCGAGCGTGGCGGCAGGGGAGCGGGGGAGGCCGTCGGCGACAGCGTCGAGGAACGCCCGGAGCAGCGGCTCGGGGTCCGGCAGCCGTAGCGGATCCGTGTCCCGCAGCGGTACCGCGTGGGCGGCGGGCGGCATCGCGGCGGCGAGCTCGCGCACCCGCCGCAGGTCGTCGGGGGCGAGCGGGCCGACCCGCCAGGCGTCGTGGTCGGTGGCCGTCAGGCCGGGGAGCAGGCGGCCGCGGGCGGCCAGCTGGAGCGCCAGCACGGCCGCCGAGCCCCAGAAGACGGCCGAGGGGTCGCCCTTCGCGGCGCGGGCGCGCGTGAGGACCGGCACGGCCTCGCGCACCGGCAGGACCACGGCTCGCACGGTCCGCCCGCGGACGTCGTCGCCGTACGGGACGGCCACGGTCAGCTCCTCTGCAGGACCGGTGTCCGCGGGCGGCGCGCCGTCCGGGCGCCAGAAGGCGACCCGGCCGGTGCGGGCGGGGCCACCGGGCAGGAAGACCGCCGCGCAGTGGGCGAGTTCGGAGATCGCGGAGGGCGTTGTCGCGGGGAGCGGAGGCACAGCGCTACGCATTCCTCAAACTTGACTAGTGGAGCCGGAGCCGCCGAGATTACCTCACGGTGACCCTCTCCGGGAGCGGCTCAGTCGTGAGGAAGGTCACCGGTGCGCTCGGTGTGCGCACATGCCGCAGGCCCCGAGCCGGGCCCGACTCGTACGGGCGGAGCTACTGAACGTGCACGGAGTCGGCGCTTCGCGGCCTGCGAGCGAGACTGGTAGTGGCGGCGCAGCAGTGCGCCGGGTGCCCGGGGGAACTGTCGCGGGTGTGTGCCCGTTCACAGGATGAGCTCGGGGTCGCCGCGAAGGAGGCGTCGGAGATGACGAACAGGGCCAAGGTCGCCGTCGGGGGAGTGGCGGTGGGGATCGTCCTGCTGTGGGTGCTGCCCTTCTGGGCGGCGCTGCTGATCATGGTCGGCGTTCCGGTGGGTGCCTATCTGCTGCTGGACGAATCGCAGCGGCGGAGGCTGCGCCGGGTGAGCCGGAAGGAGCTGGGCCGCTGATCCGCGCGCCCCGCGAGGCGCCCCATCGTTGGAGTGACGGTGATCTCCGTGGGCGCACGGAGGTCACCGGACGGGGAGGAGAGCCGCGCTCATGGGTGGCACGGTCACGGCGGTGAGCCGCAGCAGGGAGCACGACTTCAGCAAGCGGACGCGGGAGAGCATCCGGCTGCTGGCCGGTCTGGGTGTCGACGGCGATGCGCACCTGGGGGTGACGGTGCAGCACCGCTCGCGCGTCGCCCAGGACCCGACCCAGCCGAATCTGCGGCAGGTCCACCTCATTCATGAGGAGCTGTTCGCCGAGGTCCGCGAGGCCGGGTTCGAGGTCGGCCCGGGGCGGCTGGGGGAGAACATCACCACGGCGGGGATCGACCTGCTGGCGCTGCCGACCGGCACGCTGCTCCGCCTCGGCGCGGAAGCCGTGGTCGAGGTGACCGGGCTGCGCAACCCCTGTCTGCAGATCGACACGTTCCAGGACGGGCTGCTCAAGCAGGTCGTGGGGCGGGACGAGGCCGGACGGCTCTCCGCAAGGCCGGGATCATGGGAATCGTGGTGACCGGCGGAGAGGTACGCCCGGGTGATGCCATCGGCGTCGAGCTGCCCGCCGAGCCGCACCGGCCGCTGGAACGGGTCTGAGGCGTACGTGCTCACCGCCATCCGGCTCCCCGCTCCCGAACCCCGCCCGACGAGGACGCGCCGCTGCGCCGGCGGGCCGACGCAGCCGGGCTGCTGCGCGACGCCCGCCTGCTCATCAAGCTGGCCGGCGGCGCACCGCAGCCGGTTGCCGCTTCGGCGCTCACCGCTCTCGGCCAACTCGCGGCCGGGGCCAGCCGACAGGACCGGGCTGCTCCCCATGCTGCTCGGGCACCCGGACACGGCCGCATCGGCGCTGCTGGTCGACATCGCTTCATGACCTACTGCGGGGCGCCTTCTGCATGCGCGGAAACCCGGCCACCGCGCATACGCCCCCGCCTTCCCGGTCTTCGCCGGGCTACTGACGCGCGGCGAGGGGCGGCGAGGGGCCGGGTTCGGCGGGGATCGCGGGTCAGGAGGGGCGCACCGCGAGCTCGTCGAGGGCCCTGAGCAGGCCCGGGAGTTCGGGGCCCCGGCCCACGGGGAGGACTTCGCCCGGCTCGTCGTCGACCAGGATGAAGGCGATGTCGTCGGTGCGGGCCACCATGCTCCAGCCCGGGCCGTCCGCGCGCAGCGTACGGGCCTCGCCCGAGGCGAAGGCGGAGCGGATGCGGCCGGGCGGCGGGGGCTTGTCCACGTACGCGCGCGCCTCCTCGAGCACCCTGCGTACCGCGGGGTGTGAGGGCTGCCCGGGTTCCGGCCGGTCGCCCTGCTCCGGCTCGTCTCCCGACTCCGGCTTCCCGGGCGCCTTGGGCTCGTCTTCGGCCTTGGGCTCGTCTCCCGCCTTCGGCCGGTCTTCGGCGTTCGCTTGTTGCCCCGGTTCGGTGAACTCGACCTCCTCGTCCACCTGTTCCCGCCACATCGCCCACTGCAGGGCGATCTCGTCCGCGCCCAGCCGCCGCTGCGCCGGACCCCAGTTCTCGGAGTCCGGCGGGCTCAGCGGAGTCCGGTCGACGCCGTCCAGTTCCGGGTCGGGCTCGGGGTCGTGCGGGGCCGGGATGCCCGGGGCGGCGACCGCGACGGCGAGCGGCCAGCCCGGCAGCGCGGCGACGACGCTGCGCTCGTCGGGCGACAGGTCGTACTCCATGCCGCAGTCCCAGGCGGCGATGGCGCAGGCGACGAGCGACACGTCGTCGGTGACCACGGTCCACCGCGCGCCGTCCCCGTCCTGCCCGAGCACCAGGCCGTACCCCTCGGCGTACGGCTCGAGACCGAGCACGGAGCACGCCTCCGGGTAGTCGTCGCCGAGCACGCTCGGGAACTGAGCGGGAGTGAGCAGCACTGCCGTCAGCACGAACAGGGCGTCCTCGGCGTCCTGGGCCTCGTCCGTAACGGACATGGTCACCTCTCCATGGATCAGTGGGGTGCGCGCACATTAACCAGTAGGTAACGCCTCCGTCGAGGGTTCGGCGCAACCCGGGCGCCTGGCCTGGCCTCCTGTGTGCGCCGGCCTGGCCCGGGCCGGTCAGACGGCGGGCAGGCCGAGGAGGGACCGTGCCACGGTCTTCGGGGACTCGTCGCGCTCGCGGGCGACCGCGATGACCGCCCGGCACGCCAGCTCGTTCACCCCGAAGGACAGCGCCTCGGGCGACACCCATCCCGCCGCCTCTGCCAGCCCGTGCTCGTCGTCCTCGATGCCCGCGGCCACGTACGCGGCGGCCGCGTCGAAGAGATTCGGCCGCCTGCGATCCGGACGAGCGGCCCGGCCCCGGCGGCCCTGGTCCCCGTTCCGGTCCTGGCCCTGATCCCCGTTCCGTTCCTGGCCCTGGTCCCGGCCCCGGTTCCCTCCTCTCAGTGGTTCGATCAGCTTGCGAAGCCTGCCCAGCACGCGGACCACCCTCCCCCTGTCTGCTGTGTCACCGAATCTTCAAGTGTGCCTCGCGTCCGTAGGGTTGGCAGGGCGCACGGCCAGTGCGAGGAAGCGTGCGTCCTCGTCCGCGTAGGAGATCAGGCGCCAGCCCGAGGCCGTGAGCAGCGGACGGAGGTTGGGCTCGGCCCGCAGGTCGTCGGGGGTGAGCTGCCGTCCCTGGCGGGCGGCGAGAGCGGCCCGGCCGATGGGGTGGAAGAGCGCGAGGCGCCCGCCGGGGCGCACGACGCGCGCCAGCTCGCGCAGCCCCTCCCGCGGGTCCGCCAGATGCGACACGAGTCCTGCGGCGAACACCGCGTCGAGCGAGGCGTCCCGCAGCGGTAGCCGCGCGACGTCCGCGATGACGAGGCGGGCGCTGCGGTCCCGCCCGGCACGGACGGCCTCCCGCAGCATCTCCGGGGTCAGATCGGCGCCCAGAACCGTGCCGGCCGGGCCGACGGCCTCGCGCAGCGCGGGCAGCGCCCGGCCGGTGCCGCATCCGGCGTCGAGCACCGCGTCCCCGGGGCGCAGCCCGAGTTCGTCCACCGCCGCAGCGAAGGCCGGGGCGTCGTCCGGGAAGCGGGCGTCCCAGCCGTCGGCCCTGGCCGCGAAGAAGTCCCGTACGTGACTGTGGTCGGCGTCCATGCCCCCATGATCCCGCGCCCGTGAGCCGCCCGCTCGCGCCCGGGGCGTCCCGCGCGTGTGCACGGGTGCCGTGACTCGGGAGAGGAGTTGCTGATCAGGCTGGTCGAGTACGCCGGGCGGGTCCACACCGCCCGGCTGCTCGACTCGGCCGGCTAGGACCGGCTAGTGCGTGAGGCCGCTCATGGCCACGGCCGTATGGATGCGCACGCGCACCAGCAGCTCGCCGGGGACGGCGTTCCGCTTGCCGAACTCCTCGGCGCGCTCGGCGCCCATGTAGCGGGCGGCGATGCGCGTCGTCCACCGGCGCATCTCCGAGAGGTCCTCGCTCAGCTCGGCGTGGCCCTGGAGCGTGGCGAACGCGAACGGCGGGCGGTCGTCCTCCACGCAGATCGCAACCCGGCTGTCGTGCGCCAGATTGCGTCCCTTGACAGTGTTCTTGCCGGTGGTCAGGACCAGGTCGTCGCCGTCGAGTACGAACCACACGGGGGCGACGTGAGGGCTGCCGTCGGGCCGTACGGTCGCCAGCTTGCCGGTGCGCGTTCCCTGGGAGACGAACGCGTGCCATTCGTCGTGAGTCATCGTCTGTGCCATGCGCTCATCCTGTGTCATATGCGGGGGCCGGGCCCAGTACGACGCCCGCGGCGCAGGGCGGCTTGCCCGGACGGCCGAGGTGGGACAGTCTGGCACGGCAGTTGAGGCGAACTGCCGTACGGGGAGGCACGCAATGGCACTGGGCAAAGGGCTCGACTGGCTTGTGGAGGACTTGACGCAGCGCGTCGGGTCCGTGCGTCACGCGCTGGTCCTGTCGAACGACGGGCTGGTGACGGCGGCGAGCGAAGGGCTCGAGCGCGAGGACGCCGAGCACTTGGCGGCGGTGTCGTCCGGGCTGCACAGCCTGGCCAAGGGTTCGGGGAAGCACTTCGGGGCGGGGCGGGTGCGGCAGACGATGGTCGAGTTCGACGACGGGGTGCTGTTCGTGACGGCGGCGGGGGAAGGCAGCTGTCTGTGCGTGCTCGGCTCGGCCGACGCGGACATCGGCCAGGTCGCGTACGAGATGACGCTGCTCGTCAACCGGGTGGGCGAGCACCTCGGGGTCGCGGCGCGTAAGGAGGGCCGGATTGCCGGGGGCGGAGCTTTCGGGGGCGTGGCCGACAGCGGTGACGGGGCGGCGGGCGGAGAGTCGGCGAGCGGCGGGGCGGCGAGCGGCGGGGCCGATCCCGGCGACTGAAGTTATCCACAGGGGGAGCGGGGTGTCGGACTTCCCGGCTACGGTCGTCACCGAGAGTGATCGGATCGTGCGGGGGAGGACCGTCATGACAGTGCAGGAGAAGCACGACAAGCACGACAAGCAGGAGAGGCACGCGAGGCACGCGAGGCACGAGAAGCAGGAGAAGCAGCCCGCGGAGCACGGCGCGGAGGAGACCTTCGCGTTCAGCAGGGCGGCGGCGGAGCTGGGCCTGAAACCGCGGGAGTTGGAGCTCGCGGTGCAGCTCGAGAAGGTGCGGGCCGTCGCGGCGCCCGGAGGCGGGCGGCGGCGGGTGCCCCGCGCCGAAGTGGCCCGGCTGCAGGAGGCGGAGGACTTTCCCGACGGGCTGCGCGAGCGGGTGCGGGTGATCGGGACTGCCGAGGCGGCGGAGTTGATGGGCATCAGCCCCGACCGGTTCACCCGCCTGGCGCGGGTCGGCCTGATCAGCCCGGCGACGTTCTACGTCAACCGTTACCGCGCCGTCGTATGGCTCTATCCGGCAGTGGAGCTGCGGGAGTTCGTGGAGCGGGAGCCTGCGATGCTGACCGGCATCATGCCGAAGAACCTGAAGGCGCTGCTGGACGCCGGGGAGGACTGGCGGGCGCGGAACTGGCGCAGCCGGCGCATCGGGCAGCTGGCCCGGCAGACGGACGACCCCTGGGCGCGGGCCGCGGTGCCGGCCGGGGTGCTGCCGGCCGACGAGCTCGCGCAGATCGTCGATGACCCCTACGAGCGGGCGTACTTGCGCAAGCTGCGCCCGGCGCTGGTGTCCACCCGGGCCGACTCGACGGCGACGTGGGACGTGGTCGAGCGGCTGATCAGAGCGGACGACCCCGACGAGATCCTCTGGATCAGGCTGTCGCTGCTGTACGCCCTGGACGAGGCCAGGGGCTGCCGGTCGGCGCCGATGCCCGGCAGTGCCCCGCAGGAGGGGCCACGGCAAGCCCCCTCCGAAGCCCCTCCGCAAGCGCCGCAGGAAGGCCCGTCGGAAGCGCCTCGGCACAGCCCGCCGGACGGATCGGGGGAGACTCGGCCGCGCGGATTCAGGGCCTGGTTGCGCCGCCGGGCGGGGTGAGGGGAGGGGGGAGCCGAGGGAGGGGCAGCCGCGGGGAGCGCACGCTTGAGCGGAATAGTGGTCCGCTACCCGTCCAACTTGCGGAACAGACCCTCCTGCATGACGGATACCAGGAGCTGCCCTTCCCGATTGAAGATCTGGCCGCGGGCGAGCCCGCGGGCGCCCGTCGCGATGGGTGACTCCTGCTGGTACAGGAACCACTCGTCCGCGCGGAATGGACGGTGGAACCACATGGCGTGGTCCAGGGAGGCGATGTCGAATCCCCTTGAGCCCCAAAGGGGTTCGACCGGCACGCGGACCGCGTCCAGCAGCATCATGTCGCTGGCGTAGGTGAGGGCGCAGGTGTGAACCAGCGGGTCGTCGCCGAGCTGCCCCACCGCCCGCATCCACACCGCGCTGCGCGGCTCGACACCTTGGAGCTCTTCCCGGGACCACCGCAGCCGCTCCACGTAGCGAATGTCGAACGGCTGGCGGCGCGTCATGCGTTCCAGCGCCTCGGGTAGTGCGCCCAGGTGCTCGCGGAGCTCGTCGGCCAGTGCCGGCAACTTCTCCGGGCCCTGCACGTCCGGCATGGGCAGCTGATGCTCGATGCCCGGCTCGGGCTGATGAAAGGAGGCGGTCAGATTGAAGATGGTGCGGCCCTGCTGCACCGCGACCACTCGCCGGGTGGTGAAGGTCCGCCCGTCCCGTACCCGTTCCACCTGATAGACGATCGGCACGCCCGGCCTGCCGGGACGGAGGAAATAAGCATGCAAGGAGTGCACCGGACGCTGCCCGTCCGTGGTCCGCCCCGCGGCTACCAGCGCCTGCCCGGCGACCTGCCCGCCGAACACCCGCTGCAGCGACTCGTCGGGGCTGCGGCCGCGGAAGATGTTCACCTCGATCTGCTCCAGATCGAGCAGGTCGACGAGCCGCTCGGCGGGGTTGGTCATCGGTGCTCCTCGGTTCGTGCCACAGCATCCGCAAGACTAGAACAACCCTCGGGCCGGGACGGCAGGCGGCTGCCCACCGTGCCTCGCCAGGAGCGGCGTGGCCGTCGACCCGAGCCCGGGAGCGTCGAGGCCTTTGACCTGCGCCGGGAGCGGCGCGGCCGTTGTTGACCTGGGCCCGCGCGACGGCCTGCACGTTTCGCCGGCCGGGGCGAGCCAGGACCGGCCCCGGTGCGGCAGGCGCAGTCATGTGACGGATACCGCCCCGCAGGCACCCGCGACAAGACTCTCCTGTGCGAGCCGAACACGGACCGACGGAGGAGTTTCCATGCAGCAGATAGTGCTGGGCGACGTCAGCATCACGCGCGTCGCGGAGTTCTACGGCCCTGTCGAGATGACGCCCGAGGTGTTCTTCCCGGAGACCCCCAAGGAGGCGTGGGAGGAGAATACGTCCTGGCTGGCCCCGGATTTCCTGGACTTGGACAGCAATATTGTGCAGTCCGCGATTCAGACCTGGGTCCTGCGCAGTGAAGGCAAGACCATTCTCGTCGATACCGGTGTGGGCAATCACAAGTACCGGCCGTATGCGCCGGTGTGGAGCTACCTGGACACCGACTTCCTGGGCAATCTCGCCAGGGCCGGCGTGCGGCCGGAGGACGTCGACATCGTGGTCAACACCCATCTGCACATTGACCACGTCGGCTGGAACACCTACCTCGACGGCGGGGAGTGGGTGCCGACGTTCCCCCATGCCACCTATCTGATGCCGGAGCGGGACTTCGAGTTCTGGAACCCGGAGAATGAGCACAAGCCACTGCTCGGGCGAGGCAACCAGAACGTCTTCGAGGACTCAGTCGCGCCCATCCACGAGGCCGGCAAGGCGCTGCTGTGGGACGGCAGTTACGACATCGACGCCAACCTGCGTCTGGAACTCGCCCCAGGGCACACCCCCGGATCGTCCGTGCTCACCCTGAACTCCAAGGGAGACCGCGCACTTTTCGTCGGGGACCTGCTGCACAGCCCGGTGCAGATTCTGGAGCCGGACGGCAACAGCTGTTTCTGCGAGGACCCGGCCGAATCCCGCGCCACGCGCCGCCGCATCCTCGGCCAGTCCGCCGATGACAAGGCCCTGGTCTTCCCCGCCCATCTGGGCGGTCACGGCGCCGCCGAGGTGCAGCGCGACGGCAGCAAGTTCTCCATCAAGGAATGGGCGCCCTTCACCCGCCTGTGACCCCTACCCGCCTGTGACCCCTCACCCCAGTGACTGCGAAGAAAGACACCGACGACATGACCAACAACACCGACCCCACTGTGCAGACCGCCCAGGGCGCCGTCCGGGGCCGCCGCGAAGAAGACGCCACCGTCTTCCTCAACATCCCCTACGCCGCACCCCCGCTCGGCGCCGCCCGGTTCGCCCCGCCCGCGCCGCACGCGCCGTGGTCCGGAGTCAGGGATGCCACCGTCGCTGGTCCCACCGCACCGCAGCCGAAGCGCGATGCGTTCGGCGACCTCGACATGTCCCCGTACTTCGGTCAGGGCTGGGTTCCGGGCGAGGACTACCTCACCGTCAACGTCTGGACGCCCGACACCACTCGGGACGACCGGCCGGTGATGGTGTTCGTACACGGCGGCGGATTCGTCGCCGGATCCACCCGGTCGGTGCTCTACGACGGCACGAACTTCGCCCGCGACGAAGTCGTCCTGGTCACCCTCAACTACCGGCTGGGCGTGCCCGGTTTCCTCCACCTCCCCGACGCTCCCGACAACCGCGGCCTGCTGGACGTGATTGCAGCCCTGCGCTGGGTCGAGGAGAACATCGCGGGCTTCGGCGGCGATCCGTCCCAGGTGACGCTCTTCGGCCAGTCGGCCGGCGCCACGATCGTGGGCGGCGTGGTGGCGAGTCCGCAGTCCGAGGGCCTCCTCCAGCGCGCGATCATCCAGAGCGGCAGCGGCCTGGGAGCGTTCACCCGGGCTCAGGCGAACCGGGTCACCCAGGCCCTCGCCCAGGCCCTGGAGGTCGCTCCGACGGCCGAGTCCTTCGCATCGGTGCCGGATGAGCGTTTCGTCGAGGCCATGCCCCAGCTGGCCGGTATCGACCTCAAGGTCGACGGGTACTTCGACCCGCTGATCGGCCTGAGCGCGTTCAGCCTCGTTCTGGACCAGCAGCCGGCCGAGGCCGTGGCCGCCGGCCGCGGCGCGGGCGTCGACCTGCTCCTCGGCACCACCACCGAGGAAGGCAACCTCTACCTCGCGCCGCTGGGCAACCTGACCCCCTCGACAGCGGATGACGTGTACGCCGCGGCAGCTCGTTCGCACCCCGACCCGGACAAGCTGGTGCGGGTCTACCGCAGTGAACGGCCGGGGGCATCGTCCGGCGCACTGCGGTCCGCCATCATGGCCGACGCCCTGTTCGGCGCGGGAACACGGCGGCTGGCGGAGGCCCACGCGCAGCACCCCTCATCGCGCACGCACGTCTACGAGTTCGCCTGGCGGTCGCAGGCCCTCGACGGCGAACTCGGCGCAACGCACACCATGGAACTCCCGTTCGTCTTCGACCGCACCGATCTGCCGCAGCTCCACGGCCCCAAGGCGGTCCTCGGCCCGACCGAGCCCCCGACCGAGCTCGCTTCCCGCGTCCACTCCGCATGGATCCGCTTCGCGAGGACCGGCGACCCGGGCTGGCCGCAGTACGACACCACCCGCCGCACCAGCATGCGCATCGCCGACGCATGGACACAGGTCGACGACCCCAACGCCCAGGTACGGCAGGCCTGGACCTGAGCCCCGGCGGTGCTCCCGTGCCGCCACGCCCCCTCCAAGGACGTCATCGCATGACCAGAACCATCATCAGCACCGGGCTGCTTCGGCTTCACGCCTGTGCCCCGGAGGCGCCCTACCGGGTGCTCTCGATGACGTCGCGGAGTTGTGAGCGGGCGGTGATGCCCAGCTTGGGAAAGACCCGGTAGAGGTGGGAGCCGACCGTACGCGGCGACAGGAACAGCTTCTCGCCGATCTCACGGTTCGTCAGGCCACGCGCGGCGAGCTGGACGATCTGCTGCTGCTGAGGGCTCAGTTCGGCAAAGGCACTGGGGACGAAGGTGCTCGCCTCGATGCCCGCGGCGCGCAGCTCGGCCTGCGTGCGCGCGACCCACGGCCGGGCGCCCAGCCGCTGGAAGGTCTCGAGCGCGGCGGTCAGCAGCGGACGGGCTTCCGTGATGCGGCGCTGCCTGCGGAGCCACTCGGCGTAGTCCAGCCGCGTCTGCGCCTGCTCGAAGGGCCACTGCTCGTCGGTGGAGTCCGCCAGGGCCGCCCGGAAGTACGGTTCGCCGGCCCCGGGATCCGCCAGCAGGGCGCGGCCTCGGTTGATCAGTACGGCGATCCGCGGCGACATGCCCTCGCCGAGGCGGCGCGCCGACCGCTCCAGCACCTCGGAGGCATCCTCCCGCCGCCCACTGCGGCTGGCTGCCGCGGCGAGTTCGGCCAGAACGGTGTACGAGACGTGGTAGTGGACCGGATCGCCGTCGCCGGTGAAGGCGGAGCGGAACTGCTCGTACGCCGTGTCGTAGTCGCCCTCGGCCACGGCGGCCAGGCCCAGGGCGCGCCGCGCGGAGACCGCGATGGAGCGGCTCTCCACCGGATCGACGAGGGCCAGGGCCCGCCCGGCACGCTCCCGCGCGCCCGCCTGCTCGCCCAGCAGGGCGAGCACCGTGGCGTCGATCGCGCACGCGCACGCCTCGGCGTGGTCGAGTCCGGACACCGACGCCACGTCGGCGATGTCGGTGGAGGCCATACGGGCCTGAGTCCACCGCCCCTGCTCCAGGTACGCCCATCCGGCCGCGCCTGCCAGCCCGTCGGGCAGCGGCCCGCGCGCCTGCCAGCGGTCGAATGCCTCGTCGAACGTCCTGACGGCGAGGGCGGTCTCGTCGAGGATCCAGGCGACGATGGCGAGCGCGGTCAGCCGTCCCGGGTCGTTCTCCGTCCCGGCGATCAGGCCAGGCAGTACGGGAGCCAGCTGCGCCCTGCTGCCGCTCGGGTCCGAGACGGCCAGCACCCAGGCGCGCAGCGCAGCGCGGGAGGGATCGTCGGGGATACGGGCCAATACGTCCTGGATCCACCGGCGTTGGGAATCCTCGCCCGAGTAGTAGCCCACCACTGCCGCCGCGGCCACTGCGTCCAGTGCCACGGGCGACTGCGCAACCGCCGCCTCGTCCGTGACGCGCGACAGGAGGGCGAACGCCTTCGCATGCTGCTGCGTCATGGCCATGAGCTCCCCGCTCGCCAGCCAAGCGCTGCTCACGAGTGACGGATCGTCAGTGGAGGTACGAACCTGGGCGGCCAGGTGCTCGACCCACGTGAGGCGGCCGGTGAAGACTGCCATGGCCGCGGCGTCCGTCAGCAGGCGCGCCCGGTCCTCGCGGTGCGGGCTGAGTTTCGCGGCGCGCTCCAGGGCGGCCGCGGCAGCCGCGTAGCCGCCGCGGCGCCGGGCGCGGTCCGCCGTCTCCCGCAGTGCGGCCGACACGCCCTCGTCGGGGCGCAGTGTCGCGGCGGCGAGGTGCCAGGCACGCCGGTCCGGTTCCCCGCGCAACCGCTCGGCGAGGGCCAGATGCGCCTCCCGCCGGGCCTCGAAGGACTCGGAGTGGTAGACCGCCGAGCGGATGAGCGGGTGGCGGAAGGAGACTCCGGGGCCGTCCTGGCGTACGAGACCGGCCTGTTCGGCGGGGAGCCACGCCTTGTCGTCCGCTTCGGGCAGGCCGAGCGACGCCGCCGACGCGTCCGCGGCGTCCGCTGCCGCCAGCAACAGCAGGGCTCGGCGGGTGGGTTCGGGCAGATCCGCCACCTGCCCGGCGTAGATGCGCTCCAGCCGGTCGGTGACCGGCAGTGGGCCCTCCGCGGTTCCGCCCGCCGGGCCCCGGAGCGCCGCGGCGCGGGAAAGTTCCACCAGGGCCAGTGGGTTGCCGACTGCCTGCTCCAGGATCCGCATCCGGGTGCGGCCGCCGGGTGGCGCGGCCTGCAGGTCGAGCAGCCGGTTAGCGGCCTCGGGGGCGAGCGGTCCGAGGGTGAGGCGCTGATATCCCTGGTCGAGCCCGGGCAGCGGATCCGCGGCGCGTACGCCCACCAGCAGGGTGATGGGTTCGCTGTCCATCCGCCGGGCCACGAAGGAGAGCGCGTCCAGCGACGCACGATCGATCCACTGTGCGTCATCGACCACTACCAGCAGTGGTGCCGGCTCGGCCAGCTCGGACAGCAGCGTCAGCACCGCAAGATCCACGAGCATGGCGTCCGGGGTCTCGGCGGCTTCGCCGAGACCGAAGGCGCCCAGGAGCGCGGAGCGCTGCCGGGAGGGCAGGTTCTCCACCTCGTCCAGCACGGGACGGAGCAACTGGTGGAGACCGGCGAACCCGAGATTCGCCTCGGATTCGCTGCCCACCGCGCGCAGGACTCGCCGGCACGCGCTGGCCGCTCGGTCGGCAGCGATGTCCAGCAGCATGCTCTTGCCCGCACCGGGATCTCCCGTGAGGATCAGCACCTCGCTGTGGGTCTGATCGGCGTCGACGAGCCGGAAGAGACGTGCGATCTCGGTGTCGCGGCCCACCGCCGGTCCCTCGGGACCACGCCCCGATCCCTGGCTTTCACGGGCCTTCGCAGGATTTTCCACCGATGCTCCAGGGAATGCGGATTCTCCGGTCATTCTCGCAGAGAACTCGACAACGTCGGTCGGAAACCGCCTGCCACCCGTCGGGGGCGGCGCGGGCCGCCGACGTGTGTGTACGCGCGCACCTGCCGCCGTCCCGCGAACGACGCGGGGGCGGCGCTGCGGTCGCGGCTGATCACGGCCACCCCGGGCGGCGGGGGGAAGGGGGGTAGGCGCGGCCGATCTGGTAGTCGAACCCGGCGTGCACCGGGGGGAGACACGGAATTGGGAGACGTCCGGCCCGTGCAGGGTGCGAGCAGCGGGACTGTCGCCACTGACGTAACTGCTGCCAAGGCGGCACGACGTCGACGGGATCGACGCGATGGACGCGCATGAGTGAGCTCCAGATGAAGGAGGGGGCGTCCCCGCCTCGGGCGCTCACAGCGGTCCTGGCGGACGGAGGGCGAAGCCGCCCGGGGGCCGGTCGGCTCGGTCAGGCGGCGGCCCCACCCCATGTATGGGCGAGTGCGGCCGCCTCGCCCCGGGTCGTGACGCCGAGCTTGCCGAGGATGTTGGCGACGTGGAACTTCACCGTCGACTCGCTGATGTGCAGTTCCTGTGCGATGACCCGGTTGCGATGGCCCCGGGCGAGATGACCGAGCACCTCCAGTTCGCGTGCGCCCAGCGCGGACAGCGGGTCCGCCCGCCTGGCCTGCTGCGGCCCGTGCGGGGCGAGCGGCACTGTGACCGTCACCGTCGTGCCCCAGCCGGGCACCGCGTCCAGGCCGAGCCCGCCTCCGAGCGCGGCCAGCCGCTCACCGACCCGGCGCGCAGCGAGCGCGTCCCGCGACACAGCGCCGGGCCCGTCGTCCCGTACCGTCGCGTGCAGTTCACGATCGTCGACCTTCCATCCGACGTGAACGCGCCGCACCGGCTCCGGACCCTGCTCCAGGACGGCGAGCAGCACCGCCCGTACCGCGGCTCGCGCAGCGTTCGCAACGTCGGCGGACAGCAGCCGGTCGGCAGCTCCGTTCTCCTCCTCCGGAGGAGCCAGGTCGAGCCGCACCTGGCTGTGGCGCAGCAGCGGCCGGAGCGAGTCGGCCAGCCGCTCGAACGCCTGGCCCGCCGGCTCCTCGACCAGCGCCTGGTCCCGCTCCGCCTCCGCGCGCAGGTCGACCAGCGCGGAGACGGCGAGGTCGACCGCCCTGCCACGGGCCGACGAGTCGTCGAGCGCACGGCTTCGCAGTACGCCAAGGAGCCCGGTCAGCGTGGCCTCGTGCGCGTCGCCGAGTTCTGCGATGGTTCTGGCCCGGGTGTCCGCCGCGACCCGTGACTGGGCCAGCACTCCCGGCACCGCCTCCGCGGTCATGCGGTCCCGGTGCGCGGTCACGAGGTCCCAGAGCGTCTGGGCGAGCGCGGTGACTGCCGGCGGGAGCGCGGAGTCGTCGGTGCGTACGAGGACCAGGAGCGCTCCCCTGGGGACGACGTCGCTGGAAACGGCGAGGACGGGAAGCTCGGTTCCGGCGACACGGGCCCGTCCCTGCCACGGCTGCCCGGCGGGTACGGAGGGGGCGAGCGCGGCCAGTTCGGCATTCGTGATCCGCCGGTCACCCACCGGGTCGCCGTGGGTCTTGAACGGCGCATAGGTGCACTCGCTGGACAGCTCCGCCACCGCGTGGTGCGGAGCCGGTCCCACCAGGGCGGCGGAGAGCCGGGGCAGGATCTCGGCCAGCGGCGCCCGGATCACCTCGACGGCCGCTGCCAGAACGGCCGCTGCTCCTGTTTCCGTTCCTGCGCCCGTTCCCGCGCCCGTTCCTGCGCCCGCTCCTGCGCCCGTTCCTGCTTCCGTGAACTCCATGACCGCCAGGTTAAACGCCTCCCCGGCCTGCTCGGCTGTCCTTTCGGCCAGGTACGAACTCTCCGTAAGGATGGCCGGGCGTCAGGTCCCGACGACAGAGGCTTCAGGGAGCCGAGAGGAACTCTCAAGGCACTTATCGAAGAAACTCTCAACGCAGGGACAGGACGGACATGGAAGCCATCGTCTTCGAGGAATTCGGCGGACCCGAGGTGCTGCGTCTGGCACAGGCCCCGGAGCCTCACCCGGGACCCGGACAGGTGCGGCTGCGCGTCAAGGCGGCAGGCGTCAACCCCCTCGACTACAAGATTCGCAGCGGCTGGGTGCAGGACGTGTTTCCGACCACGTTCCCCGCGATCCCCGGTATGGAGGCCGCCGGAGTGGTCGACGAGGTCGGCGAGGGCGCCACGCCGGCGGTCGGCGACGAGGTGTTCGGCACCACCGACACCGGCGCCTACGCCACGTACGCCCTCGCTACGGTCGTCGCCCGCAAGCCGGCCGAACTCAGCTGGGAGGAGGCCGCCGCGCTGCCGGTGGCCGCCGAAACGGCGCAGCGCGTCCTCGGCCTGCTCGGCGTGGAGGATGGCGAGACGCTGCTGCTGCACGGTGCCGCCGGTGCGGTCGGGACGGCTGCCGTCCAGCTGGCCGTCTCCCTCGGCGCCACCGTCATCGGCACCGCCTCACCGGCCAACCACGACTACGTGCGCTCCCTCGGCGCCATCCCTCTCGCCTACGGCGACGGACTCGTCAGTCGGGTCCGCGCGGTGGCCCCGAAGGGGGTGGACGCGGTCTTCGACGTGGCGGGCAAGGGGGCGCTGAAGGACTCGATCGAGCTGCGCGGCGGTACGCCGGACCGCATCGTCACCATCGCCGACCCGAGTGCTTCCGAGTTCGGGGTCCCCTTCTCCGCGGGAGCCCAGCGCACCCCTCAGGCGCTCGCCGAGCAGGCCCGCCTCGCCGTACAGGGCAGGCTCAGGATCCCGGTCGACCGGATCTTTCCGCTCGCGGCCGCGGCCGAGGCCCAGGCGGTGAGCGAGGCCGCGCATGTACGCGGCAAGCTCGTGCTGCGCCCGTAGTACGGACACCCATGGCCCGTGGGCCGGCCCCGGCAGTGGTCGCCGGGGCCGGCCGGCCGAACCCTCGCCGTTCGAGGGACCGGTCTCCCGATCGCGATGATGGACTTCGGGGGAGCGGTCCCCGCTCGCCGGGCTGCTGCGCGAGGTCGGGCGTGGCTGCCAGGACGGCCCGGAGCGCATCGGGCCCCGCGACCGGAGAGTGGTACGGGTAGAAGCGACGGGCCTGCTGATGGTCGCCGCGGTGATGCAGTACGTGGACTGCGCGCAGAACATCACCGCGGGGGGCGCGAGTTGCCCTGTAGCACGGCAACCCGCCCATGCATCAAGGTAGTTGGGGTGCACCGGCGAGTTTCCGGCGATGCCTAGGATTCCGCACACCATCGAGTGATCGTTCCCACATAGAGGAGAGCGCATGGCAGCGCACGGATCCGCCGGCCACGACACGGGGAGCGGCGCCGCCGGTACGTGGGCTGATCGCGACCTGCGGCAGGACAAGCCCCACAGCGCCCGCATGTACGACTTCTACCTCGGTGGCAAGGACAACTACCCCGCCGACCGCGAGGCCGCTGCCAAGGTCGTCACGGCGTTCCCGGGGATCAAGGTGTGCGCGCGTGCCAACAGGGCCTTCATGCACCGCGCGACCCGGCTGCTCGCCCGGCGCGGCATCCGCCAGTGGCTCGACATCGGAACGGGCATCCCGACCAGCCCCAATCTGCACGAGGTGGCCCAGGCCGTCGCGCCCGACGCGCGCGTCGTCTACGTGGACAACGACCCGGTCGTGCTCGCTCACGCCAACGCGCTGCTCATCAGCTCGGACGAGGGCCGCACCGCGTACATCGAGGCCGACGTCCTCGATCCGGAGACCATTCTGACGGCTCCTCAGCTGACCGGAACGCTGGATCTGACCCAGCCGGTCGCGCTCAGCCTCAACGCGCTCATGCACTTCGTGCCCGATGAGCAGGACCCCTACGGAATCGTCGACCGCCTCATGTCCGCGCTGCCGTCCGGCTCCGCGCTCGCGCTGTCGCACTGCACCCAGGACTTCGACCCCGCCACCTGGCAGCGGGTCGTCGATATATACATCAGCAGCGGCACCCCCGCGCAGCTCCGCGGCAAAACCGAGGTCGAGGGGTTCTTCAAGGGCCTGGACATGGTCGGGCCGGGCGTCGAGGTCGCGCATCGCTGGCATCCCGACGAGGGCACGGACGCCACCGTCGCCACGGGCGAGGTCACCGACGCCGAGGTCAGCCTGTGGGCCGGCGTGGGCTTCAAGCCGTGACCGCCGGCGGGGCGTGACCATCGGGCGGGGGCGTGACCGCCGGCGGGGCGTGACCGCCGCGGGGTGCCGGTCCGTCAGGGCTTTCGGGCCACGCCCGCCCAGTAGTAGGCGGCGTTGGGGTCGGTCGGCCGGTCGTCCTCCGGGTGCCAGCTCATCACGGGCACGACTCCGGGGGCGACGAGTTCCCAGTCGCCGAAGAACCTCTCGACCTGGCCCCGGTCGCGCGGGACGAGGGTCATGTGGCCCTGTTCCGCGGCTCGGACGACCTCGGCCATCGCCGACGGGTTGAAGTCCTGGCTGGGGTGGGAGATGGCGACGTGGCTGCCCGGCGGAAGGGCGTCGAAAAGGGTGGCGGTGCTCGCCCACGGATCGTCCTCGTCGCCGAGAAGCATGAGGATCGCGACCAGCAGCAGCCCGACCGGCCGGTCGAGGTCGAGTGTGGCCTTGAGGGCGAGCGCTTCGAGGATCTGGTCCGGATGCCTCAGATCCGCCTGCAGGTATACGGTTCTGGGCTGCTCGCCGTCGGCCATCCGGGCCCGGGCGTGGGCCTGTGCGTGGGCGTGCACGATCGGGTCGTTGTCCACGCACACGACGCGGCTGTCGGGCGCGATGATCTCGGTGACGGAGTGGGTGTCGCCCGCGGCCGGGATGCCGGTGCCGATGTCGAGGAACTGGCGTATGCCCGCCTCTGCCATGGAGCGCACGGCCCGGCCGAGGAATCTGCGGTTCTCCCTGGCCATGGTCCTGATGCTGGGAATCGCCTGCTCGAAGGCCTGGCCCAGGGCCCTGTCAGCGGCGAAGTTACTGCTGCCGCCGAGCCAGTAGTCGTACATCCGGGCGGAGTGCGGCACGCTGGTGTCGATCGTGGGCGGGGTGGTCTGATCGTGAGTCATGGAGCCCAATGTGCACGATCAGTGCCGGGGCGGCTACCGGAATGGAACCGAAATCCGGGCACGGGCGTAAAGGAGCGCGGGGCCCAGCGAGGGCGGGCGTAACGGGCAACACGCGTACGGGAGTTGGCCCCGTGCTGCGGCCTCGCGGGCCGCGCGGTCACAGCACCTTCCAGCGCACCAGCGCGCCCAGCATCAGCGCTCCGGGAAGCAGTGGCAGCCACACCGTGATGAGCCGGAAGGCCAGAACCGCCGCCGTGGCCACGGCCGCAGGGGCACCGACCGTGATCAGCGCGAGGGCGAGTGCTGCGTCAACGGACCCGATGCCGCCCGGTGTCGGGACCGCGGCGGCCATGACGCTGGCCGCGAGGTAGGCGACCGCCACGTGCATCGCCGGAACCGGCAGGTGGAGGGAGAGGCCGACCGCCACAAGACCCGAAGCCTGCAGAGCCGGAAAGGCCAGCGATCCGCCCCAGAGGGCGAGGACGCGGTCCGGCCTGGCGTGGATGGAGCGCGCCTCGCTGAGGGCGGTGCTCAGAAAGGTCCTGACGACTCTGCGCAGGGGGCGTACGGCGGCGATCAGCAGGAGCGCCGCGGCGAGGAGTACCCCGCCCGTCATGGCCAGCGACGTCAGGGCCCCGCCCGGCACCAGGTGCCCGATCCGCAGCGCATGCGGAAACGCGGCGAGCAGCGACAGCAGCAGAGCCACCCGCGCGACGGACTCGGCGAGGAGATAGAGGGCCAGCGCAGCCGAGGAGCGGGCGGGCGGCAGGCCGCAGACGGACATGAACCGGAGATTCACCGCTCCCGCGCCGAGGCCCGACGGCAGCAGGTGGTTGGCGGACGAGGCGGCGAACTGCGTGGCCAGCAGACGGGCCGGGGGCAGCCGCTCGACCACGGCGCCCTGCCGCGCGAAGGCCGCGGCGACCCAGGCCATCCCGGTGGCCGCGGCGGCCGCCACGAGCCAGGAGCGGTCGGCGGCCAGCATCCGGAGGAAGCCCTCTTCGACGACCGGCCAGGACCATACGGCCCACGCGGCCACGGCCACGACCGGGACGAGGCAGGCAATCTCGCGCAGCGGAAGTCGCCGCCACCGGGGAGCCGTTTCTGTCGCCATGGTGGGTACAGGCTCAACGCACCGGGCCAACACCGGGCGACGGGCGGCCGACGGGCGGCCGGCGTACGGAGGTCGCCGAGGTGGCGGTGCGACGCTGGTTCTCGATCACGACGGGGACGACGCGGACGACGCGGACGACGCGGACGACGCGGACGACAGGGATGCTGTCGAGACGGCCGCCGGTCCCGAAGGCTGTGCGGTCGCGGGCGTCCCGAACACGACGGGGACACCGGGGGAGTAGAGCACGCTGCACGGCGGCCCCTGCGGAGCGGCGAGACCCGCGGCCCGTATCAGGTCCTCTTCGAGGTGGTGGACGCGGGCCGTGTGGAGAGGCCATGCGGGGTGCGCGTTGGGGAGGTGGAGGGTGCGTCCGTACCAGTCGACGTGCAGCCCCCAGCGCGCGGTGAGAAACGACTCGAGCTCGCCCGGCCGCTCCAGCTTCCCGCCGATCTCCACGGATATGCGGTACTTCCTGCGGCGTTCCGGGGGCAGGCGCCGCCCGGTGTAGGTGAGCCGGCTGCCGTCCCGGGTGATGCTCATGGATGACCAGAGGTAGGGCAGCCGGAACCCGGCCCGGCCGCTGAGGACCGGCAGCAGGCGGGCCGCGTCGAGGCTCCGGAAGACGACTCCGCGCCGCCCTCGGCCGTCCACGCTGTAGAGCCGCACGTTCGTCTCCGGGAAGGTGCCCAGATAGGGGAGAGCCGGGCGGCGGCCGATGGACACCCGCTCCATGCGGAACGGCACGAGACCGACGTACGTCGTGCCGTCGAGGACATCGGGGCGTATGCCGCGCGGCAGCAGGGGCGCGACGGCGTCCGGGTCGGCCGGCCAGTGCAGGAACGTCACATCGGTCCACCACTGCGCCAGGATCGCCCGGCGGATGGTGTGGGGCGCTGTCGCGGTCAGGGGGGCGGGGCCGGGGCCGGCATCACGTTCACGGTGTTCCATCGGACCGGCTCCAATTCGGCTGCGGGGGGCGGCATGTCGAGCCGGGCCAATGTATCCGGCAGCAGCACAGCGATTCCGCGTCGGCTGCTGTCGGCGCCGCGGCGCCCGTGCCCGGTCACATGCCAACGTTCCCCCGTGCACGGGGAATTGAAGTCCCCCTCATACGTGATGCTGCACCGGGAGCCTGGCCCTGGTGCAGCGTCACGTAGGGCGGGACAGCGTCACGTATCGCGCGTCAGCGCTCGCAGCGCGAGTGGTGACCCACCGCGGCCAGCAGCAGTCCGACGGGGACCAGGGGCCCGGGTGCGTGCCAGTCGGGGGCCGCGGCCCAGTGCGGGCCCGGCGGTTCCCGGCGAAGCCGCCCCGGCACTCCGATGAAGGTATGGCAGCCGAGCCTCTCCGTGTGCTCCGCGCGCCAGAACGCGGTGGTGCCGGCGGGGACGAGGAAATACAGCCGGGGCTGCGGACCCCAGGTGTCGTGGATGACGAAGTGGCGGTCCGAGGCGGGCAGCGCGTGGAACACGTCGAGACCCAGCGCTTCGGGCATGCGCACCACGTCCCACCAGACGCCGACCGGCACGCTGCGGATGACATCACCCGGCGGTAGCCACGCCCTGAGCGTTCCGGCGGTATCCGGCGACGCGTGGTGACCCGGGGGGACCGCGTCCCGGCTCCACGAGGACGGGTGGCTTTCGGTGGCGGCCATGATGTGACCTCCTCACGCTTCCCGTGCATGGGGCCATGCAGGGGGCCTTCATCAGGGAGTACGGACCTGACGGCGCCCGGTTCACCGATCGGCGGCGCGGCCGGGAAAAGCGGCGAATTCGGGAGCCCGGTGGAGGAATCCGCGATCGAGGCGTACGGGCCTGGGCAGAAAGTACCGGCGGGCAGGTGCTCCGGGCGCCTGGACGACGACGCGAACCCGGACGCCGTCCGCAGCGTCTATCACCCCGACGACGTCGCACCGAGGGATACAGCCATTGCCCTACCAAAGCCTGCAAACCGCCACCGATCTCCCCGCACCCGCCGCCCGCGCCCAGGATCCGGTCAAGCGGCCGTACGCGCGACACGCGATATGGTCCGCGACAGCCGTCTGGGCCCTCACCCGGCTGTGGTTGGTCTCCGCCGCGCTGGAGATCGGCCCGTTCCACCAGCCCGGCGGTCTCGACCGGTCGGTCGACGAGTTCTATCCGCGCTGGTTCGCGGTGCTGAGCGGCGGCGCCTTCCCGGCACACGACGTCACCTGGCAGTACCCGCCCGGCGCCGCCGCCCCGATCCTCGCTCCGGGCCTGGTCCCGTTCCTGGACTACGGCCACGCCTTCGTCGTGCTGTGCGCGCTCTGCGACGCCGCGGTGCTGGCCGGGCTGCTCTATGCGGCCACCCGCCGCGGCAGTTCGATGGCGGGCCCCTGGCTCTGGATAGCCGGCCTCGCCCTCCTGGGCACCGTGCCGTGGCGGCGCTTCGACGTGATGGTGACCGCGGTCGCGATGGCCGCGCTGATCGCCGCCGCCTCCCGGAAGGCATGGGCCGACCGGGTCTTCGGGGCGCTGACCGCCGTCGGCGCGATGATCAAGGTATGGCCGGTGCTGCTGCTCGCCGGTACGGGCAGGGGTGGCCGAACGCGTACGGCCGTCACGTACGCGGCGGTGGCCGCTGCCGTGTCGGCGGCCTGCCTCGCGCTGACCATGCCGCACGCCTTCTCCTTCCTCAGCGGGCAGAAGGAGCGGGGCATACAGATCGAGTCGGTGGGCTCGCTGCCGTTCCACGTGGCTCGCCACTTCGGGTGGAGCGGCGGCTGGGCCGAGAGGTACGGCTCGCACGAGTTCGTCGGCCCCGGTGTGCAGTGGGTGGTCTGGGGCAGCCAGGCGCTGTCGGTGCTCGCCCTGGGCTGGCTGCTGTGGTGGCGTACGCGCTCGGACCGGGCGGCGGTGCGGGTCCTTCCGGACGCGGCGCTGACCGCGGTGCTGCTGTTCGTGGTGACCAGCCGGGTGATCAGCCCGCAGTACATGGTCTGGCTGGTCGGTCTGGCCGCGGTGTGTCTGCTGCGTCCGGCAACCACCCAGCGCCCGGTGGCCTGGCTGCTCCTCGCCGCCTGCGTGTTCACGGTCGCCGAGTTCCCGTTCCTCTACGCCCAGCTCCGCGCGGACGCCGACCCGTTGGCCATCGCCGTGCTGTACGCCCGCAATCTGCTGCTGCTCGCCGCCGCGGGACTCTCCGCATGGCGCCTGTGGCGGGCGACGGCCGGCGCGCGTCGGGCGGAGCACCGCGCCTGCGGTGGGCTTGCCCCTTGACGCGCCCTCCCCCTGGGGGCACTTCACGGCCGCTGGGCCAGGGGGACTACCGCTGGGCGGGTGGTGCCCCACCGGTACCGGGCGTCGGCGCCGCGATCGACGCCTCCCCGGGTGAACCGCCCCCCGTGACGCTACGTTCCCTCCTTCCGGCGGCAGCCTTCACACAGCCGTCTGTCGATCGGTGACCCGGGGGAGAAGGAACACAGCCATGCGCGGATACGAGACCGCCGTGATCGGGGCCGTCTCGATTCCCCTCGTCGTGACGGGAATCCTGCTGGCCGGATCGATGGGGGACCCGCCGGAGGCGGGAGACCGACCGGCAGAGCACCCGAGGATCCAGATCGGTCAGACGTGCGCGTCCCTGCGCGACCGCGGGCTGGAAATCTCGTGCGGCACCGTCGCATTCGGCGACACGCGCTTCAACTGCGCCCGAGCGCATGGGGGAAAGTGCCCGAAAACACGATCCCTCACGGTGCGGAATGTCGGCCGGGCGCCGGTCAAGATCATTGTGATCAGCGGTTCGGGGCCCGGCGAGCGCAACGAATCCACCACGCCGGCCCTCGAGACGGGGAAAGAGGCGGCGCTGCACCCCGGGACGGGGGACTCCTTCCTCTTCGACATCGTCGTGCGGTCGGAAGGCGGCCAAAGTCCCGGCAGGATTCGCATCATCAGCATTGCCTGACGCCCGGGTAGTACATGTATCGACCGTATCGACGGTATCGACCCAGGAGAAGAACCTTCATGCGACACCGACGCACTCGCGCAGCGGCACTCGCGGCAACCGTGATCGCGAGCCTCGCCACCGGCTGCTCCGACCAGGACGAGGCCACGGAGGCGGTCGCGTCGTTCCTCTCCGCCTGGGCCGCGGGGGATGAGGAGAAGGCCGCCTCCTTCACCGACGACCCGAACACGGCCAAGGCCGAGCTGGCCCGCCTCGACGAGGAACTGGGCATCGGCAAGGCGCAGTTCACGCCGGGGAAGAGGAAGGACGGGAAGAAGGAGGGAAGGGCGAGCGTCGCGTTCCGGGCCCGGCTCACACTTGACGGGGCGGGTACGTGGACGTACGGGTCCGCCGCCGAGGTATGGGAGTCCGACGGCGACTGGAAGGTCCACTTCGCCCCGACCCTCCTGCACCCGGAGCTGACGGAGCCCGGGAGCCGCCTGGTGCGCTACCGCGACCTGGCCCCCCGCGCCGGGATCCTGGCCGCGGACGGCACCAACCTCGCACCCGAGACCACCGTGTGGAACATCAGCATCTGGCCCGCCAAGCTCTCCGACCCCGACCGCGCCTACCGGGCCCTGGAAGACCCCGACCTCGGCGTCGACATCGACACCGACGCGCTCAAGTCCCGGGTGGACGCGGCGAAGCCGGACCAGGCCGTCCCCGTGATCACCCTCAGGGACGAGGTGTACAGAAAGGTGCGCGAGAAGCTGCTGCCGGTACCCGGGTTCCAGTTCCGCGACCACAAGCGTGCGGTGGCCACGACCGCGAAGCCGCTGATCGGAAGCGTCCGGCCCGCCACGACCGAGACGTTGAAGAACGCGGGGCCGGCCGCGGAGAACTCCGACGAGGTCGGTGCCACGGGGCTGCAGTACCGCTACCAGAAGCAGCTCGCCGGCACCGCCACCATCGCGGTCCGCGTCCTCAACGAGGTGCAGGAAGCGGGCCCCGCTCTCTACCGCAGCAAGGGGAAGGCGGGCACGCCGATCGAGACCACCATCGATCCGAAGACCCAGCGGGCGGCCGAGGCGGCCCTCGCGAAGGTGGAGAAGAAGGCCGCTCTCGTGGCCCTGCGCCCCGGCACCGGCGAGATCCTGGCCGTCGCGAACACCCCCGACTCCGCGGAGAACCGGGCACTCAGCGGCCGCTACGCACCCGGGTCCACCTTCAAGGTGATCACGACGGCGGCGCTGCTGCGGAACGGAGTCACGCCGGACAGCGCCGTGCCCTGTCCCCGTACGGTCAGCGTCGGTGGCCAGAAATACCAGAACCAGGACGAATTCGATCTGCCTTCGGGTACGACGTTCCGCAAGGACTTCGCCCAGTCCTGCAACACGGCCTTCATCGGGCTGCGCGGCAGGATCGGGGACGGGGGACTGACGGACGCTGCCGGGCAGTTCGGCATCGGCGGGGAGTGGGACGCCGGGGCCGCCACGTTCGACGGCAGCGTGCCGGAGGCCGCGGACGAGAACGAGAAGGCGGCGGACATGATCGGCCAGGGGAGGGTCGAGGCCAGCCCGCTCGTCATGGCGTCCGTCGCCGCCACCGTCCAGTCGGGCACGTTCAGGCAGCCCGTACTGGTCCCGGGCGCCGTGAAGAACAAGTACAAGGCAGCGAAGGCGCTGGACCCGGACGTCGCGCGGCAACTGCGCACGCTGATGGGCGCGGTCGTGACCGAGGGCTCGGGGAAGGCGCTGCGCGGCATCTCCGGGAGCCCGGCGGCCAAGACCGGTACGGCCGAGTTCGGCACCGAGAATCCACCGCGCACCCATGCCTGGATGATCGGCTTCCGCGGTGACCTGGCCTTCGCGGTCCTCGTGGAGGATGGCGGCTCGGGCGGCAAGAACGCGGGCCCGGTGGCGGCGGAGTTCCTGCGCGGTCTCGACTGAGGCGAGGCGGCCGGCCTGAGCCCGGATGGCCTGAGCCCGGATGGCCTGAGCCCGGCTGGCCTGAGCCCGGCTGGCCTGAGTCGGCTGGCTGAGCCGGCTGGCCTGAGGCGCGCGCCGACGTCGTGTGCTGCGCCGACGAAGGACGCTCGTGCTGAAGCCGCTCGCGCCGAGGAGTCGACCGGTGCGGAGCCGCCGCCACCCCGGTGAACCAACCCTGCCGGGCGTACGTCACCCGGGCAGGAGACTCGTGGCGCGCGGAAGGGGCGAGTGAACGATGACACAGGGCGAGGGGTTCGCATGAACCCTGCACCGGAGCACGATCCGGAACTCCTCGGGTCACTCGCCGCGTATGCTCTGGGCGCGCTCGAGCAGGAGGACGCGCGGGCCATGGAGGCGCACCTCGCGACGTGCGCTCCCTGCAACTGCGAGCTCGCCGAACTGCGCGAACTGCGTGCCGTGCTGAGCACCGCCCCGCTGGACCGGGTGCTGCCCGACGCGCCGCCACCGCAGGTCAGTGAGGCTCTGGTGCAGCGGACGGTACAGGCCGGGCGGGAGCAGAGCCCCGCCCGTACGCGGCGGCTGCGGTCACGGGCCGTCCGGCCGGCGGTCGCGGCCGCGGTGGCGGTCCTCGGACTCGGCGGCGCGGTGCTCGTCGGGCGCGCGACGTCACCCGACCATGGCGGCCCGGGGGTGGCGCAGTCGACGGCGCGTACGGCGACCAGCGCGCCATCGGCCGCGCCATCCGCCGCGCCATCGGCTCCCGTGAAGGTCGCGTCGAGGACCGACCCGCGCACTGGCGCGCGCATCGTGGTCAACGTGACCCCGGCCGCGGGGTGGGTCCGCCTCAACGCCTCCGTGGCCGGTGTCCCGGCCGGTGAGAAGTGCCGCCTCGTGGTCGTCGCGCGGGACGGCACCCGCGAGGTCGCGGTGAGCTGGCTGGTCTCCCCGGCGGACGAGAAGAACGGCAGCAACCTCGACGGCGGAGCCGCCGTCGCTCTGGAGAGGGTCAGGGCCGTCGAGGTGCGGAACGCCCAGGGCAAGACCCTCGTGACCGTGCCGGTCTAGGAGCCCACCACCCGGCGAAGCCGGATATGGCCCGCAGCCGGGAAGGGGGCGGGGCAGCGGAAAAATCCGCCCGCCGTGCATGACGACCGCCTTCGTCGACCTGCTGGCGGCCCGCGCGTGCGTGCTCCCGGCACACGTCCGCGCCGTCATCGGCCCGGCCGCCCAGGAGCCGGAACGAGAGAGCTGAGGGCCCCGCGGATCCCGGGCCGGGCCGGTGAACCCGGGTTCCGCCTCCCCGCGTAGTAGGCCATGAGGCCTCACCGCGCCCGTCCACGCGCGCGTGAACCGGGCGTACGGGCCGCTACGTTCCGCAGAGTCGTTCCGAAGGGGTAGAGGAATGCCGGAGAAACCCACAGCCATCCCCGCGGGCATCGATCCGGCGGCGCCCGCGGAGGAGCACCTCGACATCGTCTGGCGGGGCACGCGGGGCTCGCGCTTGATGAAGGCCGGCCGCCTGGCCGTGGAACTGCTCAGCATCACGCTGGGGTTGCAGTCGGGCGACAGCGTCCAGCCGACGGGGGTCGACCTCCGCTGGCGCGGAGGAGAGCTGATCATCAGCTACGACTACGGCGAGGACGTCGAGGGCGCCCGACGGCACACCACCGTCCTGCAGCGCCGCCTCTCCGCCTGCTCCGTCGCCGAGTTCCTCGCTCTCCTGCGAGACCCGCGAGCCGATCGGGACTGCAGCCCGAAGGCCGCCTGAGGGGACGCTGTCGACAGACCCGGCGCGATGTCTGCTTCAGGATCCCCTACGAGGATTCGGCGACAGCGTCTGTGGCCACCCTGGCGGCGGTTTCCACCTGTTGGACGCCGGGATCCATGGCCTGCTGGTCGTCCGAGACGACGGCGACCAGAAACCGGTGCCCGTCGTGGCGGACTTCGCCGATGCTGTTGACCACCCACAGCCCCGTGGCACTGCGAGGCAGCCATCCGTTCTTCAGCGCCGGGGTGGTCCCCGGGTCGGCGGCCGCCGACACGCCCCATGCCTGGTCCCGCTCCACCTGGGTCATCAGACCGTGGGCATACGCGCGGTTCTCGGGGGTGAGCGGGGAGTGGCTCGTCGTGATCGCCCTGAGCAGGCTGAGTTGGTCGGATGCGGTGGTGGTCGTCAGGCCCCAGGACGTGCCCGGTGTGGTCTCGACGAGCCCGAGTTGCCGGTTGGCCTCGGCCAGGCCGTCGGGTCCACCGATCCGCTGCCAGAGGTAGGTGGCGGCGTCGTTGTCGCTGACCTTGATCATGCGCTCGGCGTTCTCCCGCTCGACAAGGGTCAGCGCTCGCCCCTCCCGCTGAGCCTGCAGCAGAAGGGCCGCGAGAATGTCGAGCTTCACGATGCTCGCGGTGGCGAACCTGTGGTCCGTCGGCGCGTATTGGCCGGCTGCCCCGGTGTCCAGATCGACGACGGCGACGGAGAGATTGCCGGAGGCGATCGCCCCGGCGTTCCGCAGCGCGGCGGCGATCGCCGCGTCGGAGCTGCCCGCGGCGGCAGAGGCACCGGGCGCGGCCATCACCACCGGGAGGAGGGCCGCCGCCAGGGCGGATATCGATGCGGTTCTTCCGAAGAGGCCCACGCTTTCGTGCCTTTCTGGATGCTGCTCACTCAAGCGCTGGACGTACCGGGCGCGCCCGGGAGGCACGCACCGCTGACGCTCTTTGTCCCGACCTGTCCGTGAACACGGCGAATGTGCAGAGCAGGGGCATCCAGCAGGTTGCTCAGCCCTCCTGCCCCGCCTTCCGGGCCCGACGCGGCCCGGCCCCGGATGTGGCAGGCCTCACAGCCGCCGGCCGCGCCCCGTCCACGGCTCGTACGGAGAGAGCGCCGACCGGATCTCCGATGAACCGGCTGCCGCGGTGGCACCGTCTCTGCATGGGGAGTCCGGGGAGTCCGGGCAGGCCGGGGCACCCGGACCGACGACGCTGAGGAGTCGACGCGTGAACATCACCGACAGGAGCCTGCAGGAGCAGGTCGGCTCCAGTGAGCGGCCGCATCAGCCGGGGCACCCCCACCTGCTGCGTCCGCCCCACGTCCTGCGTCCGCCCAGGCTGCCCCGCTGGACTGCGCTGCCACGCGGCAGGGCCCGTACGGTGGCCTCGTGGTCGTCGGGCCTGCTGCTTGTGCTGGTCACCGTCGTGGTGGCCTGCCGGGCAGCCGGGGTGGACGGCGTCTCCCCGGTGCCGCAGCTGCTGGCGTTCCTGCCCTGGCTGCTGGTGCCCGCAGGTCTGGGGCTGCTGCTCGCGGCCGCCGCGCGCCGGCCACTGGGCTGCGCATGGGGGCTCGCCGCTCTCGCCGTCGCGAGCTGGTTCACACAGCCGTACGGCGACGCTCCGCCCGCGCCGCGCGGACCGGTGGCAGCCCAGCTGCGCGTGCTGACCGCGAACCTCGAGTTCGGCGGCGCCACGGACGCGCTCCTCGGCGCCCTGCGCCGGGAGAAACCGGATCTCGTATCCGTCCAGGAGTGCGACCCCCGCTGTGCCGCGGCCCTCAACTCGCAGGCGCTGCGGGCGGCGTACCCGCACCGGAACGTCGTCGTCGCCGGCGCGGCCGAGGGCTCCGCACTCCTCAGCAAGCACCCCCTGACGAACGAGGCCGAGGTCTACGCCACCCTCGCCATGCCCGGCGCGGTCGCCCGGGTCGCCGGACAGCGCGTGCGCATCCAAGTCGCCCACCCCATGCCACCGGTCCCCGGCGGGCTGCACCTCTGGCGGTCGGAACTCGGCCGGCTGCGCGACTTCGCCGCCCGCCGCGGCGACCTGCCGACGATCGTCGCGGGCGACTTCAACGCGTCCCAGGACCACGCCGCCTTCCGCGCCGTACTCGACACCGGCCTGCGGGACAGCGCCCGGATGCTCGGCGCGGGCCGCACCCCGAGCTGGCCCGCCGCCACCGCGGGCGCGGGAATCGGGGCGCAGATCGATCACGTTCTCGTCAGCGACACCCTCCGCCCCCGGACCGCCCGCTTCCTCGCCCTCGAAGGCACCGACCACCGCGCCCTCCTGGTCACCCTGGACCTCCACGACTCCAGGTGACGCAGAGTTCCGTCAACAGCGCTGTGAATCGGCGTCGCGTATGAACGACGTCATGCCCGCCCGGGGCGAGGCCGTCGACCCCAGCGGGCAGGCCGGAGACGGCCGGTCGTGACCGTGCAGGGCGTCGGCCAGCCGCGGGTTCTCCACCAGGTGGGCGTCGAGACCGGTCAGACACATCACCTGCCAGCATGACGACCGCTACACGCGGAGCGTAGACGCAGGTCAGCCCGGACGGCGCCCGCGGCGCGTCGGCAGCCGTACGCCGTGGGGCCGGCACACCGGCACGGCGCCGGCCGGCCGGTGACCGGCCGCCAACTCGCCCCCGGGGCACGGCCGTGCGGTGGGTCCGGCATGATGACAGCGACGATCAGGAGGCAGAGCGTGAGTGAGAGCAGTGGGCACGCGGAGCTTGCCAGGAATGCCGGGGGTCTCGCGCACAATGCCCGGGTCTGGAACTACTGGCTGGGCGGCACCGACTACCACCTCGTGGACCGCGAGGTCGGCGACCAGGTGACCGCCATGTACCCCAGCATCGGCGAGGTGGCCCGCGCCGACCGCGCGTTCCTCGGCCGGGCCGTGCGGTATCTGGCCGGTGAAGCCGGGATCCGGCAGTTCCTGGACATCGGAACCGGTCTGCCCACCGTCGACAACACCCACGAGGTCGCCCAGCGGGTCGCCCCGGAATCCCGGATCGTCTACGTCGACAACGACCCCATCGTGCTGGCGCACGCCCGCGACCTGCTCACCAGCTCCGCGGGGGGCGCCACCGACTACGTCGACGCCGACGCGTACGACCCGGACGCGATCCTGCACGCGGCCGCCCGCACGCTGGACTTCGACCGGCCCGTGGCCGTCATGATGCTGGGCATCCTGAACTTCATCCCGGACACCGACGACGCCAAGGCGATCGTGGACCGGCTGCTGGACGCCGTGCCCGCCGGCAGCCACCTGGCCATGACCCACCCCACCCTGGAACTCGGCGGCGAGGCCAACGCCGCCGCCATGCGGTTCTGGAACGACAACGCGACGCCTCCGATCGTCGCCCGCGGCAAGGCGGACATGGTCCGCTTCTTCGACCGGCTGGAGATTCTGGAGCCGGGCATCGTGTCCTGCTCGCACTGGCGGCTCGACGCCGGGCCGGCGGACGGGTACGAGGGCGTGGCCCAGTACGGCGTGGTCGGCCGGAAGCCCTGAGCGCCGCCGCAGCGGTGCCCCGCGGCGCCTGTCCGAAGCCGTTCGGGTGGTGATACGGGCCGGCTGCCCCCTGGTGGGTGTCGTGGGGGAGCATCACACCGTTGGCCTCATGTGACCGTCCCCCGTGTTCGACCGTGGTTTCTGCCGCCCGGCCTGGCGGCGTGGCTCATGGCAGAGACGCCTGCCGGGCCGACCGCTCCGCAGCCCTGCGCAGGCGGCGACCCGCAGCCCGTCACTCCCGCCGCGACGGAAGCGGCCGCGGGTGAAGAGGGCGCTGCGCCGCCCGCGACGTAACCCGAGTGCAGGACCCACGGTGGCCACGCGACGTGGTCGTTCGAATACGAAATGTGGCGATCTGCGGCGATTGGTCATAGCTTCGGGGCCATGATGAAACGCCAGATCAAATGCCTCGGATGGACAACAGCAGTGATAGTCACGGGACTGGGTGCGGCCGCACCGGCCGGCGCGGGCCCCGTGACCAAAGCCGCGGAGCGCACCCTCGTCGTGCGCCCAGGGCAGTCGATCCAGAAGGCGGTGGACGCCGCAAGACCGGGCGACACCGTCCTCATCCGCCCCGGCACCTACCGGCAGAGCGTCACGGTCACCACATCAGGTCTGACCATTCGCGGGTCGGGCGCGCGGACCGTGCTCACGGGCGCGGCCAAGCGCGCTGCGGACGCCTGCGGCAAGGCCGGTAACGGAATCTGCGTCCTGGGTACGTCGAACCGGCGCATCGAGAACGTACGCATCCGCTCTCTGACCCTTCGCGACTACAAGAAGAACGGGCTCTGGGCCTCCCATACCGACCGGCTGAGCGTTCAGCGGGTGAGCGCCCGGGACAACGGCCAGTGGGGACTGGCGCAGGAGAGGTCCACCCGGGGGGACTTCCGGCGCAACGCCGCCCGGGACAACAAGGACGCGGGCATCTTCATCGCCAACACGGTCGACCGTGAGGGCGGGGCCATCGACACCCAGGGCGCGTCGGTCAGCGGCAACCGTCTCTCGGGTAACCGGATCGGCGTCACCGTACGCCGCGTCAGGAACCTCACGGTCCAGCGCAATCACATCAACGGGAACTGCGGCGGCGTGTTCGTCGTGGGCGATGAAGGCAACCCGCCGGCCGGGGACTTGACTGTCCGCCACAACGTCGTCGAGCGGAACAACAAGTACTGCCCCGGCAACACCCGCCTCCCCTACATCCAGGGCTCCGGGATCGTCCTCACCGGCTCGGAAGAGACGCTGGTGACCAGGAACGTCGTCCGGAACAACGAGGGCGCGTCACCGCTCTCCGGCGGAATCGTCCTGTTCAAGAGCTTCGTGGGCGCGCGCAACGAGCGCAATGTCATCAGCTACAACGTGGCGCTGGGCAACAAGCCCGCGGACCTGGTCGACCAGGACCCGGGAGCGAACAACCGATTCATCCGCAACGTGTGCCGGGTGTCCAAGCCCCCCGGCCTGTGCCTGAAGCCGTAGTGCCGTCCCGTAGACCCGTAGTGCCGTTGTGAGCTTCACCGGAAGAATGGAAGCGGAATGACCACGGTAAGTTCCACCCCTCAGCCGGCCATGCAACTGCGGGAGCTGGTGTTCGGGGCGGCATGCGCCGCAGCCGTACGCGCGGCGGCGCGACTGGGTGTCGCGGACGCGCTGGGCGAGGAGCCCGCCGACGTGGAGGAGCTGGCCGCCGCGGTGAAGGCCGAACCGCGGCCGCTGCGGCGGCTGCTCCGCACCCTGTCCTGCTACGGGATCTTCGACGAGACCGAGGACGGGCGCTACATCCACACCGACATGTCCCGGCTGCTGCGGGACGACGCCCCGAACAGCCTGCGGTACATCTCCCTGTGGTGCACCGAGCCCTGGACCTGGGACGCCTGGCCCCGCCTCGACGAGGCGGTGCGCTCCGGCAGCAGTGTTTTCCAGGACCTGTACGGCAAGGAGTTCTTCGACTACCTGCACCAGGACGCGCCGGAGTCGGCCCAGGTGTTCAACCGGGCCATGACCACCTCCAGCAGGCAGTCCGCGGAGGACCTCGCGGAGCTCCTCGACCTCACCGGAGTGTCGTCGGTCGCGGACATCGGGGGCGGGCAGGGGCATGTCCTCGCCAGTCTGCTGGAGAAGCATCCGGCGCTGCGGGGGACTCTGCTCGACCTGCCCAGAGTGGTGGAGAATGCGGATCCGCGCCTCAGGGACGGCGGCCCGCTCGCAGCGCGGGCCACGATCCTTCCCGGCGACTGCCGCCGTGAGATCCCCGTCCAGGCGGACATGTACATCATCAAGAACATCCTGGAGTGGGACGACGACAGCACCCGCAGCACCCTGCGCAATGTCGTCGCCGCCGCACGCCCGGGTGCCAGGGTCCTGGTCATCGAGAACCTCGTCGACGACAGTCCCTCGATGAAGTTCACCACCGCCATGGACCTGCTGCTGCTGCTCAACGTCGGCGGCGCGAAGCACTCCAAGGAGAGCCTGGTCAGCCGGATGACGGAAGCCGGTCTGCGGGTCGGCGACATCCGCCCGGTCAACGCCTATCTGCACGCGTTCGACAGCACCGTGGCCGACTGAACAAGGCGACTGAAGAACCAACAGAACAGAAACGGCTGACCGCCGGGGAAATGTCCGGCGGTCAGCTGTTTCTTTCTGTTGTTGTGTCTGTCTTATGCGGCATCCGCTTCGTCCGCGCGGTTCTTCTCACCGCCGAGCAGCTTTCCGACCAGTCCCGTGGTGTGCGCGGCGGCGCGGAATTCCGGGTGTGCCAGCGCTCGCCGCAGAAACCCGATCGTGGTGCGTACGCCGTGGCCCTCCACCCGGAACTCCTCCAGCGCACGGTCCATACGGGCCAGCGCCTGCTCCCGGTCCGGCGCCCAGACGACCGTCTTGGCCAGCAGCGAGTCGTAATCGGGGCCCACCAGCCAGTCCGGAAAACAGTGCGTGTCGACGCGTACGAAAGGGCCTGCCGGGGGCACGAATTCGGTCAGGCGGCCGGGCGTGGGGGCGAAATCCCGTTCCGGATCCTCGGCGTTGACCCGGCACTCCACCGCGACACCGCGACGTACGACGTCCTCCTGGCATACGTTCAGCGGCAGACCGGCGGCGATGAGGATCTGCTCCCGGACGATGTCGATTCCGGTGAGCATCTCGGTGACCGGATGCTCGACCTGGAGCCGGCAGTTGATCTCCATCAGAAAGAACTCGTCGGACGGCGTCACGACGAACTCGAACGTGCCGGCCCCGGTGTATCCGGCGGCCACGGCGCCCCGTACGGCCGACTCGCACATCGCCGTGCGCAGTTCCTCCGGCAGATTCGGCGCCGGAGCCTCCTCGATCAGCTTCTGGTGCCGCCGCTGCACGGAGCAGTCGCGCTCGCCGAGGTGGACCGCCGCGCCGTGCCGGTCGCAGAGCACCTGGACTTCGACGTGGCGGGCGTCGTCGATGAAGCGTTCCAGATAGACGCGGTCGTCACCGAAGACCACGCGCGCGTGCGCCCGGGTCTCCCGGTACGCGGACAGCAGGTCGTCGGGGTCGCGTACGACGGCCATGCCCCGCCCTCCGCCGCCCGCCACGGCCTTGAAGATCACGGGGTAACCGGTCTGCTGCGCGATCTCCTTCGCCTCCGTGGGAGTTGTCACCGCGTCGACGCTGCCCGGCAGTACGGGCAGGCCCGCCTCGGCCATCGCCGCGCGGGCCGCCGCCTTGTCGCCGAGCCGCTGGATGACCTGCGGGGGCGGACCGATGAAAGTGATGCCGTTCGTCTCGCAGATCTCGGCGAAGTCGGGGTCCTCGGAAAGAAATCCGTATCCGGGATGGATGGCCTGGGCTCCGGAGAGCCTGGCCGCCTCGATGATCGCGGGGGCGTTGAGATAACTGGCCTTCGAAGGCGAGTGGCCGATGTGCACGGCTTCGTCGGCGAAGCGCACCACGGCCGAGTCGAGGTCCGCGGTGGAGTACACCGCCACCGTACGGATCCCGATTTCGCGGCAGGCCCGGGCGATCCGCAGGGCGATCTCTCCACGGTTGGCGATGAGTACGGTGCTGAACATCGGGATCACGCCTCCGCTTCGGAGAGCGGCTCCAGGGCGACCAGGCGCTGCTGGAACTCCACGGAGCATCCGTCCTGGACGAGCAGTTCCACGACCCGGCCCGCGGCCTCGGCCTCGATCGTGCTCATCATCTTCATCACTTCGAGGATGCCGATGGGCTGCCCGGGCCTGACCACGTCGCCGACCGAGACGAACGGCGGTGCTCCGGGTTCCGGGGCGTGGTAAAAGGTGCCGACCGTCGGGGCGAGGAGATAAAGGTGGGCGTCCTGGGCGACCGGGACCGGTGCGACGGGCGGAGGGCCCGCTTCGGGAACGCCCTCCTCGGGAGGTTCATCGCTCACCGCGGCAGCCGTGTCGGGCCACTCCATCTCGACCGTCATATGGCCTTGCTGGAGTTTGATCCGCAGCGGCGGCCTCGGTGCCGCCCTGGCGAGCTCCATCACGCTGCGGCAGACGGAGTCCAGGGTCGTGTGGGCGAGGTGAGTCAGGTCGTGGCCGGCGAAGCCGTTCCCGGTGAAGGACGGACGCTGGCCGTTCTCGTGGTGGTCCTGTTTGCTCGCATCCAGAGTCACGATGAACCTCCTCCGGTTCCGACGGGAATGCGTGCCTCGACACCGAAGCGGTGGTACCGGCTTCTGCGTTCTTGCAGCAGCCGGCCGGGCTCCCAGGGGTGCAGATCGTCCAGGGCCGCTTGGACTGCGGCGCCGACGAGGGCCGTCGCCCTCGCGTGGTCCTGATGGGCGCCGCCCTCCGGTTCCGGCACCACACCGTCGACGACGCCGAGGCGGAGCAGCTCCCGGGCGTCGAGACGGAGTGCCGCCGCCGCGGCGGGCGCGGCCTCCGCCTGCTTCCACAGGATGGCGGCGCAGCCCTCGGGACTGATGACGGAGTACACGCCGTTCTCGCTCACGAGCACGCGGTCGGCGACGGCCAGGGCGAGTGCCCCGCCGCTGCCGCCCTCGCCGATGAGCACGGCGACGATCGGGACCGTCAGCTGGGACATCAGCCGCAGGTTCTCCGCGATGGCGATGGCCTGGCCGCCGCGCTCCGACTCCGGGCCCGGGTTGGCCCCCGGCGTGTCGATCAGGGTGACCACCGGCAGGCCGAGTTTCGCGGCCATCCGCATCAGCCGGGCCGCCTTGCGGTAGCCGGCGGGAGTGGCCATGCCGAACTGGTGATGCTGCCGTTCCGCCAGCGCGGGCCCGCCCTTGTGGTGCCCGATCAGCATCACAGGACGCCCGTTCAGCCGCCCGGGGCCGCCGACGATGGCGGTGCAGTCCCCGGAGAGCCGGTCGCCGTGCAACTCGTGGAAGTCGTCCATCAGATGGTCCGCGTAGTCGAGGGCGGTGGGGCGGTGCGGATGCCGGGCGAGCCGGACCGCCTCCCAGGCGTCGCGCGCGTGCACCTCGTCGACACTGTCCAGAATCCGGCCCGCTGAGCCTGGTGAGCCCGCTGTCTCTTGTACGGTCTCCGCCCGCGGCTCCCGCTCGGGCGAGCCCAGGGCCAGCAGGCGGCCCAGCACCGGGCGCAGGGCGGACCGCGGCACGACATCGTCCACCATGCCGTGCTCCAGCAGGAATTCCGCGGTCTGGAAGCCCTCGGGCAGCCGCTCTCCCGTCGTCTGCTCGATGACCCGCGGCCCCGCGAACCCCAGACGCGCCCCCGGCTCGGCGATGATCACGTCCGTGAGCGTGGCGAAGGACGCGGCCACACCGCCGTACGTCGGATCGGTGACCAGCGAGACCGTGAGGATGCCCGCCTCGTCGAGTTCCGCCAGCGCCTGGGCGGTCTTGGCCATCTGCATGAGGGACAGCACGCCCTCCTGCATGCGTGCGCCGCCCGACGCGGTGACCAGCAGCAGCGGGATGCGCTGCCGCAGGCTCGTACGGGCGGCTTCGGTGATGAGTGCCCCGACTCCGCAGCCCAGGCTGCCGCCCAGGAAGCGGAAGTCCATCACGGCGACGACCACGGGCCGGTCCTCGATGCGGCCCGTCACGCAGACCACGGCTTCCCGCAGTCCTGTGGCGGCCCGCGCTTCGTCGAGACGGTCCGCGTACGGCCGGGTGTCGGTGAACTCCAGCGGGTCGTGCAGCGACTCCACATGGTCGACCGGGGACGCGGTGCCCGGGTCGAGCAGCTGGTCGAGGCGCTGGTGCGCCGTCAGATGCGCGTGCCACCCGCAGTCCGGGCACACGTTCAGCGTCCTGCCGAACCGCTTGCCGTACACCAGCTCCGCGCACCGTTCGCACCGGACCCAGTCGGGCGGTCGCTCCGGCGCCTGCTCCGGCGGCCGGTCATCGAAAAGCACCATGTCAGGTGTTCCTCCCGCTCTCCGGCTCCAGGTCACACCGCTGCGTCGCGCTCCCAGCGGTAGAACTCCCGCGCCATTGCGTCCTTGGGACTGCTCCAGGTCGCCGGGTCGTACGCCTTGACGTAGGCGGAGAGCTTCTCGCTGATGTCGCGGAACGACGGGTGGTCGGCGTGCTTGGCGACCGCCGGGCCGGGCGGCCGGTCCGCCTCGATGAGGTGCAGATACACATCGCCGAACTGGAAAAGGCTGCGTCCGGTGACGCCGATCAGGTGCGGCAGCTCGCCGCGGTCGGAGGCCGCGAAGACCTCCGCGATGTCCGAGGACGAGTCCGGCGCCATACGGGCGACGATCAGAGCGCGGTGCATGCGAGACGGTCCTTTCGCGTGGGGGTTGGCCCTGGGGGGCCGGCCGGTGGCGCCGCGCCGTGCGCGCACGCCGGGGCCGGCCGGTCCGGGCTTTCCGCGGCCGTCCTGGCCGGTGGTGAGCGTCAGTTGGGCAGGACGGGCGCGCTGTGCATCCCGCGTTCCCGGGCCCGCTGCTCGATCTTGTCGCGGATGAGTTCCAGCTGGATCTTGGAGTTGCGGTTGATGAGCTCGGTCATCCCGTCGTCGTCGACGGGGGCTTCGGGCTTCATCGCGAAGTCCTGCGTCCAGTGCATCCGCGTACCGCCCGGGACCTCCGAGTACTCCCACCGGATGTCCATGTGCTGGAAGGGGCCGGTCTCGACGCGGCGGGCCTTGACGGTGAGCCGGGCGCGGTCGGGCTCCCGCTCCGAGACCCAGCTCCAGACCTTGCCGTTCTCGTCGGGGTGCATGGTCAGCCGGAACGTGGTCTTGTCGCCTTCGCGGCCGAGCACTTCGACCGAGGCGTACTCGCTGAACAGCTGCGGCCAGTTCTCCAGGTCGTTGGTCATGTCCCAGACGAGGTCCAGGGGGGCCGCGATCGTGATCTCGTTCTCGGTGTGTCCTGACATGTCATGCTCCTGTGGTGAGTGCGCTGTTGACGAGGTCGATGAAGTCGCCCGGGGTCTTGCACTTCTCGGCGTCGGCGGGCAGCGGTATGCCGTACCGGTTCTCCAGCTCGCCCACGATGCCGAGGAGGCCGAGCGAGTCGAGGCCGTACCCGGCGAAGGTGGAGTCGGGCCGGTCCTCCATCTCCCTGGGGTCGACGGTGAGCCCCGCGGCGGTCTTCATCAGCGAGGCCAGCTCGTCGTAGGTCAGGTGAGCGGTCATGGGGGTTCTCCTTCTCGCGAGAGTTCTCACCAGGGGGTGTCGGTGCCCTGCCGCAGCACGAGCGCCGCGTTCGAGCCCATGAGGCCGCGGCTCAGCACCAGCGCCGTCCGCAGCTCCGCGAAGCGGGCCCGGCCGGTCACCAGATCGAGGTCGTGGCACACATCGACGATGTTGGGCGTTGGCGGTACGACGTCGTGCTCCATGGCGAGCACCGCGGCGGCCGCGTCCAGGACGGGAGCGCCGCAGTACGCCCTGCCGGTGCCGGTCTTGGGCGCGGTCACCGGTACGCGCTGGGCGTGCGCTCCCAGGGCGTCCGCGATCGCCAGCGCCTCGGCCCGGTCCGCCTCCGGCACGCCGAGCGCGTCCGCGAACACCACGTCGATCTCCTCCGGGGCGCACCGGGCGTCCTCCAGCGCGCCGCGGATCGCGTGGGCCAGCCCCTCCCGGGACCGCCGCCACTGGGACGCCCCGGTGAAGGTCGCGGCGTGCCCCGCCACAACGGCGCGGATCCGGGCCCCGCGCTCGCGGGCCACCGTCTCCTCCTCCACGACGAGCATGGCGCCGCCCTCGGCGGGCACGAATCCGCAGGCGCCGTCCGTGAACGGCAGATACGCGCGGGCGGGGTCCGAGGCCGTGCTGAGATCCTCGTACCCGAGCTGGCAGACGACGGAGTAGGGCGCGAGCGGCGCTTCGGCCGCGCCGACGACGACCGCGTCGGTGCCGCGCCTGATGGTCCTGCTCGCGTGCGCGAGCGCGTCCAGGCCGCCGGCCTCGTCGCTGGCCACGACTCCGCAGGGTCCCTTGAAGCCGCCGCGGATCGAGATCTGGCCGGTGCTGGCGGCGTAGAACCACGCGATGGACTGGTACGGGCCCACGTAGTGCGACCCCTGTCCCCACAGCCGCTGCAGCTCCCGCTGGCCGAACTCACCGCCGCCGGACCCGGCGGCCGTCACGACTCCGACGGCGAACGGCGAGCCGCCGTGGTCCCCGCTGCCCAGCCGGGAGTCCTCCAGCGCGAGGTTGGCCGCGGCCATCGCGAAGTGCGTGAACCGGTCGGTCTGGACGAGGTAGCGCTCCTCGATCAGCCCGGCCGGGTCGAATCCACGGACCTCGCCCGCGACCCGCAGCGGCAGGTTCTCGCACCCCTCGCGGGTCACCGCGTCGAGGACGCTGATCCCCTCCAGCGTCGCCTTCCAGAAGGCGTCCGTGCTCACCCCGTTGGGGGCGACGACGCCGATACCCGTGACGACCGAACGCCGGTCCTGCTGGGAGCTCATCGTGTCCTCACGCCCTCTCGGGTCATGACCACCGCTGACTGGAAGCCGCCGAACCCGCTGCCGACGGAGAGCACGGTCCGCAGCGGCAGTTCGCGCGCGGTCCGCGGCACGTAGTCGAGGTCGCACTCCGGGTCGGGCGTCTCGTAGTTGGCCGTCGGCGGCACCACCTGGCGGTCCAGCGCCAGGGTGCAGGCCACGACCTCTATCGCGCCTATCGCGCCCAGCGAGTGGCCCACCATGGATTTGATGGAGCTCATCGGCACCTGGTACGCGTGCGCGCCCAACGACCGCTTCACCGCGGCCGTCTCGTGCCGGTCGTTCTGCTGGGTGCCTGAGCCGTGCGCGTTGACGTAGTCGATGTCGGAAGCGTTGATACGGGCGTGGCCGAGCGCCTGGTTGATCGCCTCGGCCATCTCCACGCCCTCCCGGGTCAGTCCGGTCATGTGGTACGCGTTGCCGAAGGTGGCGTAGCCGCGGATCTCGCAGTAGATGGGCGCACCCCGGGCGCGGGCGTGTTCCATCTCCTCCAGGACGAGCACGGCGCCGCCCTCACCCATGACGAATCCGTCACGGTGGGCGTCGAACGGCCGGGAGGC
This sequence comes from Streptomyces sp. 8N616, assembly GCF_052246385.1. Taxonomy (NCBI): domain Bacteria; kingdom Bacillati; phylum Actinomycetota; class Actinomycetes; order Kitasatosporales; family Streptomycetaceae; genus Streptomyces; species Streptomyces sp. 8N616. The sequence continues at coordinate 249,330 of NZ_JBQQBY010000002.1, read as the reverse complement.
GTGCTCCGGGTCGTCGTTGTTCGGCGAGGTCGCCTTGATCGCGTCGAAGCAGGCCACCGTGATGGGGGAGATCGGCGAGTCCGAGGCGCCCGCGATGCACACGTCGACCGCGCCCTCCTCGATGGCCTGGAAGGCGTATCCGATCGCGTCGAGCCCCGAGGTGCACCCGGTCGAGACGGTCTGCACCGGGCCCCGGGCGCCGATCTGTTCGGCCACCTCTGAGGCGAGCGCGCTGGGCGAGAACGCCCGGTGGAGATGCGGTCCGGCCGGCCCGTGGTCCACATCCCAGCGCTTCCCGGCCTCGCTGACCTCGACGTAGTCGTGCTCCAGGCGCGTGGTGCCACCGACCGCGGTGCCCAGGGAGACCCCGATGCGCCAGGGGTCTTCGACTCCGGTGTCGAGGCCGGCGTCGCGTACGGCCTCGTCGGTGGCCACCATCGCGAACTGGACGTAGCGGTCGGCGCGTTGCCGCGTCTCCGCGTCGAGTCCGTGGGCCGCGGGGTCGAAGTCGCACTCGGCGGCGATGCGCGAGCGGAAACCCTCCGGATCGAAGAGCGTGATGCCGCGCGTCGCCGTACGGCCGGCCGCGAGCAGGTCCCAGAAGGCCGGGACGCCCACGCCGCCCGGGGCTACGACGCCGACCCCGGTGACCGCCACGCGGCGGGTCACGAAACACTCTCCGCACGTTCAGGGGGGCCCGCTTGTGCGGTGTCCTCCGTACCCTCGGTGTCCACGTGGCCCAGCTCGGGGCGCGGGGCCAGCGGGCCGAGGTGGAAGACCATCCGGGCCTCGGTGTCCCCCACGTTGCGGAAGCGGTGCCGCATATGAGGGGGGATCAGAAGGCCCTGGTCGGGCCGCAGCGCGTGCGGTTCCCCGTCCAGGTCAACCTCGAGGGCGCCGCTCACGACATACACGAACTCCTCGGAGTACGGGTGGTAGTGCTCGCCGATGCGCTCACCCGGCTGCACGATGGCCAGGCCCATGAAGCCGCTCGTGGCGCCCACCGCGCTGGGTGTGAGCATGGCGCGCAGGTCTCCGCCGCGCCTGCGGTTGGGCTGGGTTTCGCTGAGGTCCACGATGCGTGGGCGGGGCGTGGTCATGATGGCTACCTCCAGGTGGCGTGGTGCTGAGGGCGACGAGCGGTGCCGCGACGGCCGGGCGACCGCGAAGGTCTGGTGCGGTGTGCCGGGGGTACGTGACTCAGGAGTCCGGTGCGCGGCGATCGGTGATCAGGGCCATGTCGGAGCGTGCGAGGAAGCGCGAGATCTCCCGCTCGGATCCCAGTTCGCCGTCCGCCCCCGTGTCGATCAGACGGCCCAGCACGGGCGCTTTACGGGGCCCGCTGACGCCGAGCGCCAGGACCGGCTCTTGCTCGATGGGCACCCGCAGGTCGATCAGCCGGACGACGATGTCGTCACGCTGGAAGATCGTGCTGCCCGCGACGGGGCTCGAGGGGTCGTGGGCGGCCATCTCGTCCTGTCGCGCCAGCAGCCGTGCGACGGCCATGCCGCAACCGGGCCTCGCCGGGTAGTACAGCGCGTGCCGCCGCAGGTCCCCGGGGTCCGGCCCGATCGCACCCACATGGTGCACCGCGGGCAGCGCGGCCCGGGTGAAGAACACCCGCGCCGAGTTCTCGTCGTTCAGGTCCCGGTCCTGCTCCAGGTACGGGTTGATGGCCTCCTCGACCTCCCGGACCTCGGGCTGCCTGGCCACATGGCGCAGCGCCGCCACCAGGTCGCCCTGCACCTCGATGGCCCGCACGACGCGGTTGCCGTGCATGAAGAGCGAGGTGCGCCGCAGGCGCGTGGTGTCGTCGACCCGCGCGGCCGGGGAGGTGTACCCGGACAGGATCTCCGCGACCTTCTGCTCGCTGCCGGGCTTGACGGTGAAGGTGAGGGCGTGCCGGACGACGCCGTCACCGATGCGGGGGGAGGTCTGGAGCCGGCGCTTGGCGGCTTCGGGGGCGAAGGTGGGGATCTCCGGGGTCTCCCGCAGCACACTGAAACGCAGGGACCGGGTGTCGCGTACGCAGCGGTGCAGCGGCTGCACCATCTCGACGTGCTCCTCGCTGTTCACCCAGGCGAGGAACGGCGGCGCGCTCTCCCACTCGCTGGTGATGAGCCACTGGGAGGGGTTCTCGATCGACTGGCACAGCTGGTCACTGATGTGACCGGGCACGGATGCCACCTGGTTGCACAGGCGCTCGTACGCTTCGAGGAACCGCTGCTGGGCCCCGTCCTGGAGGTCCAGGAGCAGGACGACCCGAAGTCTCGAGCCGTCGAAGGCGGACTGCGACACTCTTTCCGACAGCGTTGTCATGTTGGCATCTCCTTCGAGAGCTTCAGTAGCCCCCCACGTCCTCCGGTTCGTTCACCGCTGGTGGAATCCGAGTGACGGAATCGATCGTGTGCTCACTCCCACGGGCGGCGCGAGATCTGTGAGCCATCCGGGTGAAACGGGTGGGCGGAACCCCCCTGGTCGGGCCCGGTCGGGCATGGAACCTCCAGTCCTGTACCGGCGGCTGGAGCTGGAGCACTTCATGAATCGAGATGTCGAAGACCGCGTGCCGGTCCTCATCGTGGGCGGCTCCCTGGTGGGCCTGTCCGCCTCGCTGTTCCTGGGCCGTCTCGGCGTGGAGCACATGCTGGTGGAGAAGCACCCGGGCACCTCGAGACACCCCCGCGGACGCGGAAACAACGTGCGCACCATGGAGCTGTTCCGGGTGGCCGGAGCCGAGCCGATGATCCGCGAGGCCGCATCGGTCCTGGCGGACAACCACGGCATCCTCCAGGCCGGGTCGCTCACCGGGGACGATCAGGAGTGGCTGTTCAAGGAGATCGACCCGGGCGGCGGCCTCGCCAAGTTCAGCCCGACCGGGTGGTGCCTGTGCAGTCAGAACGACCTGGAGCCCGTGCTGGTCCGCTGTGCCCGCAAGCACGGTGGCGACCTGCGGTTCTCCACGGAGCTGCTCTCCTTCGACCAGGACGGGGAGGGCGTGACCGCGGTGGTCAGGAACCGGGAGTCCGGGGAGGACCGCACCGTACGCGCCGACTACCTCATCGCGGCGGACGGGCCGCGCAGCCCGGTCCGGGAGCGGCTCGGCATCGGCCAGACGGGCCCCGGCGACCTGTTCCACAACGTGAGCCTCACCTTCCGCGCCCCCGGGCTCGCCGAAGTGGTGGGCGACCGCCGCTTCATCGCCTGCTATCTGACCAACCCCGAGGCGGACGGGGCGCTGCTTCCGGTGGACAACCAGGAGGAGTGGGTGTTCCACGCGCCGTGGCACCCCGACCAGGGGGAGACCCTCGAGGACTTCACCGACGAGCGGGTCGTGGACCACATCCGCAGGGCGACCGGCGTTCTCGACCTCGACGTGCAGATCACCGGCAAGGCCCCGTGGCACGCCGCGGAGCGCGTCGCGGAGCGGTACTCGGACGGCAGGGTCTTCCTCGCCGGGGACTCCGCCCACGAGATGTCCCCCACCGGCGCGTTCGGCTCCAACACCGGTATCCAGGACGCACACAACCTGGCATGGAAGCTCGCCGCCGTGCTCGGCGGCTGGGCTGGGCCAGGGCTGCTGGAGACGTACGAGACGGAGCGTCAGCCGGTGGCACAGGCGACCAGCGCACGCGCTTCGGCCCGCTCCGCGGAGCACAGCCACCCGGGGTACGCGCCCGAGCCCGGCGTGGGCGGCGGCCGGCAGAGCGGTGTGCTCACGGTCGCCCTCGGCTACCGCTACACCCGCGGCGCGGTCGTCGGCACGGACCCCGAGCTGCCGCCCGTACCGGAGCGGATGCAGCTGACCGGTGACCCGGGCACCCGGGCGCCGCACATGTGGCTGCGTCAGTTCGGCGCGCAGGAGTCGACGCTGGACCTCTACGAGAGGTTCCCCGTCCTGCTCACCGGCTCAGAGGGCACCGCCTGGCACTCGGCGGGGCTCGGCGTCGCCGAGCGGCTCAACGTACCGCTGCACTGCTACCGCGTCGGCACCGGACCGGACGACGATCTGACGCCCGAGGACGGCGCGGACTGGGCCGGGGTCCACGGGACGGCGGAGGGCGGCGCGGTCCTGGTGCGCCCGGACGGTTTCGTGGCCTGGCGAGCGGAGGGTCCCGTGCCCGATCCGGAGCGGACCCTCCAGGAGGTCCTGGAATCGGTCCTCCGGCTGAACCGGGCCTGACCAAGCGGTCCTTGACGGACCTACGAGGGCGGCGCAGAAATTGCTGCGCCGCCCTCGTACGTGTGGTGATTCACTGACAGCGACGCACACCTCGTCACCCGTCACGACAAGCCATCCGAGGTTCGAAGTGGACGCACCGCAGGACGTCACCACGTCCGACGCGATACCCCGGCAGCGCGCCACGACGCCCGCCGCCACTCCGTCTCCGTCCCTGCACCCGTCCCCGTCCCCGGACGCGGACCGGGACGTGGCCCCGGAGGACGGTTCTCTCCCGCCGGCGGCCCCGGCCCCCTGGCGGGTGCTGCTCGGATACATACGCCCCTACCGCCCCTGGCTCCTGCTGGGCGGGCTGCTGAGCCTGCTCACCGGAGCGACGGGCCTGGTCCTGCCGCTGGCCGCCAAACAATTGGTGGACAACCTCGGCGCCGAACGCGCCGTGACGGGCGCAGTCCTGCTGATGACCGTCCTCGTCATCGCCAACGCCGCGATCGGCGCCCTCGGTTCGTACGTGCTGCGCCGCACCGCCGAGTCGGTGGTGCTCACCGCACGCCGCCGCCTGGTCTCCCATCTGCTGCGGTTGCGCGTCCCCGCCGTCGACCACACCGAACCCGGCGACCTGATGTCGCGGGTGACCGCTGACACCACCCTCCTGCGCTCGGTCACGACCGACTCCCTCGTCGGCGCCGTCACCGGGGCGCTCACGCTCCTGGCCACCGTGGCGATGATGGGCGTGCTCGACCCGGTCCTGCTCGCCGTCACCCTCGGCGTGCTCGCCTTCGCCGGAGCCGTCATCGGCTTCCTGGTCCCGCGTATCAACCGCGCAAGCAAACGCGCCCAGGAGTCCGTCGGGCTGATGGGTGCCGCACTGGAGCGGATGCTCGGGAACTTGCGCACCGTCAAGGCATCCGGCGCTGAGCACCGCGAGGAAGCGGCCATCCACCGTGCGGCGCACGACTCCTGGCGGGCGAGCGTACGCGCGGCCAAGTGGGCGGCACTGGCGGGCAACACCGCGGGCCTCGCCTCCCAGATCGCCTTCCTCACCGTGCTCGCGGTCGGCGGGGCCCGCGTCGCCTCCGGCGCGATCGACATCGGCACGCTCATCGCCTTCCTGATGTACGTCTTCTACCTGATGCCGCCGGTCAACGAACTCGTCGGCGCCGTCACCGAATACCAGGTCGGAGCCGCCGCCGTGACCCGTATCCAGGAGGCCCATCGGCTGCCCACCGAGCCGCAGGGCCCGTCCGCGGAACTGCCGGCGCCCGGAGCCCCGCCCGCCGAACTCGCCTTCCACGACGTGCACTTCCGCTACGGCCCAGACCTGCCCCAGGTGCACCACGGAGTCAGCTTCGCCGTCCCGCCGCGCGGCATGACGGCCTTCGTCGGCCCCTCGGGCGCGGGCAAGACCACCGTCTTCTCCCTCATCGAGCGGTTCTACGAACCGACGGAAGGCCGCATACTCCTCGACGGCCAGGACATCCGGCGGTGGAACATCCCCGGCCTGCGCGCCGCCATCGGCTACGTGGAACAGGACGCCCCCGTCCTGTCCGGCTCCCTGCGCGAGAACCTCCTGCTCGGCGCACCCGGAGCGGACGACGACGAGCTGCGCCGAGTCCTGCGTACGACACGACTCGACGGCCTCGTTGCACGGCTGCCGAGCGGCCTGGACACGCTCGTGGGCCATCGCGGCACCAAGCTCTCAGGCGGCGAACGCCAGCGCGTGGCCATCGCCCGGGCCCTGCTGCGCCGCCCCCGGCTGCTGCTCCTGGACGAGGCGACCTCCCAGCTGGACGCGGTCAACGAGGCCGCGCTGCGCGACACCGTCGCCGACGCCGCCCGCACCACGACCGTGCTCGTCGTCGCGCACCGCCTCTCCACGGTGACCATGGCCGACCGCATCGTGGTCATGGACACGGGCCGCGTACGGGCCATCGGCACCCACGCCGACCTCGTCGCCGCGGACCCCCTCTACGCGGAGCTGGCCGCCACCCAGTTCATAAATTCCGGAAATTGAGGCGAACGCCACGCCCCCCGGAAACACGGCGAGATGCCTGGCCATGGCAGGTATGGTGCGAAACCGGTGTCGATCCGGGGAGGCGGTTGTGTGACGGAAGGCTCGGCGCGTGAGGCGGGGAGCGGGCGCGATCCGTTCTTCGACAACGCGAAGCTGCTGGCGATGGTCCTCGTCGTGGTGGGACACGCCTGGCAGCCTCTCAAGGACAGCCGGGCGGTCTGGGCGGGCTATCTGTTCATCTACAGCTTCCACATGCCGGTGTTCATCGTGCTCTCCGGCTACTTCTCGCGGAGCTTCACGTTCAAGCCGGGCCAGGTCAAGCGGCTGATCACGGGCATCGCGGTGCCCTACGCCATCTTCGAGACGGCGTACACGCTCTACGGCAACGCCGTCGACGACCGCGGCAACGACCTCAGCCTGCTGACCCCGTGGTATCTCACCTGGTTCCTCATCGCCCTCTTCGTGTGGCGGCTCACCGCCCCGATATGGCTGGTGATGCGGTGGTACGTCGCACTGGGGCTCGCCGTGGCCATCGCACTCTTCGGCGCCGCGAACGAGATCGGCGCCGTGCTGAACCTGGACCGCATCCTGCAGTTCCTCCCGTTCTTCGTGGTCGGTCTGCTGATGCGCCCCGAGCACTGGGAGTTGCTGCGGGCCAGGTGGGTGCGGATCGCCGCAGTGCCCGTGATGGGGGCAGCGGCGGTGGTGGCCTACCTGGCCAAGGGGCAGATGACCTCCGAGTGGGCCGTCCGCAGCAAGAGTTGGGGCGAACTGCGGGTGGCCTGGCCGGTCGGAGCCGCGATGACGCTGGCTCTGCTCGCCTGTTCGCTTCTTCTGGTGGCGGCCTTCCTGGCCTGGGTGCCGCGCAGACACACCTGGTTCACGGCGCTCGGGGCGGGGACGCTGTACGCGTATCTGCTGCACGGTCTCGTGATCCGTACAGCCGCCTGGGAGGGCTGGTACCGCCCGGAGTTCTGGCACACCCCGGCAGGGAGACTGGCCGTCACGGTCCTCGGTGTCTCACTCGCCCTGGCCCTCAGCAGCCCGCCCGTACGGAGAGTCTTCCACCCGTTCGTGGAACCACGGCTGGACTGGGCATTCCGGTCCGCCCCCCGCAGCGCTGGGAGCAGCCGCGGTGCGGTCCGCTATGCCGACGCCGGGGGTGCCGGTTCCGTCGGTCCGGCCGATTCAGCCGGGTCGGCAGCTTCGCCCGGTTCTGCGACCACCACTTCGGCCGGGCGCAGCAGCTGGTCGCCCACGCGGTAGCCGCAGCGGAAGATCTGTGTGCACGTCGGGCCGCTGACACTGGCCGACGTCACGCGGGTGATCGCCTCGTGGCGCGTGGGGTCGAAGGGCTCGCCCTCTTCTCCGAAGGCCTGGAGGCCGAGTTCGGCCAGGCGGGATTCCAGGTCCTCGGTGACGGCCGCGAAGCCCCCGGTGACCTCTCCGTGATCGCGGGCCAGTGCGACGGCGTCGAGGACCGGAAGCAGCCCGCGGAGCACGTTGGCCACGGCGATCTCACGCACCGCCATCCGGTCGCGGCGGACCTGCTTGCGGTAGTTGTCGTACTCCGCCTTCACGCGTTGCAGGTCTGACGTGCGCTCGGCCAGCCGCGCCTGAAGGTCCTCGGTCCCGCCCGTGCCGGGGGCCCCGCCGGGCGGGGCGGAGGGAGGCGCCGCCGGCGGTGCAGCCGGGGGACCGGCTCCGGCGGACGGCGGCGCGGGGCCACTCCGGGGGTGTCGGCCGCGGCCGGCTGTCCAGGGCTGGAGGGTGGTCGGGCCCATACCCCGCTGGTCGCGGAGGACGACGGGCATGGGCCGGTCTGGCCCGTGCCGGGGGCCGGACGGTGTGCTCATGCCGTGTCTCCCTTGTCCTCGTCGACGATCTCGGCGTCGACCACGTCCTCGTCCGGCTTCGCGCCGTCGGGGCCTTCCGAGCCCGCACCGGCACCGGCCGCGCCACTGCCCGTACCGGCCGCGGTGCCGCTCTGGGCCTGCGCGTACATCGCCTGGCCCAGCTTCTGGCTGACCGCGGCGAGCTTCTCGGTCGCGGTGCGGATCTCCGCGGTGTCCTCGCCCTTGAGCTTCTCCTTCAGCTCGCCGATCGCGGTCTCGACCTCGGACTTCACGTCGCCCGGGATCTTGTCCGGGTTGTCCTGCAGGAACCTCTCCGTGGAGTAGACGAGGGACTCGCCGTTGTTCCTGGCCTCGGCGGCCTCCCGCTTGCGGTGGTCCTCCTCCGCGTACTGCTCGGCCTCGCGCATCATGCGGTCGATGTCGTCCTTCGGCAGCGCGGAGCCGCCGGTGACCGTCATGCGCTGTTCCTTGCCGGTGCCGAGGTCCTTCGCGGAGACGTGCATGATGCCGTTGGCGTCGATGTCGAAGGTGACCTCGATCTGCGGGACGCCCCGCGGGGCCGGGGGCAGGCCGGTCAGCTCGAACATCCCGAGCTTCTTGTTGTACGCCGCGATCTCCCGCTCGCCCTGGTAGACCTGCACGGCCACCGAGGGCTGGTTGTCCTCGGCCGTCGTGAAGGTCTCGGCCCGCTTGGTCGGAATGGTCGTGTTGCGCTCGATCAGCTTGGTCATGATGCCGCCCTTGGTCTCGATGCCGAGGGACAGCGGGGTGACGTCCAGCAGCAGGACGTCCTTGACCTCGCCCTTGAGGACACCGGCCTGGAGCGAGGCGCCGATGGCGACGACCTCGTCCGGGTTCACGCCCTTGTGCGGGTCCTTGCCGGTCAGACCCTTGACCAGCTCGGTCACGGCGGGCATCCGGGTCGAGCCGCCCACGAGGATCACATGGTTGATGTCCGAGACCTTGATCTTGGCGTCCTTGATCGCCTGGTGGAACGGTCCCTTGCAGCGCTCCAGCAGATCCTCGGTGAGCTGCTCGAACTGCGAGCGGGTGAGCTTCTCGTCCAGGTGCAGCGGGCCTTCGGACGAGGCGCTGATGTAGGGCAGGTTGATCGTGGTCTCGGTCGCGGCGGACAGCTCGATCTTGGCTTTCTCCCCGGCCTCGCGCAGCCGCTGCACCGCCATCTTGTCCTTGGACAGGTCGACCCCATAAGCGTTCTTGAACTGCTTCACCAGGTGGTCGACGATCCGCTGGTCCCAGTCGTCACCGCCCAGGTGCGTGTCGCCGTTGGTCGCCTTGACCTCCACCAGGCCCTCGCCGATGTCCAGCAGCGAGACGTCGAACGTGCCGCCACCCAGGTCGAAGACGAGGACGGTCTGGTCGTTCTCCTTGTCCAGTCCGTAGGCGAGCGCGGCAGAGGTCGGCTCGTTGATGATCCGCAGCACATTGAGGCCCGCGATCTCGCCGGCCTCCTTGGTGGCGGTGCGCTGGGAGTCGTTGAAGTACGCGGGCACGGTCACGACGGCGTCCGTCACGTCCTCTCCGAGGTACGCCTCCGCGTCCCGCTTCAGCTTCTGCAGCACGCGCGCGGAGATCTCCTGCGCCGTGTACCGCTTGCCGTCCACATCCCCGGTGTCCGGGAACCGCCAGTCCGCCTCGCCCATATGGCGCTTGACCGACCGGGCGGTGCGGTCGACGTTGGTCACGGCCTGGCGCTTGGCGACCTCGCCGACGAGCACGTCGCCGTTCTTGGCGAAGGCGACCACTGACGGGGTCGTCCGCGCACCCTCGGTGTTCGGGATGACCGTGGGCTCACCGCCCTCCAGGACGCTGACCACCGAGTTCGTCGTACCGAGGTCAATACCGACCGGGCGTGTCATGTCAGCTCCCATCCTCACGGCCTTCCGCGCGCCCGGGTGCGGGCGCGGGTTCCACCTACCGTGATGGGCCGTGACCTGCAGCTACGGAGATTGCCCCTATGTCATTCAGAAAAGGATCCAGACCAGGCAATTGTCAAGTTGTCCGGGCAAGTGAGGATACGAGGGCGGGAAGAGGGGGAGTCCGCGTCGCCTGCGGATGTCCGGTCAGGCGTGTCCGCCGACGGTCACCGTGCCGATCGTCGGCCACGGTGTCGCTTCGAGGATCTCCCCCGATGCGCGCCACCTGGTCGTCCAGCTCTCGCCGCGCCGGGCACGGCTGAGCCCCGGGGTTCCACTGTGATGCCGACGCGGCGGCGGGACCTGCGCTGGTGCCACACGCCGGCGACCGTGCCGTGGATGAGCAGCACGGGGAAGTCCCCGCCTGGCCGCCGGCCAGCGCGCATCCCGCGGCCCGCCCGGCCCGTGGCCGCCGCCGGCGCTGCGTCGTCGGTCTCGTCGCAGGCCCGGACGACATGGCCGCCCGGCGGATCAGCGCGGCGCGCACCCCGGACCAGGCGGCCCGCTGCGCGGCGAGCGACCCGCGGGGCAGAGCCTCAGTTTTCGGGATGGGGGCGCCTCCCAGCGGTCGCGGGGGAGCGCATGACCCGGGGAGAAGCCGCCGCGGGCGCCTTGATCCGCAGGGTGCTAGTCGAGCCTCAGCGCCGCAAGTTGCTGCTCGGAGGGGGTCACGGCGGCGGGCGGCTCGGGGGCCCGCGGTCTGCTGAGCATCAGCTCGGCCAGCTCCCCGGCCGCACGGTCGACGCGGGCGGCCAGCCCGTCCGTGTGCGCGTCGCCGCCGCCCCAGTCCTCGGACGCGGCGAAGACGGCGGTCGGTACGACGAGCGCGCGCAGGTACACGAACAGCGGGCGCAGCGCGTGCTCGAGGGCGAGTGAGTGCCGCGCCGTGCCGCCCGTCGCCGCGATCAGCGCCGGCTTTCCGGCGAGCGCGGTGTTGTCGATGACGTCGAAGAACGACTTGAACAGACCGCTGTAGGAGGCGGTGAAGATCGGCGTGACGGCGATGATGCCGTCGGCTTCCGACACCGCCTCGATCGCCTCGCGGAGGGCGGCGGCGGGGAAGCCGGTCACGAAGTTGTTGGCGATGTCCGTGGCCAGACCGCGCAGTTCGACGACGCGTACGTCGGCCGTGCGGCTCTCACCGTCCAGGTGTTTCCCGGTCGCCTCCGTCAGCCGGTCGGCCAGCAGGCGGGTCGACGACGGTCGGCTGAGACCGGCGGAGACGACCACGAGCTTCAACGGCTCCATCTTTCCTCCTTCACCGGCTCCGCCGGAGCCGGTGCCGGGCCGTTGGATACGGTGTCGGTGTCGGTGTCGGTGTCGGTGTCTTCGTTGGCGTTGGCGTTGGCGGTGGCCGCGGCCTCGGCGTCGGCGTCGCGGCGGGCGACCAGCGCGGCATGAGCCGGGCCGTCCGGCACCTCGGCCGGCCGCCCCGAGGCGAACTCCTTGCGCAGGACGGGTACGACCTCCTCGCCGAGGAGGTCGAGCTGCTCGAGTACGGTCCTCAGCGGCAGCCCGGCGTGGTCCATCAGGAACAGCGGGCGCTGGTAGTCGCCGAAAGACTCCCGGAACGTCAGGGTCTTCTCGATGACCTCCTGCGGACTGCCCACGGTGAGCGGGGTCTCCGCGGTGAACTCCTCCAGAGAGGGGCCGTGCCCGTAGACGGGCGCGTTGTCGAAGTAGGGGCGGAACTCGCGTACGGCGTCCTGGGAGTTCCTGCGCATGAACACCTGGCCGCCGAGCCCGACGACGGCCTGCTCGGCCGTGCCGTGCCCGTACTGCGCGTACCGCTCCCGGTACAGGTCGATCAGCCGCTGGAAGTGCTCCCTGGGCCAGAAGATGTTGTTGGCGAAGAACCCGTCGCCGTAGTACGCGGCCTGTTCGGCGATCTCCGGGCTGCGGATCGAGCCGTGCCAGACGAACGGCGGCACCCCGTCGAGCGGACGCGGGGTGGAGGTGAACCCCTGCAGCGGCGTACGGAACCGGCCCTGCCAGTCCACGACGTCCTCGCGCCACAGCCGGTGCAGCAGTGCGTAGTTCTCGATGGCGAGCGGGATGCCCTGCCGGATGTCCTGCCCGAACCACGGGTACACCGGGCCGGTGTTGCCGCGCCCCAGCATCAGGTCGACCCGCCCGTCGGCCAGGTGCTGCAGCATCGCGAAGTCCTCGGCGATCTTTACGGGGTCGTTCGTCGTGATCAGCGTCGTCGAGGTGGAGAGGATGAGGCGCTCGGTGCGCGCCGCGACGTAGCCGAGCATGGTCGTCGGCGAGGACGGTACGAACGGCGGATTGTGGTGCTCGCCCGTCGCGAAGACGTCGAGACCGACCTCCTCCGCCTTGAGCGCGATGGCGACCATGGCCTTGATCCGCTCGTGCTCGGTGGGGGTCCTGCCGGTGGTGGGGTCGGGCGTGACATCACCGACGGTGAAGATCCCGAACTGCATCGTGCTCACCAGCCTCTGTAGTTGTTCGTTCAACTATCTCCTCAACGGTCCGGCGCGCCGTCCTATTCCCGGCCGTGACCTGCGCTGACGTGGGCTCCCGCAGGGCCCGTGGCGGGGGTCGCCGCCGATGCGGGTACCGCCTTGCCCCGTTAGCGTGGATGGAGAACGGGAGGTGGTCTCATGAACCCACGGTCCCTGGCCCGGCAACTTCCGCTCAGGCTCAGCGCCGGAGCCTTTCTGCTCAACTCCGGGGTGTCGAAGGTGGATGCGGACGAGGCGACCGCCGGGCAGCTGCACGGCTTCGCCACCGGCAGCTACCCGTTCTTCGGCAAGCTCGAGGCCGAGCGGTTCACCCGGCTCCTCTCGAGGGTGGAACTCGCGCTCGCCGGAGCTCTGCTGCTCCCCGTCGTCCCGGCGGCCGCCGCGGGGGCCGGCCTGACCGCTTTCTCGCTCGGCACCCTCGGCCTGTACCTGCGGACGCCCGGCATGCGGCAGGAGGGAAGCCTGCGCTGGACGGAGCAGGGTCTGCCGCTGGCCAAGGACGTCTGGATGCTCGGCATCGGCGTGTCCTTGCTGATCGACGGCCTGCCGCAGTGCGGGCGCCGCCGCCGGTGACCTGACCCGGACGCCGCCGGGTGATCTCGGAACCCGATCCGCACCTGTCGATGGTTCGGCAGGTGGAGCCGCGTACGCCGGAGGGGTGCGAGGACTGCCTGCGGATCGGCTCCCTGTGGGTGCATCTGCGACTCTGTCTGACCTGCGGCCATGTCGGCTGCTGTGACTCCTCGCCGCACAGGCACGCCCGCGGGCACGCGAGCGAGGACCGCCATCCCGTCATCGCCTCGTTCGAGCCCGGCGAGGACTGGCGGTGGTGCTTCGTCCACGAGGCTCTCGTCTGACGACTCGCCTCAATCCGCGGTCCGCCGGACGCACGCCGCTACGGTCCGTCCATGGTTGGCATCGCCTTCGCGCTCGCGCCGCCGTGAGTACAGGCACGGCGACGGTCCTGCAGGCCATGGGCGCGCGCATGGCTGCAGGGGGCCCCGTCCGGCCCGCGGTGTTCGGCGTGGCCCGGCTCGGCGACACCACCCGGCACGGGCTCGCCCCGCTGGCCGTCACCGGATTCGTGCTCTCGATCGCGGGCGCGCTCGCCCTCGCGCGGTTCGGCGAAGCGGAGCAGCAGGCCGCGCCGTCCTGACCGCCGCCGCCCCCGCGCCGGGGTGAAGGGCCGGCCCGGCCTCAGGGACGCCCGGGAGCCCAGGCAGTGAGCAGGGCGAGCGGGGTGGCGGCCGCCCACGCCTGCGGGGAGCACGAGTGCGGATACGGCACGGGCGTCGGGTGTTCGTCGCGCCCGTACCCGGCCAGCACCTCCGGAAGCCGCCACCCGTGCACGGCCGCCGCCTCCACAAGCCCGCGGATCACCGCGAGGGCCTCCTCCCGCAGCCCGTAGCGGGCCAGGCCGAGGACCACGAGCGCGTTGTCGTGCGGCCAGATCGAGCCCCTGTGGTACGACAGCGGGTGGTACGGAGCCTGGCCCGCGGCGAGGGTGCGGATGCCCCAGCCGGAGAAGAAGTCCGGCTCGAGCAGCCTGCGGCCGACCGTCTCGGCCTCTGCCTCCTCGAGGATTCCGGACCACAGCAGGTGACCGGCGTCCGATGCCAGCGCGTCGACCTGGCGGCCCTCGCCGTCGAGGGCAAGGGCGGGAAAGGCGGCCCGCGGCATCCAGAACTCCCGGCAGAAACGCCCGCGCAGCTCGAACGCCGCCTCCTCGAGACCGTCGGCCAAGTGCGGATCGTCCCATGTCTTACGGGCGAGGGCGGCGGTGCGGACCAGGGCGTCGTACGCGTACCCCTGGACCTCCGCCACCGCGACGGGCCCCTGCGCTGGCCTTCCGTCGCTGAAACAGATCGCGCCCGGGGAGTCCTTCCAGCTCTGGTTGGCCAGGCCGCCCCGTTCGGCGTCCGAGGAGTACACGAGCCAGCCGTGCCGCTCGAGGCCGCCGTCCTGGAACATCCACTCGACGGCGGCGCGGGCCTGTGGTTCGAGGCGGCGGGCGAGCGCGTCGTCGGCCGTCCGCTCGGTGTAGGCGTGGAGGAGCGTGAGGAAGAGCGGGGTGGCGTCGACGGCGCCGTAGTAACGGCCGTACGGGACCTGGCGGAAGCGGGCGAGTTCGCCGTGCCGGATCTCGTGGACGATGCGGCCGGGCTGCTCCTGACGGGCCGGATCGTGGACCGTGCCCTGGGCCGCGGCGAGCGCGGGGAGGGCGGCGGCGGCCAGTTCCGGCCGGTACGGAAGGGCGAACAGCGAGGTGATCAGGGCGTCGCGGCCGAAGAGGGTGAGAAACCAGGGGATACCGGCGCCGGGCACGCGCAGCGGCTCCCCGTCGGGGCCGGCGGCCGGCACGCGCAGGCCCGCCAGGTCGGCCAGGCCCTGCTTGCAGGCGCTGGCCAGCTCGGTCCAGCCGGTCAGTTGGCGCGGCCTGGGGGTGGCACGGATGAAGACGGCCCGGTCCGCCGAATGCCGTGCCACGACCTCGCGCGGGGACCGGAGCGCGGCCCGGGGCGCACCGCGGACTCCCGAGGGCAGCGCGTACGCCTGGAGCAGGATCGCCACGCTGCCGTGCGGGGGCAGCGCGAGGTGCCACTCCAGCGTGTGCTCGGTGCCCTCGGACGGCCGGTGGACGGCGTCCGGTGCCGGCCTGCTGCTGACCACCGTGCGCGAACGCCACGCGGGACCATCGTCCGTCGCCGTCCGCTCGTACCCGAAGACCACCCCCTCGCGCAGCGCTTCGGCGGTCCGTACGGCGCCGTTCTTGTCGTACGAGCGGTGGTCGGAGCGGAGCTCGAACTGGTCCGCGAAGTCGGCGTCCACGGTCAGGGAGATGCGGGCCGTCGTCGGCTCCGGGCGGTTGCTCGCCAGCCGTATGCGCTCGGCCAGGGCCCGGTCGCCCACCGCCTGCTCGCGGAAGACGGTGAACGCGGGCGGCCGGTCACGGCCGGCGGGCGGGGTGAGCACCGTGCTCAGCGGTCGCTGGGGCCCGGACTGCCCGGCGGTCACCAGCACGTCGAGCGGTGCGCCGTCTACGGTCAGCTGCCAGCGGCTCAGGTGCCGGGCGTCCCGGGCGAACAGCCCGTCAGGAGAGGTGCCGCGCACCCCCGTGATGTCGCCGGAGTCGGTCACGATCGCGAAGGCGCCCTCGTGGACCAGCAGATGACGTCCCGTCATAGCGCTCACCCCTCCCCTTCGTCATTCCGTAAACCGAACGCGCCGTGCGCGTCCCGGTCCGCGTACAGCAGGTCAAGTGCCAGGGCCGCGGTCCAGCTGAAGCCGCGGATGCCCCGGCCCTCGCCGCTGTACGGGTCCACGTACTCCGCGAAGTCCGTGGCGTGCGCGGCCGTCAGAGAGGTCTCGCGCAGCCGCTCCGCCTCGCCGTACTCCCCGTGCGCGCGCAGCCCGCCGTGCAGGAGCCAGGCCATGTTGAACCAGCTGGGCCCGCGCCAGTAGCGGCTGCCGTCGAACTCCGGCCCCAACAAGTCGTAGCTCGGCACCAGATGGACCTTCCCGAGCGCGAAGTGCTCGCCGCGCGCGGTCGCCAGCAACGCGTCCGCGACCTCCCGGGGCAGGTCCGGCACGATCAGCGGCACCAGCCCGGACACGGTGCGGTCGGGGCAGGTCAGGCCGGATCGCAGATCGCGGCAGACGAAGATCCCGGCGGCCGGCTCCCACAGCCGCTCCACCAGGGCGCGGGTGGTGACACGGGCGCGCTCCCGGAGCCCCGCGGGGTCGGCGCCCACGGCGTCAGCGATCCGCGCCAGTGCGTGCTCGGAGGCGATGCGCAGAGCGTTGAAGGACGGGTCCTCGACGGCGAAGGCGTGCGGGGTGCGCCCGTCGTCGTAGGCGTGGTCGCGATAGGTGGCGGCCAGCCGTACGTAGCGCCCGTAGTCGAGGTCGGTGGGGCGGTCGGCGGCCGGGCTGTGGGCGAGGTCGGCGCGGCGGAACGAGCTGTCCGGCGCGGGCTCGACGCGCCGCAGCGGGGCGTCCCAGCTCGGGCTGTTGTCCAGGCCCGGCTCCCAGGGGTGGACGACGGCGGCGAGTCCGTGGCCGCCGAGGTCCCGACGGTCCGTCAGATAGCGGTGCCATGCGGCCAGCCGCGGAAAGACCCGGGGCAGGAAGCCGCGGCGCCGGGACTCCGCCGGATCCGCCAGGTGCACCAGCCAGGCGGCCAGCGCGTGGACCGGCGGCTGTACGATCCCGGAGGTCTCGGTGGAGCGCGGCGCGCCTGCACCCCGCCCCGCCTCCGAGGAGCGCCAGAAGTCGGGGCCGGGGAAGTAGGCGTCGAGCGGCACGGCCGGATTGAAGACGATGTGCGGGATCCGGCCGTCGCCCCACTGGGCGCCGAGCAGCGTCTCCAGCTCCCGTTGCGCCCGGCGGGGCGAGACGTGCCGCAGCCCGATCGCGATGAACGCGGAATCCCAGCTCCACTGGTGCGGATACAGCGAGCGGGAGGGCACGGTCGCTCCACCCGTCCAGTTGCGCAGCAGTACGCGGGTGGCGGCGCGCCGCAGCGACCGCTCGTCGTCCCCGTCCCGGCCCCGCGTGACATGGGATTCGAGGAGCCCGGCCGTCACGTCGCGGCCCGGTGGAGGAAGGCCGGGATGGACCGCAGGGCCTGGGCGGGATCGCCGCTCAGCCGGCAGGCGACCGTGAGATGGCCGTCGTAGCCCGCCGCGTCCAGCGCACCGAGCCAGGCGGGCCAGTCGAGGTGACCGGCGCCCGGCTGGTACCGGTTGGAGTCGCTCACGTGCGCATGGCCGATGTACGGCGCGGCGGCGAGGATCGCGGCGGCCGGATCGCTCTCCTCGATGTTCATGTGAAAGCTGGCGATGCCGATCCGCACCGAGTCCATGCCGACCGTACGGATCAACTCCACTGCCTGGCCGAGCCTGTTGACGAGGTGGTCCTCGTAGCGGTTCAGCGGCTCGAGGAAGAGGACCACGCCTTCCCGCTTCGCATGCTCGCCCAGCTCGGTGACGCCCGCGAGCAGCTCCTCCCGTTCCTCGTCCGCCGGCCGCGCGGGCTCGAAAGGCGGCAGGCCGCGGGAGAACATGCCGTACGAGGCGGGGGCCTGCGCGCCGAGCCCGCCGAGTTCGGCGATCACCGAGAGTTGGGACTTCAGCTGCACGATGGCGTCGCGCCGCTGCTCCTCCTCGAACGCCCCGCAGAACTGAGGGATCTGCGCGCAGACGGTCGGCATGACGACCCCGTCGGCGAGGGCCCGGCGCAGCTCGGGCAGCCGGTCGCGGAAGCGGAAGCCGCCCGGGCCCCCGCGCAGCTCGATCGCGTCATAGCCCGCGTCCTGCGCGAACTCCCATTTCTGCTGGAGGGTCTCGCCGGGCAGCAGCTGTTCCTGGCAGGCGGTCCTGGGCATGTGCACGCGTTCCACACGGGACTCCGAGGGTTTGGGTGCTCGCTTAACGTCGAAGATATATCAAGGTTATGCCTTGGCAACATACAAAAGTAGTGCTCTGATGCATGAACAACGGCCGTAAGTGCGGGAGGACTTGGCACACGTGGAAGTTCCCCGCGGTCGGAGGCGATCGCGACCGCACTCGCCGTAGCCTGGCCGTGACGGCTGACGAGACGAGGACGGGATGACGGGGAATCAGGCGAGCGCCGGCCACCTGCTACGGCTGATCCGCACCGGCGAGGCCACGACCAGGGGCGAGCTCCAGGAGGCCACGGGGCTGTCCCGGTCCACCGTCGGCCACCGGCTCGACCAGCTGTTCCGGGCGGAGTGGCTGCGCGACCGCGCCGGCATCTCGACCGGCGGCCGCCCCTCCACCCGGCTGGAGTTCGACGCCGCGCACGCCGTCGTGCTCGCCGCGGCCCTGGAGACCCGCCACGCCCGTCTCGCCGTCTTCGACCTCGCGGGCACGGTCCTGGCCGAGCGGACCGAGCCCCTGCTGCTCGAGGACGGGCCGGACAAGGTGCTGGTCCGGCTCGCCGAGTGGTTCGGGCCGCTGCTGGCGGAGGCGGGCACCGAGCCGGGAAAGGTCTGCGGCATAGGACTCTCCGTGCCGGGACCCGTGGACTGGGAGGCCGGGCAGGTCGTCCAGCCGCCGATCATGCCCGGCTGGGACCGCTACCCGGTCCGCCGGCGCATGCGGGAGGCCTACGCCGAGCACGTCGGCCCCGTGTCGTCGGACCCGCTGCCCGTCCTGCTGGACAACGACGCGAACCTCATGGCGTACGCCGAACAGCGCGCCGGATTCCGTGACTGCGGCGCCTTCCTCCTGGTCAAGGTGTCCACGGGGATCGGCGCCGGGGTCGTGGTGGGCGGGGAGATCTACCGGGGCATCGACGGCGGCGCGGGAGACATCGGGCACATCCGGCTGCCCGACCGCACCGACGCCCTGTGCATGTGCGGCTCGTTCGGCTGCCTCGCCGCTGTCGCGAGCGGCCGCGCGCTCGCCGGGCAGCTCAGCGCGCTCGGCCTCCCGGCCGCCTCGGGCTCCGGGGTGCGCGAGCATCTCGCGGCCGGCCGGCCCGAGGCCGTCCGGCTGGCCCGGGAGGCGGGCCGTCGGGTGGGGGAGGTGCTGGCCACCGTGGTCACCCTGCTCAACCCGGGTGTGCTGATGATCGCCGGGGATCTCGCGGGGACGCCGTTCCTCACGGGCGTGCGCGAACTCCTCTACCAGCGCGCCATGCCGCGTACGACCGCCAACCTCCAGGTCGTCACCTCCTCGCTCGGCGAGCGCGCGGGGCTGACCGGGGCCGCCGCGATGGTCGTCGAGCACCTCTACGCCCCCGACCGGGCCGACGCCCGGCTCGCCGCGCTCGAGAGCGTCAGCCGCGAACCGCACCTTTCGCCAGGTCCGCGATGAAGCGCCGCCGGCCATGACCATGCCGTAGTCCTCGCTCCGCTCGCCGCTCAGCCGGCACGGCGACGGCCGTCTTCCGCGCTGCAACGCCCGCTGCCCCACGGGCCGTTGGCCCGGGTCAGGGCAGGCGGACGTGACCGGGCCTCACCGGCCGGCAAGCCAGTCGCGGTACCAGGACAGCGTGGCGTCGAGCGTCTCGCTCATCGGGGCCGGGTGCACCCCGAAGGCGCGCTCGAAGGCGGATGAATCCATGATCTGCGGCTCGGTGTGCTGGTAGAACATCTCGGCGTACTCGTCCATGAACACCTTGTCGAACGGGCCGAAGGGGCGGGCCTCCTCCAGGACCACGAGGTTCAGCGGACGCCCGACGCGCTCCTCGATCATCGTGTGGACCTCGCGCGTCGTGAGTGCGGGTGCGGTGGGCAGGTGCCATACCCGGCCGTCGGCCTCGGGGTGTTCGCCCAGTGTGGCCAGGCCCGCGGCCACATCGCCGATGGCGGTGCAGCTGTGCGGGAGGTCGATGTCGCCCAGGGCCAGGACCTCCCCGCCGGCGAGCGCGCCGGGGAAGACCGCGCCGCCCAGCGTGGAGTTGACGACCCCGGGCCCCACGAAGTCTGCGGAGCGCCCCAGCACGACGCGGGCCCGGCCTTCGCGGTGGGCGGTCAGGTAGTTCTGGTCGAGCTCGGCGCGCATCCGGCCTTTGCGGGTGGTCGCCCGCCAAGGGGTGTCCTCCGTCATCACCGCGCCGCCGGTGTTCCCGTACGGGTAGAGGGTGTCGAGCACCACCAGGCGCGCCCCGGTGGCCTCGGCCGCCGCGAGGACCGCCTGCTGGATGCCGGGCATCACCTGGACCTGGAGTTCGTACCCCACGTTGACGCAGTGGTAGGCGACCGCGGCGCCCGTCATGGCAGCGCGCATCTGCTCGGCGCTGCTCGCGTCCCCGGCGACGCGGTCCACCCCCTCGATGGCGGGTCCCGACCCTGAGCGGTTCACGAGGCGGACCTCGCGCCCCCTGCGCGCCAGCTCGGCGGCGAGGGCGGTGCCGGCGGGTCCCGACCCCAGGACGACGTGCAGTTCGTCGCGTTCGGCAGCAGACATGACGGCTCCTCCATGAGCAATTCGTTACGGTACCTCGCTTTAGTTAGAGACTATAACTCTTGCTATGGGCGCAGGCAAGGGGAAGGGGTTGTGCGCAGGGGGGCCGGGGCGTGGGGCGGTCGACGGGTTCGTCTCAGGCCACGTCGTGCGGCCGGAACTGGATGCTGATGCGGGGGCCGACGGGCCTGTTGGTCTTGGGGATCGAGTGCTCCCAGGTGCGCTGGCACGAGCCGCCCATGACGATCAGGTCGCCGTGGCCCAGTGATTGCCGGACCGTCCGCCCGTGATCCTCCCGCGGCCGCAGGAGCAAGGACCGCGGTTCTCCGACGGAGACGATGGCGACCATCGTGTCCTCGGTGTCGCCGCGGCCGATCCTGTCCCCGTGCCAGGCGACGCTGTCGTGGCCGTCGCGGTAGTAGCAGAGTCCCGCGGTGGTGAAGGGCTCGCCCAGTTCCTCCGCGTAGTGCCCGCTGAGCGCCGTACGGGCCTCCGCCAGCACCGGATGGGGCAGGGGATCGTCCGCCCCGTAGAAGGCCAGCAGCCGTGGCACATCGACCACGCGCTCGTACATCCGCCGCTGCTCGGCGCGCCAGGGCACGGAGGTGGCGAGCGACTCGAACAGCGCGTCGGCGCCGGTCAGCCAGCCCGGCAGTACGTCGATCCACGCGCCGCGGCCGAGCGGCGTGCGGCGGATGGGGCCCAGCGACCGCAGGCCGACCTCGTCGGTCTCGTCGAAGAGCGAGCCCTGCAGGTGAATGGCCATGGCGACAGTCTACGCTCGGATTAGAACGTATGAGCTAATCAGCTTGGTCGAGCCGATCGAGCCGATCGGCCGATCGAGCCGATCGAGCTCCTCGGGCCGTCCACGCCCGTCAGGCGGTGGCCGGACCGGACCGGACACGCTCCAGCAGGATCGGCAGGTCCCGGACGCGGACACCCGTCGCGTGGTGGACGGCGTTCGCGATGGCCGCCGCGGTGCCGACGATGCCGAGTTCGCCGATGCCCTTGGCGCCGATCGGGTTGAGCTCCTCATCCTGCTCTTCGAGCCAGTGGGCCTCCACGGCGCGGATATCGGCGTGCGCCGCCACGTGGTACGTGGCCAGGTCGTGGTTGGCGAAGTCGCCGAACCGCGGGTCCATTTCGAGGGTTTCGTGCAGGGCCATGGACAGGCCCATGCACATGCCGCCGATGAGCTGCGAGCGCGCGGTACGGGCGTTGATGATGCGGCCCGCCGCGAAGACGCCGAGCAACCGGTCGACCCGGACCTGCCCGGTGTCGGCGTCGACCCGGACATCCGCGAACTGCGCCCCGAAGGAGTACCGCGAGAGGTTCTTCCTGGCCCGGAAGTCCTCGGTCGTGTCCGCCCGTACCTCCAGACCGCCTGGCGGAACCGCCCGGGATCTGTCGTCGAGTTCCGCGGCCAGCGCCCGGCATGCCTTGCCCACGGCCCACCCCCAGGAGCCCATTCCCAGGGACCCGCCGGCGTACGGGGCGGCACCGTAGGCGCTGCGCCCGACCTCCACGGTCACCTGGTCCAGCGGCGCGCCGAGTTCGTCCGCCGCCACCTGCGTCAGGGCCGTACGGGCTCCCGTGCCGATGTCGGCCGCCGCGATCCGTACGAGGAACCTGCCGTCGGGCTCCACGCGCGCGGTGGCGGTGGCCGGCATGAGATAGACGGGGTAGTTGGAGGCCGCGACGCCGGTTCCGAGGAGCCAGCGGCCGTCGCGGCGGACGCCGGGAGTGGGGTCCCGGCGGTCCCAGCCGAAGCGGGCCGCGCCCTCCCGCAGACACGCGACGAGATTGCGGCTGCTGAACGGCAGCCCGGACTCCGGGTCCACGGACGGCTCGTTGGCCACGCGCAGTTCGATGGGGTCCATGGCCAGCGCGTACGCCAGCTCGTCCATGGCGGACTCGAGCGCGAACATGCCCGGTGTTTCGCCCGGGGCCCGCATCCAGGAAGGGGTCGGCACGTCGAGGCGCAGGAGCCGGTGCGTCGTACGCCGGTTGGGGGCGGCGTACATGACGCGGGTGGGCGTGACCGTCTGCTCGCAGAACTCGGCGATTCTGGAGCTCTGCTGGACGGCGTCGTGCCAGATGGCGGTGAGCCGGCCGTCCTTCTCCGCGCCGAGGCGCACGCGCTGCACGGTCGGCGTCCGGTAGGAGACCATCGTGAACATCTGCTGCCTGGTGACGGCGAGTTTGACCGGCCTGCCGACGGCCCGGGCGGCCAGGGCGGCGAGCACGGTCGGCGGGCGGGGGAGGCCTTTGGAGCCGAAGCCGCCGCCCACGTGATCCGCGACGATGTGCACGGACTCGGCGGGGAGGCCGAAGAGCGCGGCGAGCACGGTCGCGGACACCCACGGCCCCTGGTCGCCGTTGTAGAGGGTCAGCGTGTCGCCCTCCCAGACCGCGATCGTGGCGTGCGGCTCCATGGGGCAGGCGTGCTCGGGCGGCGTCGTGTACGTGGCGTCGACGGCGACCGGGGCCGTGGCCAGCGCGCTCTCGACGTCACCGGACTCCAGCTCGCCGGGGAAGCCCCCGTTGACCGCGTCCGGCACGTAGATCCGCGGATCGTCCGCGCGCAGCAGGGCGTCGTGCTCCTCCTCGTCGTACTCCACCCGTACCGCCGCGGCACCCTCGCGCGCCGCCTCCAGCGTGGTCGCGACCACGGCGGCGACGATCTGCCCGCGGTGGGCGACTTCGGGGGACTGCAGCACGGCCAGCTCGGGGTCGTCGGCATGGTGCAGCTGGGGGACGCTGCCGCTGTCCAGCACCGCGAGGACGTCCGGCTGGGCCAGCGCGGCGCTGCCGTCCACGGCGCGTACGCGACCGCGCGCGACCGTCGACTGCACGGCCCAGGCGTACACCACGTCCCGCACCGGGTACTCGTACGCGTAGAGCGCGGCCCCGGTGACCTTGTCGCGTCCCTCGACCCGCGAGACCGGCGCGCCGACGGACCGCTCCAGCGTGGTCATGCCCGCTCTCCGCCCGCTCCGCCCGCGAGATCCAGCACGCTCGCCGCGATCACGTCGACGGCGAGGTCGATCTTGAATGCGTTGTGGGGGAGGGGGCGCGCAGGCTCGAACTCGGCCCGCGCGGCGGACCGGAGCAGGTCCCGCGTCGGCTGCCGGCCCGTCAGCAGTTCCTCGGCCCGCCGGGCCCGCCACGGCTTCGGGGCGACTCCGCCGAGCGCGAGCCGGATGTCGCGGAGCGCGCCGTCGGGCCCGGTCGCGACCACGGCGGCGACCGAGACCACCGCGAAGGCGTAGGACCAGCGGTCGCGGACCTTGCGGTAGCGCATGGCCGCCCCGGCGGGAGGCGGCGGCAGCTCGACGCCGGAGACCAGGTCACCGGACCCCAGCACCGTTTCCTGGTCGGGCCTGTCACCGGGCAGGAGGTAGAACTCCGAGAGCGGCACCCGGTCCGTGCCGCAGTTGCGTTGCAGATGCACCGTGGCATCGAGGGCGGCCAGCGCCACCGCCATATCCGAGGGGTGGGTGGCCACGCAGGCGTCCGACGTGCCGATTACGGCGAGGTCGCGGTGACTGCCGTGGATGGCCGAACAGCCCGCTCCCGGCTCGCGCTTGTTGCACGGCTTGGTGACGTCCTGGAAGTACACGCAGCGGGTGCGCTGCAGCAGATTCCCGCCGGTGGTGGCCAGCGTCCTCAGCTGGCCGGAAGCCCCGGACAACAGTGCCTCGGCGAGCAGCGGGAAGCGCTCGCGGACACCGCGGTCGCCGGCCAGCTCGCCGTTGCGCACGGTCGCACCGATCAGCACGCCGCCGTCGGGCCGGTGCTCGATCCGGTCGTAGGGCAGCCCGGAGATGTCCACGAGCACCGCGGGCCTGGCGACGCCGAGTTTCATCAGGTCCACGAGGTTGGTGCCGCCCGCGAGATACATCGCGTCCGGACGGTCCGCCACAAGGTTGGCCGCAGCCTCGGGTTCGGTGACGCGCTCGTACGCGAAGGGCCTCATCGTGCGGCTCCCGTGGCCGGCCGGGGAGCGGATCCCGCGGCGGAGGCGCGCTGCCCGCTCCCGCTCGCGCCGTCCGCCGCACCTGCCGCCTCGAGGATCGCGTCCACGATGCCGACGTAGGCCGCGCAGCGGCACAGGTTGCCGCTCATCCGCTCGCGGACATCGTCCGCGTCCAGAGCGCTCGGCGAGGAAATCCCTGCCGCCACATCCTCGGTGACGTGACTGGGCCAGCCGCGCGCCGCCTCGTCGAGCGCACCGATCGCCGAACAGATCTGCCCCGGCGTGCAGTAGCCGCACTGGAAGCCGTCGTGGTCGATGAACGCCCGCTGTACGGGATGCAGATCGCTCGTCGGGTCGAGTGCGGCGACACCCTCGATGGAGACGATGTCGTGTCCGGCCGCGGCGACGGCCAGGACGAGGCAGCTGTTCACCCGGCGCCCGTCCATGAGGACTGTGCACGCCCCGCACTGCCCGTGGTCGCAGCCCTTCTTCGCACCGGTCAGCCGGAGATGCTCCCGGAGCGCGTCGAGCAGGGTCACGCGGTTGTCGAGGGTGAGGGAACGGTCCTCCCCGTTGATGCGCAGCGTGATCGCGCTGCTGAGGGCGGTTGCCATACGCGAAGCCTCCCACCACGGGATGGAGGCCGCATGTCGGGCGGCAGCCGCCCGCTGACCGGCCGCTCCTAGGCAGGCGGCGTGACGGGGACCGGCTTGAGGACCGCGAACACCGCGCCCTGCGGGTCCTGGACCACGGCCATCCGCCCCGCCGGCATGTCGAACGCCGGCTGCAGCACCGTGCCACCCGCCCTGACCAGGGCGTCCACCGTGGAGTCCGTGTCGTCGACGGCGAAGTACGTGAGCCAGTGCGAGGGCACTTCCTTCGGCGTCTCCTCACCCTGGGGCCGCATGCCGCCGACCGTGCGGCCGCCCGCGTCGAGCGAGAAGTAGTCCTCGAAGCCCTCCATGAGGGAGACGCCGATGCCGAGCGCGGCCGGGTAGAACTCACGGGCCCGGTCGGGCTCCCAGGTCGCCAGCTCGTTCCAGATCACCGCACCGGGTTCGTTGACGATCCGGGCGCCGGGGAAGTCCTTCGCCTGCCAGACCCCGAACACCGCGCCGTCCGGGTCGGCGGCGATCAACATCCGGCCGAGCGTGGAGACATCGTCCGCGGGGAATACGATGGTGCCGCCGTTCTCCGTGATCGCCCGCGCCGTCGCGTCGGTGTCGGCGGAGGCGATGTAGGTCGTCCAGACGGTGGGCGGCGCCGGCTGGTCCCCCATCGGCTGCGCGGACATGATCCCGGCGACCGGCTTGCCGTGCAGCTCGCAGGTCGCGTAGCCGCCGAACTCGGGCGGACCGATCTCGCCCTGCCAGCCGAACAGATCGCGGTAGAAGTCCAGGGCGGCCTGCTGGTCGGGGGCCATGAGATCGACCCAGCAGGGGGTTCCGGGCGCGTACGGAGCGGTGACCTCGGGCATGATGCGCCTCCAACGACGTGAATCCCCGCCCTGGGCCCCGTCCGGCCACGGGCCGGGTCAAATCCCCCGCCACCGCCAGGCTCCCGGAGAACGGTGGCCACCGCCACTCGGCGCGCACCTCCCGCCTGCGCACCTCCCGCCTGCGCACCTCCGCTGAGCCGCCGCCCGCCCCGGGAGCCCGCGGCGGCGGGAGCGGTGAGCGGCGTTCACGGCAGCGGTTGTCGACGCCGGCCCGTACGGTGAGCCTCCCTGGCCGGCCACCGTCTACGTACCGGGCGTATCGCTGTCGGGCGCGGTCGCCCGGTGCGGGGTGCTGCCCGAGCCCTCGCTGGCGCGCTCGGCGCGGGTCTGGCCGAGGCGGTTCAGGCCATTCACGCCGCCGGTCTCGCGCACCGGGACCGCCGCGGCGCTCGGCATCGCCGGTCCGGGCCTCCTGTGGGACCGCGACCGGTCCGGCTCTCCGTCCGGCCGCTCCTCAGGCCGCCCGTCACGCCGCCGCTGGAAGTTCACCACCGGCGGACCCGTGACTCGGCCCTGGCCGCGGCGGGCGGCAGGGTCTGTGTGGGCAACGATGCCGGGAGCGTGTACGCCGTGCGCCGCTGAGGCGTCCATCCGTGCCGGATGCTCATACCTCCGGATGGTGCGGCAGCACCGTCCGCACGTAGTCCTCGACGGTGGCTTCCAGACCCACGTCGCGCTGCGCTCGTTCGGACAGCAGCCAGCGGTGCTCCAGCAGTTCGTAGTAGATCTGCGCGGTGTCGGTGGAGCCGCGCAGCTCGCGGGGGACGGCCCGTACGGTCGGCCGGAAGACGTCGCGGACCCATCGGTGGGCGAGGACCTCGGGGCGGGCGCCGAGAGGATCGCCCGGCGCGTAGTCGTCCTGCGAGACCATCCAGGTCTCCAGGTCGTTGAGGAGGCTGCGCGCCTGGTTCTCCTCCGCGTCCATGCCGGTGAGCCGCAGCAGCTGCCGCTGGTGGTGGCCCGCGTCGACGACCTTCGGCAGGAACGTGACCGCGTCTCCGTCCGGCGAGCGCTGGATCTGCATTTCGGCCACGTCGAAACCGAGGTCGTTGAGGCGCCGGATGCGCCGGTCGATGTAGTGCCGCTTGGTGAGCGGGTAGACCGACTGGCGGGTCAGTTCATGCCACAGCTCGTCGTACCGCTCGGCGATGGCCTGGCCGAACAGCACGGGGTCCACCGAGGGGTGCAGGGACCCGCCCGCCTCCAGGTCCATCAGCTCGCCGGCGATGTTCACCCGCGCGATCTCGACGTCGTACTCCCGCTGCCCGCCCGTGAGCTGCGGCTGGATCTGTCCGGTCTCCGCATCCACCAGGTACGCGGCGTACGCGCCCGCGTCGCGCCGGAAGAGGGTGTTGGACAGCGAGCAGTCCCCCCAGGCGAATCCGATGAGGTGCAGTCGCACGAGCAGTACGGCGAGCGCGTCGAGCAGCCGCTTGATCGTGCCGGGCCGCATCGTCGTCTCGAACATCGAGCGGTACGGCAGCGAGCCCTTGAGGTGGCGGGTCACGAGGGCCGGCTCCAGCGGCTCGCCGCGCTCGCCGGTCCGCCCGGTGACGACCGCGACCGCGTCGACCGCGGGGACGGCGAGCCGGTCGAGGTCGCGCAGCAGCCCGTACTCGCGTATGGCCGCCCACTCGCCGACCTCCTTCACCGCGACCACTTCGTCGCCCGCTCGCGCGAACCGGACGATGTGGCGTGAGATGCCGCGGGGCAGCGCGACCAGGTGCTCGTCCGGCCATTCCGCCAGCGGGACGCTCCACGGCAGGTCGAGGAGGGCGGCCGGGTGCTCGGGCGAGGTCGCGGTGATCTGCAGCTCCATGCGCACAGTCTGGGGCAGAGACGCAGGTCGGTGGGAGTGCCCTTGACCGAGGGCTGACGAGGGGTAAAGTCTAGACCAATGTCCACGGGCGTGAACTCGAGTCGCCCTGTTGGCAGTTGCCCTTCTGTGGGCGACTGCGCCGCCGACCCTGGCCGACCACTGACGACTTCACGTCCCCCCACCACCAGCGGGGCCGCCACCCCACCCTGACGGCGGCCTCCGCTGTGAAGGAGTTGACATGCACAAGAAAAGGAAGCTGGCCGTCGTCATCGGTGCGGGTGTCGCCCCTCTCCTCGCCCTGAGCCTTCCGGCGAGCACGGCCAGTGCACACGGCTACGTGTCGTCGCCCCCGAGCAGGCAGGCCCAGTGCGCCGCGGGGACCGTACCCTGCGGTCCCATCAAGTACGAGCCGCAGAGTGTCGAAGGGCCGAAGGGCCTGACGAGCTGCAGCGGCGGCAACGCGCAGTTCGCCGAGCTCGACGACGACAGCAAGGGCTGGGCGGTCACGCCCGTCGGCAGCACGGCCGGCTTCAGCTGGAAGCTGACCGCACGGCACTCCACCAGCACCTGGCAGTACTTCGTCGGTGGCACGAAGGTCGCCGAGTTCGACGACGGAGGAGCCCAGCCGGGCGAGACCGTCACGCACCAGGTCGACTTCGGCGGCATCAGCGGCAAGCAGAAGGTGCTCGCGGTGTGGAACATCGCGGACACGGCCAATGCGTTCTACGCGTGCATTGACGTGAACATCGGCGGCTAGCGTCCGGCGAAGGGAATCACAGCCCTGTTCGCGGCTTGCGGTGGATGGCAACATACCCCCGCCCCAGGCCGCTTCGCGTTCTGTACGAGGCTTCGTCCGGGCCCCCATCCGGGGTGCGCCCGGTAAGTGGTACGACGCCGCATTGCGCCAAGTCCCCGGCAGAATAGGGGAGTTGAGGCAAACCTCCGCTTATGTTTTTCGTACGTGCGTACATTCCTGTGGTATATGCAGCCTGAGCCGCCGAGCGGCCCCGGAGCGGCTATGCTCCCTGTTGCGCAGCGCGTTGTGGCGACTACAAGCTGTCGTGCCGACTGCTGCGCGCCGCTGACCGCGCGAGGGCTCGGGCGTCCTGGGACCGGCTTCCTCGTGCGGGATCACCGCCGTGAGCGCCCTGCGGCCCAGTGCCGGTGAGCGTGACTGCGGTCGTCGCACGTGTTCAGGCCCCCGCCCCGCTGGTGCCCGAACTCCCGCATGTTCTCTCGTCCCTTCCCCTTTCCTTCCCTGAAGCTTTTGAGGATGCCGATGGTCCGTGCCGGCTCGTCACCCGATGACTGGGGGCCCGCCTCCACCCCCATGTGGTTACTGCCTCCTTTTCTGCTGGCCGTCTGCGCCGGGGCAGCCGTCTGGCTCGCCCCTCCCGGAGCCCGCGCGCCGGTCGTCTGGTGCGGTGCGGCGGCGACCGTGGCCGTAGCCGTCGTCGCCCTGGAGGCGGTGCGCCGTGGACGTACGATCGCCGCACTGCGGAGGCGGTTTGCCCAGCACGAGGCGTTTCTGCGAGGACGTCTGGCCGACCAGGAGGCCGAGACGGTCCGGCTCGCCAAGGAGCTGCTGCCCGCCGCGATGGCGCGGCTCCAGACGGGCGCGCTGGGCGAAGAGGTACTGCAGGACATCGTCCTCGAGTCCAGGCTCAATCCGGAGTTCGAGGCCGCCCACCAGGCGCTGCTGCGGTCCGTGGTCGAAGCGGTGGAGGCGGAGGAGGGCCTCAGGGACTCCGCACAGCGGGCCTTCGTCAACATCGCGCGACGTGTGCAGGCCATCGTCCACCAGCAGGCGCAGGACCTGCGGGAGATGGAGGAGAAGCACGGCAAGGATCCGGACGTCTTCGGCGACCTGCTGCACCTCGACCACGGCACCGCGCTCATCGGGCGCCTCGCGGACAGCATCGCCGTACTCGGTGGAGCCCGGCCCGGCCGCCAGTGGCAGCAGAAGGTGCCGCTGTTCAATGTGCTCCGCGGCGCCATGTCCCGCATCCTCGACTACCGGCGGGTCGATCTGCACTCGGTGGCCGAGGTCGCGATCGTGGGGCCCGCGATCGAGCCGCTGATCCACGCGCTGGCCGAACTCCTGGACAACGCCACGCGCTATTCGCCCCCGCAAACGCGCGTCCATCTGACCGCGATCGAGGTCCAGTCCGGTGTGGCCGTCGAGATCGAGGACGCCGGGGTCGGCCTCACCGAGGAGGCCCGCAGCCGCGCCGAGCGGGTGCTGGAGCAGGCCTCGGCAGGCCTGGACCTCGACGACCTCGGCGAGACACCGCGGCTCGGCCTGGCCGTCGTCGGCCGGCTCTCCCAGGCCAACCGCTTCAAGGTCTCCCTGCGCCCGTCCGCATACGGCGGCGTTCGGGCGGTCCTGATCGTCCCTCAGGACCTGACAGCCGCAACTCCCGCGCCCGGCGGTCAGATTGCCCGGGCCGCCACCCTGCCGCCGCCCAGGCCCAGGATCAAGCCCCTTCCGGCGCAGCAGGCCGAAACTGCGGCGGCTGCCGAGGAGTCGGCGCTCGCGTCACCGCACAACGCCCATGGCCTGCCGCAGCGGCGCCGCCGTACCCCGGCCGCCCCCGCCGCCCCGCGAGCGAGGTCCGCGCCCGCGGCCTCCGCCATGGTGCCCAAGCCCCAGCAGGCACCCGCCGATCCGCCCGTACAGCCCGGGATGTGGCTGGCCGCCTTCCAGAGCGGTGTTTCCGGAGAGACACCATCGCCGGACGGCGCCGGCCGGCCGGACAGCGATGAGTCGTTGGACAAGGAAGAGTAAGTCAGTGACACAGCAGCGGCTCAACATGGACTGGATGCTCAAGGACCTGGCGTCCGGCGTTCCGCAGACCCGCCACGTCGTGGTGCTGTCCTCGGACGGCTTGTGCATGGCCCAGTTCGGTACGGATACGGACACCGCCGATCGCCTTGCCGCGGCCTGTGCCGGACTGCAGAGCCTGTCGGCCGCCATCGCGGCCGAATTCCCTGACGGTGACGGGTACATGCGGCTCGTCGTGATCGAAGTCGGCGGAGGCTTCTTCTATCTGATGGCGGCCGGTGCCGGGGCGTATCTCGCGGTGCTCGCCGACGAAGGGGTGGACGCAGGCCTCATGGGGCAGCGCATGCGGGACCTGGTCGCCCGGATCGGCGAGCACCTCACCAGCCCACCGCGGGCCGACGGGCAGGTCACGTGAGCGACGGACCCGAAGAGACGAGTGGAGGACCGGAACAGGAACGGCAACAGGACTGGGAGGAGGGCGGACCGGAGCGGCTCTACGTCGTCACGTCAGGCCGGAGCCGCCCCGCCCAGCAGACCCCCATCGACCTGGTCACGCTGATCGTGACCCGGGGCGCGCCGGGCTCCGGCATGCAGCCCGAGCACGCAGCGATCATACGCATGTGCAACTACCCGCTGTCCGTTGCCGAGATCTCCGCATACATTCATCTGCCCGTCAGCACGGTCACGGTGCTCCTTGCGGATCTCCTGGACGGCGGCCACGTCGAGGCTCGCGCGCCGATCCCGGCCGCCGCGCTGCCCGATGTCGAACTTCTGGAGGCGGTGATGCATGGACTGCACAACCTCTGAGGCACTCGTGGGGCCCCGGAGCGAGGACGCCCTCCCCGCCTCGGCCACGTCAGCCGTCAAGGTGGTGATCGTCGGAGGCTTCGGGGTCGGAAAGACCACCCTGGTCCGCTCGGTGAGTGAGATCCGGCCGCTGACCACCGAGGAGACGATGACCCAGGCCGGTGTCGGTGTGGACGACATCGCCGGGGTGGAGCACAAGACCGCGACCACCGTGGCCATGGACTTCGGCCGGATCAGCCTGAACGAGCAGCTGGTGCTCTACCTGTTCGGCACGCCCGGCCAGGAGCGCTTCTGGTTCCTGTGGAACGGGCTGTTCGAAGGCGCGCTGGGCGCGGTCGTCCTGGTCGACACCCGGCGGCTGGAGGTCAGTTTCGATGTGATCGGCCGTCTCGAGGACCGGGGCGTGCCCTTCGTGGTCGCCATCAACGCCTTCCCCGACGCCCCGGTCCATCCGCTGTCCGAACTCCGGGCGGCCATGGACCTGCCCGACTACGTGCCCATGATCGACTGCGACGCCCGCGACCGGGCCTCCTGTCGTGACGCCCTGCTGACGCTCATGCGCTACCTGCACACCCTCACTACCGCGACTCCGGAGTCACAGTGACGCCCTCCCCTTTCGACCCCACAGGACCCGACTCCACGCTCGCCCCACCGCCCGGGTGTCCGGCTCACGCCCACGCGGACACCGGAGGAGGGGTACGGCTCTTCGGGCCCGAGTACGAAGCCGATCCCATGAGCATGTTCGAGCAGCTGCGGTCCAAGCACGGAGCGGTGGCGCCGGTCCTGCTCACAGGCGATCTGCCGGCGTGGCTGGTCCTCGGCTACCGGGAGATTCTGGAGGTCGTGCGGACACCCAGCCGGTTCTCCAACGACTCCCGCCTCTGGAGCGAGTTGAAGGAAGGCCGGGTTCCCGCCGACTCCCCCCTGCTGCCCGTGGTCGCCTGGCGGCCGGACTGCATGTCCGCGGACGGAGAAGAGCACCGGCGGCTGCGCGAGGCGATCAACGAGAGCATGGGTCGATTCGACCGGCGTGGGGTCCGCCGGTATGTCACCCGCTTCTCCAACCGCCTGATCGACGACTTCTCGGGCGCCGGGCACGCCGACCTGATCAGCCAGTTCGCCCAGCAGCTCCCCATGATCGTGCTGACCCAGCTGCTCGGGATGCCCGAGGAGTACGGTCCGCGCCTGGTGGAGGCCGCGACGGAGCTGGTGAAGGGCTCGGAGAAGGCGCTCGAGAGCAACGCGTACATCAGGGAGGTGCTGGGCCAGCTCGTAGCGCGCAAGCACACCGCACCTGGCTCCGACTTGGCGTCATGGCTGATCGATCACCGCGCGGGCCTTGATGACGACGAGATCCTCAACCACCTGTGGCTCGTCCTCATCGCCGCCAACGAGAACACCACCAGTCTGATGGCCAGCGTCCTTCGCATGGTGCTGACGGATCAGCGGTTCCGCGCGTCCCTGGCCGGTGGCCACATGACCCTGCCCGACGCCGTGGAACAGGTGCTCTGGGACGAGCCGCCGACCATCGTGGTCCCCGCCCGGTGGGCCACCGACGACACGGAGCTCGACGGTAACCCCATCAAGGCCGGGGACATGCTGCTGCTCGGGGTGGCCGCCGGAAACTTCGACGTGGAGATCCGTCCCGACACCGATGCGGCCATGTACGGGAACCGCTCCCACCTCTCGTTCGGCGGCGGCCCGCACGAGTGCCCCGGCCGTGAGATCGCCCGGGCCATCGCGGACACCGCCATCGACACCCTGCTCATGCGGCTGCCCGACCTCGAGCTGTCCGTTCCGGAGAGCGATCTGAACTGGCGCTCCACGACCTGGACCCGCCACCTGGTGGCCATCCCCGTGAAGTTCGCGCCGCGGCGCGGGACCGGCGCCGAGCCGGAACCCGCCGAGCAGACCTCGCAGTCCGCGCCCCGGATCCCACCGAGCTCCCAGACCGCGGAGGACTCCGGGCCCCGAGGAGTGTCCCTGGGTGCCGGCCCCGCGCCGATGTCCCCCGAGGCGGAGTCCCCTGTGCCCTCGCCTTCGGTCCCCGGACCGCGGACCCGCCGGACCTGGTGGGCCTCGGTGAAGCGATGGCTGCGACGCGGCTGACAGCTCGTATCGGCCCCTCAATGAACAGGTAGTCGTGCATTGCCTGTTCCCGTCCGCCGGATCTGTACGGGTACAGATCCGGCGGTCCCGGCCACCGAGGCGTGGCCCTCCCCTTCCCGCACGGCGCACAGGGGCGCACGAGCAGGACCTTCTGCGTACTCCGGCGCATTGGGCGCATGCCCCTCATGTCCCGTGCATCCGCACTCCTCTCGGCGGGGTTGTCCTCCGCGCCCGGAGTGTGTGCACTACTGGACAGTGGTGCCGACAGCATCAGCACGGTGGCGCCCTCTCGGCCGCGGGAGCAAGTCTGATGCAAAGGGGTGGGGTCCGGTGAAGCCGGAGACTGAGCGAGCAGCAGGGCTGCTCGACACTATGACGCCCTCGGAAGGCTGCGGGCGGTCGATGGGGAATCGATGCCGTGCAGGGAGTCCTCGCACAGCGCGGGCTTGAGCGGCTCGCCCCCGTCGGCTTCGACACTGCCGAGACCATCACCGCAGCCGAGGAACCGAGCGCTTCGTCCTGCCCCCGCAACTGCCCTCGCCCGCAGGCACCTCCCGGCAGTTGAGCAACATCGCTCCGACCGAGACGCGCCCCTGGCCTTCCGAGGAACAGGTCGGCAGAAGGCCGATCCCAACAACTGGAGGAGCCTGATGAACATCCGCAGTGTTCCGGTCCCGGCCGACGGCGCAGTGGTCACCATGCACGTTCCCGAGGGCCGGCAGACCGCACCTCAGAAGACAGCGTTCGACATTCCCTTCCCGGACGAGATCAGCTCCGATGTCGCTGCTGTTCACGAGCGCTCCCTGACCTGGCTGTGTGAACAGGGCATGCTGCGCAGCGAAGCTGCCGTCGGACGGATGGACTCGTGGCGGCTGACCGAACTCGCCGGCCGCTTCCATCCCCACGCCCGCGGCGACGATCTGCTCCTCGGAGCGGACGTCCTGGGGTTCTTCTTCCTCTTCGACGATCAGTTCGACGATCCGGGCGGCTTACGCATGGAGGCCGTAGCCGCCTCCAAGGAGCTGATCTCCCTCCTCCATCTGCCCCCGGGCACGCCGCCTTCGTACGCGGTCCCGGCCACTGTGGCCTGGGCGGACATCTGGGCTCGGTCCTGCCAGGGCATGTCCGACGCGTGGCGGACCCGCGCGGCTCGCGAATGGCAGCGGTACTTCGTCGGCAACTTGGAGGAGTCGGTCATCCGCAGTGGCATGCCCCTCCGGTCCGTCGAGGGCTACCTCAGGCTGCGCCGCCTGACCATCGGCACCACTCCCGTGTACGACATGTCCGAGCGCACCCAGCACTTCGAGATCCCGCGGGAGGCCTTCCACACGCACCACATTCAAGCCATGCGCGACCTGGCCACCGATGTGGTCACTCTGTGCAACGACGTGGCCTCGGCCGTGAAGGAAAACGCCCGGGAAGAATCTCTCAACTCCGTCCTCTTCCTCCAGCGGCGCCGCGGGCTGGAACGCGACGACGCCGTCGCCTCCATCCAGTCCCTGGTCCGCACCCGGACCACCGCCTTCCGGCGTCTCTACCGCAGGACTCCCGAGGTGTGTGATGCGCTGGACCTCACCCAGGACCAGCGCGAGATGGTCGACCGCTATCTCCGCACCGCTCTGATGTCCGTCATGCGCGGCAACTACGACTGGCAACAACGCAGCCTGCGTTACTCGGCTGTCGACGCGCGCCCGGGCAACCTGCCCAGCTATCTGGAAAACCTCGTGGGCGACTCCCTGCAAGCCTGACGAACTGGTGGGCGATCCGGCCACGGCGTTCGACGGGAAATCTTCCGGCTCACTCATGACGGCGACCCCTAGGAGCGATCATGAAGGCCATATCTGCGGCACCCGCGGCGCCGGGGACGCTACCGCTGCTCGGCCACGCTGTGGCGCTGCTGCGCAACCCCCTGCCGTTCTTCGCCTCGCTGCCCGCCAGCGGTGACCTCGTCCAAGTCAGGCTCGGCCCCCAGCGCGTGTACGTGGTCTGCGATCCCGAACTGACCCACCAGGTCCTCCGCGACGAGCGCACCTTCGACAAGGGGGGACTGATCTTCAACAGGATCCGGGAGGCGCTGGGCAATGGGCTGGGCACCTGTCCCCACAGTGAGCACCGGCGACAGCGGCGCCTGACCCAGCCGGCTTTCCATCCGGCGCGCCTTCCTGGGTACGCGCGGGTCATGACGGAACAGATCTCCGCTGTCACCGGCTCCTGGCGTGACGGCCGGACCGTCGACGTTTTCCCGGACATGCAGGCGATCACCGCGCGCACCCTCGTCGCGACCATGATCGCCGGCGCCGCGCTCACGGACACCGCCTTCACCGAGATGCTCGAGGATCTCAACCGTACTCAGAAAGGCTTCTACAAGCGCATGTTCATGCCCCCTCCGCTGGACAGGCTGCCCGTCCTGGGCAACCGCCAGTACGACCGGGCGCGCGCTCGCATCCGCCGGAACATCAGCTCGATCATCGCCGACTACCGCGCCAGTGGTACCGACCACGGCGACCTGCTGTCCACCCTGTTGGCCGCCCGCGACCCCGTGGCCTCGAACGGCGCAGGCGAGGGACTGTCCGACACCGAGCTCATCGACCAGTGCACCACCTTCTTCTTCGCCGGAACGGAGACCACCGCCAGCCTCCTGGCCTGGGCCTTGCACCTGGTGGCGCACCATCCCGGCATCGAAGAACAACTGCACGCCGAGGCCGACAGCGTCCTCGCCGGCGGCGCCGCCACCTACGACGACCTGCCCCGCCTGGAGGTGACCAGCCGCATCATCACCGAAACCCTGCGGCTCTATCCGCCCGGCTGGCTGCTCACCCGCACCACCACGCGCGACACCCGGCTCGGCGGGCACCCCCTCCCGGCAGGCGCCACCGTGGCGTACAGCGCTTACCTCATCCACCACCGCGCCGACCTGTATCCCGATCCGGAGCGCTTCGACCCCGACCGCTGGAAGAACGGCCGCGATGCCACACGCCCGCCGCGCGGCACTCTGCTGCCCTTCGGCGAGGGCGCCCGCAAGTGCATCGGGGATGTCTTCGCCACCACCGAAGCCACCCTCGGCCTGGCCACCATCGCCGCACGCTGGCGCCTTGAGCCCGTACCCGGCGCACAGGTACGCCCCTCACTGGGCTCCATCCTGAGCCCCCGGGGGCTGCACATGCGCCCCACCCCCAGAACCAGCGGCGACAGGGCCCCCAGGTGAGGCGCGTTCAGGAGTCGGTCTCGAGAAGGACCACCTCGAGCGTGCGCGGGCCGTGGACGCCCTCCACGCGGTCGAGTTCGATGTCGCTCGTCGCCGACGGGCCGCTGATCCAGGTCAGCGGGCGGGCCGGGGCGAGCCGTTCCAGGGCCTGGGGTACGGAGTCCACGAGCTGTTCGGGGACGCGGACCACGCAGATGTGGTGGTCGGGCACCAGCGTGATCCGGCGGCGGCCCTGGCCGGGGCCGCCGTCGAGGACGACCGTGCCCGTTTCGGCGATGGCGACCGCGCAGCCGGTGACGACGCTGTCGACCGCGGCGAGTTCACCGGCCGTCGACTCCGCAGCGTCCGCTACGAGTTCGATGCCCTCGGCCACGGCTGCTGCGAGCCATTCCTCCGGCAGCCCGCCCGGCACCAGAGCCGTACGGGCCCGGCCCGCGAGCAGCCGGGCGATCAGGCCCGGCAGCTCCGCGCCGGAGCAGCGGTGCACGACGGCCCGGTAGTCCACCAGGTTCTCGGCGAGCAGGTCCGCGGTCCCGGCCGGGGTCCGCTCGCCGTGGACCCGGAGATAGTCGCGGGCGACCGGAACGTCCTCAGGTCGCTCGTCCTCCGGGACGTCCGCCAGCGCCCGGCGTACCCGCGCCAGCACGCGCTCCCTGCTGCTCACTTCGCGCTCCCCTCGCCCCGGGTGCGCCGCCACCAGTCGCGGAACGACTCGGCGGGCATCTCCGGCAGTTCCCTGGTGTCGGACCACGCCCGGCCCGGGCCCGGCAGGCGCTTCGGGTGCAGCCTGCGCGTGCGCGACGCGACGCGCTGACCGGCACGGAGCGCGCCGGGGTGGTCCAGCGTCCAGCGGGCCGCGCGCATCGCCGCCCGCTCGGCCGCGTGCCCCTTCGCGGGCTTGAGGGTGACCTTGGTGCCGCGCCGCGTCACCTCGCCGCCCTCGACGACCCGTTCCCGCAGGTGCACCAGCACCTCGGGGATGTCGATGGCGACCGGGCAGACCTCGTAACAGGCCCCGCACAGCGACGACGCGTACGGCAGCGACGCGTCCAGCTCACTGCCCGTACCGCGCAGTTGGGGCGTCAGAATGGCGCCGATCGGGCCCGGGTACGGGGACCCGTACGCGTGCCCGCCCGCCCGCTCGTACACCGGGCACACGTTCAGGCACGCCGAGCAGCGGATGCAGCGCAGCGCCTGCCGCCCCACCGTGTCGGCCAGTGCGTCGGTGCGGCCGTTGTCGAGCAGCACGAGATGGAAGGTCCGCGGCCCGTCGCCGTCCGAAGTCCCGGTCCACATCGAGGTGTACGGGTTCATCCGCTCGGCCGTGGAGGAGCGGGGCAGGAGCTGCAGGTAGACCTCGAGGTCCCGCCACGTGGGCACCACCTTCTCGATGCCGACGACCGAGATGAGGGTCTCGGGGAGGGTCAGGCACATCCGGCCGTTGCCCTCGGACTCCACGACGACCAGGGTGCCGGTCTCGGCCACGATGAAGTTCGCGCCGGAGACCGCGACCCTGGCGCGCAGGAACTTCTCGCGCAGGTGCAGCCGGGCCGCCTCCGCGAGATCCGCGGGTGCGTCCGTCAGCCCGTCGGGCGCGGGGCGGCCCCAATGCGCCATCTTCTCCCGGAAGATGTCGCGGATCTCGGAGCGGTTGCGGTGGATCGCGGGGACCAGGATGTGCGAGGGCAGGTCGTCGCCGAGCTGCACGATGAGCTCGGCGAGATCGGTCTCGCTGGCCGTGATCCCGGCTTCGGCGAGCGCTCCGTTGAGGCCGATCTCCTGGGTCGCCATCGACTTGACCTTCACGACCTCCGTCTCGCCGGTGGCCCGTACGAGCCCGGTGACGATCCGGTTGGCCTCGGCCGCGTCCACCGCCCAGTGGACCTGGCCCCCGGCCGCTGTCACCGCCTCCTCCACCTGCTCCAGGTAGTGGTCGAGATGGCGCAGCGTACGGTCCTTGATCGCGGCCCCGGAGGCGCGCAGCTGCGCCCAGTCCTCGAGCTCGTCGACCGCCTCCGCCCGCTTGGCGCGGATGGTCTGGGTGGCGTGGCGCAGATTGGCGCGCAGCGTGACGTTCCGCGTGGACTCGGCCGCGGCTTGCGGGAAGGCGGGCATGCCCAGGAACGTGCCGCTCATCGCTCATCCCCTTCCGTGCTCGCGAGGATCTCGGCGATGTGGACGGGGCGCACCGGGGAGCCGAGCCGGGCGAGCGTGCCGCCGATGTGCATCTGGCAGGAGTTGTCGACCGCGCACACGGCCTCGGCCCCGGTGGCGGCGATGTTGCGCGCCTTGTCCGCGCCCATCGCGGCGGACACGGCGGCGTTCTTGACCGCGAAGGTGCCGCCGAATCCGCAGCACTCCTCGGCGTCCGGCAGCTCGCGCAGCTCAAGCCCCTTGACGTGCTCGAGCAGCCGCCGCGGCCGGTCGCCGAGACCCAGCAGCCGCAGCCCGTGGCAGGTGGGGTGATACGTGACGGTGTGCGGGTAGTACGCCCCGACGTCCGTCACTTTCAGTACATCGACGAGGAACTCCGTCAGCTCGTACGTCTTCGGGACCGCGCTCGCCGCGGCCGCGGCCAGTTCGCCGCCCCGCCCCTCCGCGGTCGCCTTGGCGCCGATCCGTGGGTAGCCGTCCCGCACCATCGCCGCGCACGAGCCGGACGGGGTGACCACGTAGTCGTAGTCGCGGAAGGCGGCGGCGTAGCGGCGCACCAGCGGCTCGGTCTCGTGGCGGTAGCCCGTGTTGAACTGGGGCTGCCCGCAGCAGGTCTGTGCGGCGGGGAAGTCCACCCGCACGCCGAGCCGTTCCAGCAGCGTCACGACCGCCTGCCCGGTGCGCGGATAGAGCGTGTCGTTGACGCAGGTGACGAAGAGCGCTACCCGCACGGCTGCTCCTCCCGCTCCTCGGGGCCGTCCGCAATCCGGGCCTCCGCCCGCTGCCGTGGCACGTGATCACCCATGGGCTCATCGTGCCGCAGGGTCCGGGCGTTGCCCAGCAGGGAGCGCAGCTCGTCCGGCGAACCCGGCTGAGCCGGGGTGCGCGGGCGCGGTCCTGCGTAGCATGATGCCGCGGCCGTGACGGACGGGCCGCGGGGAGCGCGGGAAGGCGGACGGTCGGGGGTCGTGGCAGCACGCATGGTGGGCATCAAGGACGTCGCACGGCAGGCGAAGGTGTCGGTCGGCACGGTCTCGAATGTCATCAACCGGCCCGAGATGGTCGCGGAGAAGACCCGCGAGCGGGTGCTCGCCGTGATCGACCGGCTCGGGTACGTGCGCAGCGAGTCGGCGCGGCAGCTGCGGGCGGGCCGGAGCCGGATCATCGCGCTGCTGGTCCTCGACATGGCGAACCCGTTCTTCGCGGAGGTGGCCTCCGGAGCCGAGCGCGCGGCCCGCGCGACCGGTCTCGGTGTGATGCTGTGCAACAGCGCGCAGAGCCCGACCGAAGAGGCCGACTACCTCTCGCTCTTTGCCGAGCACCGGGTGCGCGGCGTGCTGATCATGCCCGCGGACCCCACGGGCCGCAGCCTGGAGAACTTCCGGCGGCACGGCATCCCGCTCGTCTACGTCGACCGCGAGGTGCCCCGCGCCGAGGCGTGCTCGGTGTCGGTCGACGACGTCACCGGAGGCACGCTCGCCGTACGCCACCTCCTCGAATGCGGCCACCACGGCATCACGTACATCAGCGGGCCCATGCACCTGGCACAGTGCCAGGACCGCCGGACGGGTGCGCTGAACGCGCTGGCGGAGGCGGGGCTGCCGGGCAGCGCGCTCCGGCACATCGAGGTGGAGCGGCTGGATGTGCCCGCGGGCCGGGATGCAGGGGCGCGGCTGCTCGCCCTGTCCCCGCGCCCGACGGCCGTCTTCTGCG
This sequence comes from Streptomyces sp. 8N616, assembly GCF_052246385.1. Taxonomy (NCBI): domain Bacteria; kingdom Bacillati; phylum Actinomycetota; class Actinomycetes; order Kitasatosporales; family Streptomycetaceae; genus Streptomyces; species Streptomyces sp. 8N616. The sequence continues at coordinate 208,857 of NZ_JBQQBY010000002.1, read as the reverse complement.
CGAACGACCTGCTCGCCCTCGGCGTGCTGCAGACGCTGTACGGGGCCGGAGTGCGCATTCCGGAGGACGTGGCTCTGGTGGGCTACGACGACATCGAGTTCGCGGCCGCGGCCGCCGTTCCGCTCACCTCCGTGCGCCAGCCCGCCTTCCGCATGGGCCGCGCGGCCGCCGACCTCCTGATCGAGGAGACGGGCGGGGGCGCGGAGGAGCACGAACACCAGCGCATCGTGCTCCAGCCGGAACTGGTGGTCAGGGAGTCCAGCCGCGTCTCGCACCGCGGATAGCCTGGGGGGCCCGAGCGAAGGAGCGTGCGGTCCGATGCGTGCCGTGATGTTCGAGAAGTTCGGCGAGGAGCCCGAAGTCAGGACGGTGCCGGACCCGGAGCCGACCGCGTACGGCTCGGTGATCCGGGTCGAGGCGACCGGGCTGTGCCGCAGCGACTGGCACGGCTGGGTCGGGCACGACCCGGACATCCGGCTGCCGCATGTGCCGGGCCACGAGCTGTCCGGCGTCGTGGAGGCAGTGGGCCCCGGCGTCGTCAACTGGCGTCCGGGCGACCGGATCACGGTGCCGTTCGTCTGCGCGTGCGGCCGGTGTCCGGCGTGTGCCGCGGGCGACCAGCAGGTGTGCGAGCGGCAGACCCAGCCGGGCTTCACCCACTGGGGGTCGTTCGCCGAGTACGTCCTCATCGAGAACGCCGACGTCAACCTCGTCGGCCTGCCGTACGGCCTGTCCTACGCCACCGCGGCCGGCCTCGGCTGCCGCTTCGCCACGGCGTTCCGTGCCGTCGTGGCACAGGGCAGGACCGCCCCCGGGGAGTGGGTCGCGGTGCACGGGTGCGGCGGCGTGGGGCTGTCCGCGGTCATGATCGCGGCCGCGTGCGGGGCGCGGGTCGTGGCGGTCGACGTCTCGGCAGAGGCCCTGGCCCTGGCACGGCGGTTCGGCGCGGCCGTGTGCGTCGACGCCTCGTCGGTGCAGGGCAGTGCGGCGGAGGCGGTGCTCGAGGCGACCGGCGGAGGCGCCCACGTGTCGCTCGACGCACTGGGCAGCCCGCAGACCTGCGCCGCCTCGATCAACAGCCTGCGCTGCCGCGGGCGGCATGTGCAGGTGGGGCTGCTGCCGTCGGCGACGGGGGATCCGGCGCTGCCGATGGCGCGCGTCGTCGCGCTCGAGCTCGAGGTGCTCGGCAGCCACGGCATGGCCGCGCACGCCTACCCGGCCATGATGGACATGGTCGGCTCCGGACTCCTCAGGCCCGACCTTCTCGTCACCTCGGTCATCGGTCTCGACGAGGCGCCGGCGGCGCTGGCCGCGATGGGGACGGCGTCCGCCAGGGGCGTCACGGTGATCGAACCGCACCGGTCCGCCTGACGGACGTCGCGCGACCGGCTTCATCCGGCTCTCGGCGCCGACGTCGGGCGCGGGGGGGTGTCGCCGCGGGGCAGGCGGTCAGCGGAGTGCGTGGGGGAGGGGCGCGTCCGTGTCCGGGAAGGCCTGTTCGGTCCAGATGGTCTTCCCGGACGGCGTGTACCGCGTCCCCCACCGCTGCACCACCTGGGCGACGATGAACAGCCCGCGCCCGCCCTCGTCGTCACTGGCGCTGTGCCGCAGGTGGGGCGAGGTGTGGCCGCCGTCCGAGACCTCGCACAGCAGCGTGCGGTCGCGGATGAGCCGGAGCTGTACAGGCGGTGCGGCATGCCGGATCGCATTCGTCACCAGCTCGCTGACGACCAGCTCGGTCGTGAACGCCAGCTCCTCCAGGCCCCATGCGCACAGCCTGCTGGTCGCCAGCTCACGGGCCTTCGCCACCCCCGCGGGCTCTGCAGGCAGCTCCCAGACCGCGACCCGCTGCGCGCCAAGCTCCCGGGTACGGACGAGGAGCAGGGCCGCATCGTCGGCTTCCGGGCCGCTCGGCAGCAGCTCGGCGAGCGCCAGGTCGCACAGGTCGTCCAGCGAGTCCCGGGGCTCGCTGAGCACGCCGCTCAGCGTCTCGAGCCCGGCGTCGACGTCGCGGTGGCGGGACTCGACCAGGCCGTCCGTGAAGAGCGCGATGAGGCTGCCCTCGGGCAGCTCGATCTCCATGGACTCGAACGGCAGGCCCCCGAGGCCCAGCGGCGGACCCGGCGGGAGTTCGGGGAAGGACAGGGCTCCACCAGGCCCGACGATCGCCGGGGGCAGATGGCCGGCCCGGGCCATGGTGCACAGCCGGGACACCGGGTCGTAGACCGCGTACAGGCAGGTCACCCCGGTGGCCACGTCGTCCTCGGGGCCGAGACCGCCCGGGCCCTTCGAGGACGCCCGCTCCTCCGCGGACTGCCCCACCAGGTCGTCCAGGCGGAAGAGCAGCTCGTCGGGGGCGAGGTCGAGGCGCGCCAGGGCGCGTACGGTCGTGCGCAGCCGCCCCATGGTGGCCGCCGCGTTGAGGCCGTGGCCCACGACGTCTCCGACGACGAGTCCGACTCTGGTCCCCGAGAGGGCGATGACGTCGAACCAGTCGCCGCCGACGCCCGCCCGGCTGTCCGTGGGCAGATAGCGGTAGGAAACGTCGACCGCGGACTGCGGCGGCAGGTGCTGCGGGAGCAGGTTGCGCTGCAGGGTGAGGGCCGCGGTGCGTTCGCGCGTGTAGCGGCGGGCGTTGTCGAGGCTCACGGCGGTGCGGGCCACCAGCTCGTCGGCCAGCGAGAGCTCCCCGGTGTCGAAGGGCGCGGGGTTGCGGGTGCGCAGGAAGGTGACGAGCCCCATCGTCGTACCGCGGGCGCGCAGCGGTACGACCAGGGTGCCGCCTTCCAGGACGGCCCTGCCCGAGGAGAGGCCGCGGTCCTGCGGCGAGGCCGCCGGATAGCCGATGCGATACGGCTCCCGCACCGCCCCGGCCTCCGCGCCCTCGGCTCCCTCGGCTCCCTCGGTCCCCTTGGCCGCCCCCTCGGCTTCCGCCCCCTCCGCCGCGTCCTGCGAATCCGAGCGCCGCGCCATCCGCACGAGCGGGCCCGGGAGTTCCTGCGCGGAGTCCGGCTCCTCGCCCTCCAGCACGTCCTCCACCAGGTCGACCGTCACCGTGTCGGCGAACTGCGGGACCACCACCTCGGTGATCTCCCGCGCGATCAGCGCCATGTCGAGCGTGGTGCCGATGCTGCCGCCCGCCCGGACCAGCAGCTCGAGACGCTGCTGGGCCCGGTAGCGGTCGGTGATGTCGAAGGCGTCCTCGCACACGCCCAGCACATGGCCGCGCGCGTCCTGCAGCCGGTAGTACGAGCAGGACCAGAAGTGGTCGTTCTCCGGGTCCGCGGGCGGGCGGCCGCGGAAGTGCAGATCGACCACCGGCTCGCCCGTCGCGAGCACGTACCGCATGACCTCCGGGAGCGTGGACGGGTAGTTCGCGGAGAGGAACTCGCCGCCGGGGTACAGCTCCTCCACGTACAGGCCGAGGAACCCCTCGAGCGGAAGGCCGATCTCCTCCTCGTACTTGGCGTTGGCCCACGCCACGCGCAGATCCCGGTCGTAGATGGCCAGGGCGATCGGCGACTGGGTGGCCAGACCCTGGTACATCGCCTGGTGGGACTCCCAGCGGCGCAGCCCTTCCAGGTCGGCCGTGACCAGGACGCGTGCCGCACCCGTACCGCCGTCCTCCAGCTCGCACACGGTCGTCGCCACCTGCAGCACATGGCCGTCCCGGTGGCGTGCGATACGGGGCTCGCTGTGGGTCATCGGACCGGTGTGGCCCTCGACGAAACCGGGGAATTCGGGCTCGGGAGTCGGCCGGCCCACCAGCAGCGTGTCCAGCCGATGCCCGATGATCTCGTGCGCGGGATAGCCGAGCAGTTCCTCGGCCGCCGGGCTCCACCCGATGATCACGCCCCGGGCGTCCAGCACTGCCGTGGCCGCCCTGGTCACGTCGAGGGGACCAAGGAAGTCGGCGCCGTCCGCCGCGTTCCACGTGCTCATGGCATCAACCCAGCCCGGATTCAGTACCTACAGAATCGATCCTGATCAAGGCGTCCACAACCGCAGTGCCCGGGTCCGTCGGGATGAGGGGCACTGAGGGGCAGTGCGAGGCACTGAGGGCACTGAGGGGAGCGCGGCACCGAGGGTGCGCTGACGTGCGTACGGGTGCGCTGACGTGCGTACGGGTGCGCTGACGTGCGTACGGCTGACGCGTGCGACGGCGCGCACGCGTCAGCCGTACGGGATGGCCGCGGTTCCGGACTATCGGTCCGCGCGGCGGCGGCGCAGCGTGATCACGGCGCCGGTGCCCGCCAGGACCAGCAGCGCGGTGCCGCCGGCGATCTGCGCGGAGGTCGCCTGGTCGATGCTGCCGCCGAGGCCGCCCTCCGTGCCCTTGCTGGGCGTGGTGGGCCGTGCCGTCGGCGACGTCGGCCTTACCGTCGGCCTTGCGGTCGGTGACGCGGTCGGGCGGTGGGTCGGGCGAGAGGTGGGCTTCGACGTGTGGTCCCCCGGGTCGGGCTCGGCGAGAGCCGCCGGAGCCGCAAGGCCGAGGGTCGCACCGGTTACGAGGGCCACCGCGAATATTCGTCCAGCTTGCATATCGGATCTCCTGCGCCGGCGCGGCCCGCCTTGCCAAGCCGCTTCGGGGTAATTCCGGCGCAACTGGATTAAGCATGGAAATCCGGGCCGCCGCGACGGCTGGGCCGGGGCACATGTCACCCCGTTGGAGCACCGGAGCCCGCCGCGGCGGACGCCTCTGCGCAGGTTGGCCGTCGTATGGGCCGGCTGCGGCAAGGGTTTCGCCGCAGCCCGCCGCATGGGTGAGCCGTCGACCGAGCCGAGTACCTCCGAAGGAGGGTCGTACTCCGTCCCGGCACGCACGCCGGAGGCGCGCCCGGCTCGGCGGCGTGGGTGGTGGGGAGGGTGAGGGCGACGGCCTCGCGCCGCGGGTCGACGGAGATCTCGGCGAGGCCGATGGAGACCTGGTGCGGGTCCTTGGCGCCGTCCGGCCTTTAGCTAGCGGTACGGGGGGAGAGAGGGCGCCGCTGCCCGCGTACCAGTCGGGTCCCGCGATGTCCGCTTCCGAGCGCGGACTGGCCGCCGTCGCCGGGCTCGCCTACGACCTGGTGGTCCTGCCGCTTCAGCTCCCGGCGGCCTTCAGCGCGGCCGCGAAGCGGCCCCAACTCACGTTCGTGCTCGACCATCTGGGCAAACCGCGCATCGCCGGGGGGGCAACTGTATCCGTCGGCGGACCGCGTACGGGTCCTCGCCGCCCTGCCGAACGCGGTCTGCAAGCTCTCGGGCATGGTCACCGAGGCGGCCTGGGATGCCTGGACGGTCGACGACCTGCGCCCGTACGCGGACGTGGTACCGGGCTCCGCCCCAGACCCCGTCCCGGGTCCAGGGGCGAAGCCCCATGCGGCGGGGCCGCATAGCGTCCTCAGCCCGAAAGGCGATCGCGGGCGGAGCCCCTATGGGGCACTGCGGGGAAGGGGCCGCCGGACACGGCCCGGGTCGCCGGGCCCATGGAGCACCGCGGCTTCGGAGACCGACAGGGCCATGGCCATGATGGTGAGCTGCGGGTTCACCTCCGGGCAGCTGGGCAGCGCCGAACCGTCCGCGATCAGGACGCCGCGCACGCCGCGCAGCCGGCCGTCCGGGTCCGCGGGAGCGGCCTGCGGATCGGCGCCCATCGCGACCGTCCCCGTCGGGTGGAACGCGGACAAGTGCAGCTGCCGGGCCGTCACTCCGCGCAGCAGCTCGGCGAGTTCGGCCTCCGACCGGGCCCGTGGAGCTGCCGGGATCCCGGTCAGGACCTCTTCTGCACCGGCCGCGAAGAGAATCCTGCCCATCGCGCCGATCGCGCGCAGCAGCCGGTGCCCGTCGCCCCGGTCCAGGTCGTAGCGCGGCAGGCCGCGCCGGGTGCCCAGGACCCGGCCCGAGGGCCGGTCGGCGATCATCGCGCCCAGCGTGGCGAGGGAGCCCGCGCCCTCCAGCTCCGTGCGCAGCTCCCGGCCCACCCCGGGCAGTACGAAGGAGCCCATGCCCGGTGGCCCGGCCGTCGCCTCGATGAGGATGCCGTCCCCGTGCAGCTTCTCCACGCCGACGCTCTGCAGCACTCCGCGCCACGCCGTGACGGGCTCCGGGAAGCGCCCGGCGACGCTGTACGCCGGATGGACGGCGAGGTTGCGGCCGAGCCGCGGATGGCCGCCGAGGCCGGAGCGGCGCAGCAGCGGCGGCGACTGGAGGGCTCCGGCCGCCACGACGACGAGCGGGCTCAGGATCTCGAACTCCGTGCCGTCCGGCCGCCGGACGGCGACTCCGCACGCGCGCGTACCGCCCGGGCGGTCCGGTTCCGCCAGGATGCGCAGGACGTACGCGGTGGTGACGATCCGGGCTCCAGCGGCGCACGCCCCGGGCAGCACGGACAGCTGAACGCTCTGCTTGGCGCCGGTGGGGCACCCGACGACGCACTGGCACGAGCCCGTGCAGCCGGGCGCGTTGCGGCGCAGCGGGCCCGCCTGCCAGCCGAGGCGCTCAGCCCCGCGCAGGGCCAGCCGCCCGTTGCGGCCGAGGACGTCGAGCGGCTGGGTGGCGACCCGGAGGGTGCGCTCGACCTCGTCCAGGCGGGCCCCGAAGGCGTCCGCGCCGGCGAGGGCGAGTCCGTACGCGTCGCGCCAGCGGGCCAGGACGCGGTCCGGAGTGCGGTAGCACGTACCGGAGTTGACCACGGTCGTGCCGCCGACCGCCCGGCCCACCGGCAGGACCACCGGAGGGTTGCCGAGCGCCACGGTCGCGCCGCCGTCGCGGTACAGCTCCGCGAACCGGTCCAGCGGCGCCCGCCGCCCGAAGTCCGCCGTGGTGTGCCTGCGCCCCTCCTCCAGGACGACGACGCGCATCCCCGACCGGGCGAGCGTACGGGCCGCCATGGCGCCGCCCGCCCCCGAGCCGATGACGACGGCGTCGGCGACCGACCGGTCCGGCCACTCCGCCGACGGCACGCAGTCCAGCGGGGGATCGTCCACCGCGCGCGTGGGCCGGGGCGGAGTTCCCGGCTCCTCATGGAGCATCCGCTCGGTCCCCGCGGCGAGCATCACCGGCACCTTCACGGCGTCGAGCAGCGGCAGCAGCGCGGGCCTGGCGGCGAGCGAGGCCAGTACGGTCTCGCGCTCGGCCGGTGTGAGGCCGTGCAGCCGCCGCCCGGTGCGCACGGCGGCGTACGCGTCGACGGCCGCCGCCGCGCCGCGCACCCCGGCGCGGGCGGGCCACGCCATCGACGCGAGCAGGCCGTCGAGGCGGCCGGGAACCGCACCCACCCACGGGGCGCCGCCGTCGTCGCCGAGCAGCGCGGCGACCAGGCCGCCCAGCCCCCGGCTCACCGGTCACCCACCTCCGCGTGAGCGGTGCCGTCCAGCGTCCACTCCGCTTCCGTGCGCCAGCGGCCCCACCACCGTTCCAGCAGGATGTGCGCGTCGGCGGTCTCGCTGTTGCGGCACACGGCGGTGCTCCCGTCCGGGTCGGTGTAGTCCAGGGCGAGGGTGCGGTCCGCGGGCTGGGTGACCGTGACGCGGATGCGGCGCAGCCCGGCCCGCCCGGTGACGGTCCAGACGGGCAGTCCTATGCGCGCTCGGAATCGCCCGATTCCCGCCCAGCCGACCGCGCTGCGCTCCGCACGGCGCGGCCAGGTGCGGCCGTCCTTGCGCAGCCGCAGGAAGACGAGCGGCGGCAGCCTGTCGAGCCCCCGGCGCATCGAGACGGCCGCGACGATTTCGAGGACGTCGCCGCCGCCGAGGTCGGCGTGCAGCCAGGTCCAGCGGCGCGCGTTGCCGTGCCCGTAGATCCGCGCGGTCGCCCCCGGCGCGCCCGCGAGGCGCAGTTCGCCGCCCTCGTACGCGACGGTGCCCGCGTACGAGGCGCGGGGCGCGGGCACGATCTGCGCGGCGGGCAGCAGCTCACGCCGCCAGGACCAGCGCGGGAAGGTGTACAGCGGCCGGTCCTCGGGCTGTTCGGCGAGATTCCAGCGGAACCTTCCCGCCTCGCCGCGCAGCCGTCCCGGCCCGGCCTCGATCCCGTCGGCGGCGAAGCCGGACGGCCCCGGCCGCCAGGGCACGGGCCCGAAGCGGGCGTGCCGCACCGGCCCACCGGGCGGGAAGAGCGCCACCCAGCCGTGCGCGTACGCCGCCGATCCGTCGCTGGGCGCGGTCAGTTCGTGGTGCAGCCACAGGCCGGTGCCGGTCGCGGGGTCGGTGAGGGTGGTGTACCAGACCTCGGTACGGCCCGGCCTGCCGTCCCAGCGCGGGGCCAGGTGACGGTCCGCGCTGTCATGCCGGGGGAAGCGGAAGCTCGCAAGGAACGGCAGCAGCCCGGTGGCGAGCGGAAAGCGGAGGGTGCCGTGCCCGGCCGGGGCGCCGTCCTCGTCGAGCAGCGTGAAGGGCAGCACGGTCATGGATGTCAGAGGCCGCCGCGCCGACACGGACTTCCAGCCGTCGAGGGCGTACCGGCGGCCGTCCGCGGTGAAGCGCAGCCGGTAGCGGATCCGGCGCCTGGCGAGCGGCGAGATCTCCAACTCGCCCTCGGCGCACGGATCATCGGCCCAGCCGACGACCCGTATTCGCCCGGTCAGCCGTCCCTCGGTCGTACGCATCGGGCGCAGCACCTCGTCCGCCCGCACGGCCAGATCCAGCCGTACCGCCCGCCGTTCGCCCTCCCCGGTGAGCCGCACCGAGCCCAGCATCGTCTCCGCGAACGCGGTGCCGCGGCGGGCCATCAGGCGATCCCCAGACCCTTGAGCATGATCCGCTCGGTCGCGGCGAGGTACGCGTCCGCCGCCGCCCGGGCGGCCGGGCCGTCGCCCGCGGAGACCGCCGCGACGACCGGCTCGAGGCGGGCGTGGGCCGCGGCGGCGTCAAGGAACGGTCCTACGAGGTGCGAACGCAGCGGCAGATACGCGTTGAACAGTGTGTTCGTCAGCAGGCTGTAGACCCGGTTGCCGGTCGCGCGGGCCAGCGCGCGGTGCACCTCGACGTCGGCGAGCTGCACCGCGTCCCCGCCCTCGGCGTCCCCGACGGCCGCCAGCAGCTCGCGCAGCTCGGCGCGCTGCTTGCGGGTGGCCTTCAGCGCGGCTCGCTCGGCGATCAACGCGCCGATGCTGCGCCGCACTTCGAAGATCTCGCCGAGCCAGTCGGGGCTGTGCCGCACGAGCATCGGCAGCAGATCGGCGCCGCCGAGCCGTGCGAAGTCGCGCACGCGCGTGCCGACGCCGTGCCGGGTTTCGAGCAGCCCGGCCTGCACGAGGCGGCCGAAGGCGTGCTTGAGGGTGGTACGGGTGACCCCGTACCCCTCGGCCAGCTGCCGCTCGGGCGGCAGATAGCTGCCGGTGGGATGGCGCCCGGAGAGGATGTCCTCGCGCAGCCGGCTCTCCAGTACGTCGACGATCGTCTCGCGCGGCAGCGTTTCCACGACTCGACCTCTCCTGTCGGTTCAGTGGCCCAGTGGCTGAGCCACTGAACCATCCCACCCGCCCAAGAACAACCCCCGTGCCCCGAAAACCCTGCGGCCGAAACCGAGTTGCTTCAACCTCCCGGCTCCACGGCCCACTTCCCGCCCTCCGGCCGGGACTTCCCGCCCGCCCGCATTTCCAAGGTCGCGCTCCCGGCGCGACGCAGCCGCTCGGGGCAGGCCACCCTTCCGGGAGCCCACTCCCCGTCCGCCTTCCCGCGCCGGGAGGGGGGTCATCGCTGCGGCCGGCGAGGCAGGGCGTGGACGTCCCCGGCATCGTCACCGTCGCCGCCCGGCTGACGTGCATCATGCTCGCCACCGACCGGGACAGCACCTCGGGCTGGACTCGGCGGAGGTCCTCGGTCCGCTCCTCGCGGGGGTCACGCTGCCGGCGCTGCTGGCCCTGTTCGTCGCCGGGGAGCGCGGGCGCGGAAGCCGGCCTCGCGGCGCTGGACGACAACGCGCGCAGGCTGCTCTGCGCTCCCGACAGGGCCTGGAGACGATCCCGCGCCACCGAAATGCTGCCACCGCAACGCGCCACCTCGCCGCCGGTGGCCCGGTGCCGCCCTCCCGTGGTGCAGTGGAGGGGAGAGGCTCCGCGAAGCTGCTCCGCAGGAGGGACGATGCCCGAGTGGACCTGGGAGTACACCGGATACGTTCCCGCTGAGGAGCGTCTGCGGGAGTCCCTGCTGACCCTCGGGAACGGCTACTTCGCCACCCGCGGCGCCGCCCCGGAGAGCATCGCCGACGACGTGCACTACCCCGGGACGTACGCCGCGGGCTGCTACAACCGCCTGGTCTCCATGGTGGCGGGGCGGCAGGTCGAGAACGAGGACATGGTCAACCTGCCGAACTGGCTGCCGCTGCGCTTCCGCGTCCGCACCGACGGCTCCGGCGCCTGGTTCTCGCCGGACGCCGACGAGCTCCTCGACCACCGGCTGATCCTCGACATACAGGGCGGCAACCTCACCCGCCGCATCCGGTACGAGGACGCCGACGGCCGCCGGCTGCGCGTCGACCAGTGCCGCCTCGTCCACATGGGCGATCCGCACCTGGCGGCGCTGCGCACAGAGTTCACCCCCGAGGGATGGTCGGGCGAGATCGAGCTGGAGTCCGCCATCGACGCCGAGGTGACCAACGCGGGCGTGCACCGCTACCAGGACCTGGCCGGAAACCATCTGACGCACGTACACGCCGGGGCGATGGAGCCCGACACGGTCTGGCTGCGCTGCCGCACCACCACCTCCGACATCCGGATCGGCATGGCCGCGCGCACCACCGTCACCGGAGCGGCCCCCGCGGCCTCCCGCCTGCACATCGCCCAGCTGCGGGTCGCCCATCTGCTGCACGTCCCGGTCTCGCCCGGCGCCCCGGCCACCGTCGACAAGATCGTCGCCCTGCACACCTCCCATGACCCGGCGATCAGCGACCCGCTCGACGCCGCCGTGGGCGACGTCGTGACCGCCCCCGGCTTCGCCGGCCTCCTCGACTCCCAGCGCGCCGTGTGGGAACAGCTGTGGCGGCGTGCGGAGTTGGACGTGCCGGGTGAGGCGGGCACCATCCTGCGGCTGCATCTTTTCCACGTGCTGCAGACGCTCTCGCCGCACACCGCGGACCTGGATGTGGGGGTTCCGGCGCGCGGGCTGCACGGCGAGTCGTACCGCGGCCATGTCTTCTGGGACGAGCTGTTCGTGCTGCCGTACCTGAACCTGCACTTCCCCGGCGTCTCCCGCGCGCTGCTGAACTACCGGCACCGCCGGCTTCCGCAGGCCTGCCGGATGGCCGCCGAAGTGGACAGGGCCGGGGCGATGTATCCGTGGCAGAGCGGAAGCGACGGCCGCGAGGAGACCCAGCAGCTGCACCTCAACCCCCGCTCCGGCCGCTGGCTGCCGGACTACTCCCGGCTGCAGTATCACGTCGGTTCGGCGATCGCCTACAACGTGTGGCGGTACTGCGAGGCCACGGGCGACACCGAGTTCCTGCAGACCAACGGCGCGGAGATGCTGCTGCAGATCGCCCGCTTCTGGGCCGACAGCGCCGCCTACGACCCCGGGCTCGACCGCTACCGGATCCGCGGCGTCGTCGGCCCTGACGAGTACCACGACGGCTACCCGGACGCCGAACAGCCCGGCCTGGACGACAACGCGTACACCAACGTCACCGCCGCCTGGGTGCTCGGCCGCGCCATCGACCTCGTACGCGATCTGCCCGAGCCGCGGCGCAGGGAGCTGTTCGAGCACATCGGGGTGGCCGAAGGCGAGCCCGAGCGCTGGGAGGACGTCTCGCGGCGGCTGCGCGTGCCCTTCCACCGCGGCGTCATCAGCCAGTTCGAGGGCTTCGGCGGCCTGGAGGAACTCGACTGGCAGGGCTACCGCGAGCGGTACGGAGACATCCGCCGGCTCGACCGGATCCTGGAGGCCGAGGACGACACGGTCAACCGCTACCAGGCGTCCAAGCAGGCCGACGTCCTCATGCTCGGCTACCTGTTCTCGCCCGCCGAGCTCTCGGACCTGTTCCGGCGGCTCGGCTACGAGTTCAGCGACGAGCTCTGGCACCGGACCGTCGACTACTACCTGCACCGCACCTGCCACGGCTCCACCCTCAGCGGCCTCGTCCACGGCTGGGTGCTCGCCCGGGTCCGGCGCGCCGAAGCGTGGAGCTTCTGCCGGGAGGCCCTCGAAGGGGACGTCGCCGACCTGCAGGGCGGCACCACGGGAGAGGGCATCCACCTCGGCGCCATGGCCGGCACCCTCGACCTGGTGCAGCGCGGCCTGACCGGCCTCGAGACCCGCGACGACGCGCTCCGGCTCGACCCGGTGCCGCTCCCCGAGCTGTCCGAGTACGGCTTCTCGCTGCGCTACCGCGGGCACTGGGGCGTGGACCTGCGGCTGCGCCACGGCCGCCTGCGGATCAAGGTCCCGCCCTCCTCGGAGCCGCCCATCCGCGTGGCGCTGGCCGACCGGTCGCTCACCGTCGCGCCCGGCGAGTCCTACGCGCTGCGGCTGCCGTAGGGGTGATCAGTCGTCGGAGCGGCGGCGCCGCACTCTCCGGCGCGCCCGGCGGGCCGCGCGCCGCAGCCGGTACACCGGGGAGGGCCGTCCCGGCTCCTGCCGGTGGCGGTCCAGCTCCTCGGCCAGCCACTGGGAGCGCCGCTCGACGTCCAGCTCGTTCAGGAGCCGGTCGACGTTGGCCAGCAGCGCCCCGTGCAGCTCCCACCGGTCGGGTTGCCGCTCGGTCTCCAGCCGCAGCAGGTCCGCGATCCTTTGCCGGTCGGCCCGCCCGTCGGCCAGCGCCTGGGCCAGCTGCTCCTCGGCCACCTCGGCGTTGGAGCTGACCTGGGCGGTGATCAGGCGGCCGAAGCTGTCCACGGCATCGGCGATGTGCGTGAACAGCTCGCTCAGGGCCCCGGCCACCTCACCCTCGTAGACCGGATCGGAACGCCGCTGGTGGGACAGGTCGGCGAGCGACCTGGAGAGGGTACGCAGCACTACGGCGCAGATCTCCAGCGTGTCGAGTCCGCTGCGCAGGACGAGCCGGGTGAGCAGGCCTTCGCGCACCCGCGGGTTGAAGCGCATGCTCTCGTCGGCACGGTTCAGCTCGGCGTCGACGCCGGCGATCTGGTTGTCGAGGTGGCGTGCTTCGTGGAGCCAGCGCACCGCGTCGTCCCGGCTCGCGCCCAGCTCCAGCTCCCGGCTCATCCGCATCAGCAGCGCCCGCATCCGGCGGGCCAGGTCGGCGATGGCCTGGCCCGCCGGCTCCACGTACACGGGCGGGGCGACCAGCGCGTTCAGCAGAATGCCGGCCGCCGCGCCGATCAGCGTCTCGGCCACCCTGCTCCAGGCCATGGCCGCCACGTGGCTGACGCCCAGCACGAGCATGGCGCTGATCGCCACCTCGGGCACGAACTCGTCGACGCGCACGATGTGGCCGATGACCAGCGAGGAGAAGATCAGCAGCCCCAGGCTCCACCAGCTCAGCCCCACCACGGCGCTGAAGGCCGAGGCGACCAGCACGCCCGCCACCACGCTGTTGACCCGCCGGAATCCGGTGGTCAGCGTTGCGTACAGGCTGACCTGGACGACCAGCAGCGCGGTCAGCGGCGCCAGCAGGGGCGGCGGGCCGCCGCTGATGAGCCAGTCCGCGGCCGCGTAGGCGAGAGTCGCGCCCACGGTGCAGCGCACCGTCTGGACGACGATCGGGTCGTCCCTGCGCTCCCAGCCCCGCCGGGCGCGGTCGGCGGCATACTGCGCGACTCCTGGCACAGTTCCCATGTATCCCATGTGGAAGCGGGAGGAACACCGCGGCCGGGGCATCCGGTGGTCCGTCGGGGGGCGGAGCCGTGCCGGGGGTGGCACAGTGGCGAACATGCCGGCCTCAACGCCACCGGCGCACGGCGCGCCGTGCTGGGTGAGTTTGATGACGCGCGACCTGGAGGCCGCGCAGACCTTCTATGGCGCGGTGCTCGGGTGGACGTTCCGGGCCACGTCCCTGGGACCGGACTTCTCGGTGGCGCTCGCCGACGAGGTGCCCGTCGCGGGCATGGGAGCGCTCGCGCACACCATGGGCGTCCCGGTCTCCTGGACCGCGTACTTCGCCGTCGAGAACGCTGACGTCACGGCCGCCCGGATCCGGGAGCGCAGCGCCACGGTCGCGGTCGGGCCGATCAGCATAGGGAAGGGCCGGGCCGCCCTGGCCGCCGACCCGGCCGGTGCGGTCTTCGGCTTCTGGGAGGGCGGGGGAGTCCCGGGCTGGCAGGTCGGCCGCGGCAAGGCCCCGGCCTGGCTGGAACTCCGCACCCGCGACGCCTTCGCGGCGGCCATCTTCTACGGCCAGGTCTTCGACTGGGCCTCGGACGAGCCGGGCGCCCCCGAGGTCGAGTACGAGCACGACGCGGTGATGGTCCGGGTCGGCGGCCACACGGTGGCGCACCTGCGCGGCGGCGCCGTCGAAGCGGACCCCGACCCGCAGGTACGGCCCCGCTGGCACGTCTTCTTCGTCGTGGACGACGTCGACGCGGCGGCCGAGGCGGCGGTCAAGGCCGGCGGCACGGTCGCGGGGCAGCCGAGCGACTCCCGAGTCGGGCGCGCGGCGACCCTGCGCGACCCGCACGGCGGGCTCTTCACGGTGACCTCGCCCCATAAGGACTCCCCGGAGCGAGCGGCGGACCGACCGCAGGAGTGAGCGGGGCCGACCCTCATGACCGTGGCTTCCCGGAGCGCCCGGGGAGGCCACGGATCGGGCCGGCGGCCGGCCGGATGATGACCAGTGCTTGCCGTGCTTGTCGTGCTTGTGGTGTTTCTTCTCGCTGCCGACAGGCCGCACCGCCGGAGCCCCGTTAGCGTGAGGAGCATGCAATCGCCGCTGCGTACGGAACGCCTTCTGGTGCGCGACTGGGCCGTCTCCGACGCCGAGGCGGCGCTCAGGATCTACGGCACCGAGGAAGTGGCGCACTGGCTGACGCCCGCCATGCATCGCGTGGGGGACCTCGATGCGATGCGGGCCGTACTCCAGGCGTGGGAGGAGTCCCAGCACAACCTGGTTGTCCCCTCCGGCAGATGGGCCATCGAGCGGCTCGAGGACGGCCGGGTGGTGGGCGGTCTCGTCATCCGGATGCTGCCGCCGTACGAGGAGGACCTGGAGATCGGCTGGCAGCTCAGACCCGACGCCTGGGGGAACGGCTACGCGACGGAGGCCGGGATCGCTCTCGCCCGCTGGGCGTTCCGGCAGGGCGCCGACGAACTCTTCGCCGTCGCCCGCCCGAACAACCACAGGGCCGCGGCCACGGCGCGCAGAATGGGCATGGAGTGGGTCGGGGAGACGTCGAAGTACTACGACATGCGGCTCAACGTGTACCGCATCCGCCCGTCCGACCTGCCGGACGCGAGCCGGGCCTGAGCGCGGGCGCGGGACCCGATCGGTACTTGGGTGGCCCCGGCATGGCATGAACGTGGCGGGCATGGGTGTGGCGCCCGCCGTCCGGTCGGCGGGCGCCACACATGAGCGGGGTCGCGGAGCCGGGGGTGCAGGGGATCTGATCAGCACTGCCCGCACGGAAGTTGTGCCCCGCCTCCCGCGTTAGCCCGATCCGGTGGTGACGAGCCCGAGCCCCGCCGGTTCCGAGCCCGCCTGTGCGCACACCGAAGCGGCCACCTCCGCGCCCAGCGCCAGCATGTCCCGGACCTGACCTGCGGTTATGTCGGCTGGGCCGCCTGGGCGGAGCAGCCCGGCGCGGGCGAGCCAGGTCAGGACGCCCGCGGTGAAGGCGTCTCCCGCTCCGATCGTGTTGACGACCGGTACCGGGGTCGCCGGCACGTCGACCCGGTCGCCGCGCGGCGTGAAGGCGGTGCTGCCCGCCGCCCCGCGGGTGAGGACGACGAGACGTCCCCCGGCCGCCAGCCTCCGGCACGTGAACTCGGCGGTCTCGCCCGGCCACAGCTGTCGTACGTCCTCGTCACTGGCCTTGACGATGTGGGCCTGCTCGCAGAGGGCGGTGAGCCGCTCCCGGCAGTCGTGCTGGTCGAGCGCCGGAAGGGTGCGCACGTTGGGGTCGACGGCCAGCAGCGTCCGGCTCGCGGCGGCCGCCGCCGTCTCGGCGACGGCACCGGCCGCAGGGGCGACCACGGCCGCCAGGCCACCGACGCAGACGGCCCCGAAGCCGTCAAGTCCGCGCGTCTGCGGGGCGATCCGGAAGGTGGCCGTGTCGGCGAGGTGGAAGTCGTACGCCGTGCCGTCCTCGCTGGGGGCGTCCCCAGCGGTAGTCCCCCTGGGCCCAACGGCCCGGGAGGTGCCCCCAGGGGGAGGGTCGGCGACCGCCAGGGCCGTGGGCCGGTCGGAGCGTGTGCACAGGCCGAGGTCCACTCCGGCGGCGGTGAGCCGGCGTTCGATCGCGGCCCCGAAGGCGTCCCGGCCGAGACCGCCGGCGAAGCCGACCCGTACGCCGAGCCGGGCGAGTCCGGCGGCCAGGTTGGCCGGTGCCCCGCCCGGATGCGCGACGTAGCCGGTCGGGCCGGCCGTGTCCTCGGGGACCAGGTCCACCAGGGCTTCGCCCATCACCAGGACGGGGGCGGCGGGAGCGGTCACGGCTGCACCACGATCTTGCGTCCCTGGCCCGCCTTGAACTGGTCGAGCGCCTGCGGGTACTGCTCCAGTGGCAGCCGGTCGCTGATGAAGATCTGCGGGTCGAGGACTCCGGCCGCGAACAGCTCGGCGGCGCGCTCGTAGCTGTGCAGGACGGCCATGGAGCCGGTGATGGTGATCTCCTGGTTGTAGATCTTGTACGGCTCGATGGTGGCCTTCGTGGCGTAGTCCGAGACGCCGAACTGAAGGAACGTTCCCGCCTTGGCCACCCGGCCGAGGCCGTCCTGGATGGCCGCCGCGTTGCCGGTGGCGTCGATGACCACGTCCCAGCCGCGCGGCCGTTCCAGTTCGTCGGCCGACGCGGCGACCCGCGAGCAGCCCAGCTTCTGTGCCGTGGCGAGCCGTTCGGGGTTGATGTCGACGACGTCCACCGCGGTGGCGCCGGTGCGCTTGGCCAGCTCCAGCATCATCAGGCCCATGGTCCCGGAGCCGTAGATCAGCACCTCGGCGCCGAGCCGCGAGCCCAGTACGTCGTAGCCGCGGACCGCGCACGACAGCGGCTCGATCAGCGCCGCGTCCCGTACGTCCACATGGTCGGGCAGCCGGACGCAGTTGGCCGCGGGTGCGATCGCGTACTCCGCCGCGCCCCCCGCCACGGTCACACCGATCGCGGCCCAGCGGTCGCAGAGGTTGTTGTGTCCGGTACGGCAGTAGCGGCACTCGTGGCAGTACAGGGACGGGTCCACCGCGACCCGGTCGCCGACCGACAGCTCGGTGACCTCGCTGCCCACGCCCACGATCTCGCCGGCGAACTCGTGCCCGGGAACGACCGGCAGGGTGGGGGCGAACTCGCCCTGCAGGATGTGCAGATCGGTGCCGCACAGCCCGCAGGCGGCGACGTCCACGACGACCTCCCGCGGCCCGGGTGCCGGGTCGGGCACGGTGGTGACGGTGACTTTGCCGGGGGCTTCGATGAGCGCGGCCCTCATTTGACGGCTCCTAGCGACAGGCCCTGGACCAGTTTGTCCTGGGCGGCGAAACCGGCGGCGAGCACCGGCAGGGAGATGGCGACCGACGCGGCGCACAGCTGGGCGAGGAACAGGCCCTGGCTGGTGACGAAGCTGGTCAGGAACACCGGGGCGGTCTGCGCGGTGACCCCGGTGAGGACCCGGGCGAACAGCATCTCGTTCCAGCTGAAGATGAAGCAGATCAGCGCGGTGGCGGCGATGCCGGGTCCGGCGACGGGGGCGACGACCCGGGCGAGGACGGTGGGCAGCCGGGCCCCGTCCATCTGGGCGGCCTCGATGATGGAGACGGGCACGTCGGCGAGGAAGGACTGCATCATCCACACCGCGATCGGCAGGTTCATCGAGGTGTAGAGGATGACGAGCAGCCAGACGTTGTCGAGCAGGCCGGTGTTCTTGGCGAACAGATAGACCGGCAGCAGTCCGGCCACGACCGGCAGCATCTTGGTGGACAGGAAGAAGAACAGCACGTCCGTCCACTTGCGTACGCGACGGATGGACAGCGCGTACGCCGCGGGAAGGGCCAGCAGGAGCACGAAGAGCGTGGAGAAGACGCTCGCCGTGACCGAGTTGATCAGCGAGGGCCAGGGGCTCGCCCCGCCGCCCGCGCCGAAGAACTCCCGGTAGCCGTCCAGGGTGAGCGAGGCCGCCAGCGACGGCGGGTTGGTCGCCGCGTCGGCCTCCGCGTGCAGCGAGGTCAGCACCATCCACAGCACCGGCAGGCAGAACGCGAGGCCCACCAGCCAGGCCAGCAGGCCCAGCGCAGCGGAGCGGCGGCGGGCCCGCCGGGCCGCGGGGGGAAGGGCGGCGGGGCGGGGGCGGGTTACGGTCAGCGAGCTCATGCGCGGGACACCTCCTCGCGGAAGAGGGAGGAGACCACTCGCAGCGCAAAGGTCGCGATCACGATCGTGCCGATCACGACGACGACTCCGGCGGCGGAGGCCAGGCCGTACTCGTGGGCCTGGTAGAAGGTCTGGTAGATGGTGTACGGGAGGTTGGCGGTGCCCAGGCCTCCGGAGGTGATCGTGAAGACCGCGTCGAAGTTCTGCACGATGTAGACCGAGCCGAGCAGCACGCCGAGTTCGAGGTAGCGGCGCAGGTGCGGCAGGGTCAGATAGCGGAAGATCTGCCAGCTGCCGGCGCCGTCGAGGCGGGCCGCTTCCACCATGTCCTGCGGGCGGCTCTGCAGCCCGGCGAGCAGGATCAGCATCATGAACGGCGTCCACTGCCAGACCAGGGACGCCTCCACCGCGAGCAGCGGCATCTCCGAGATCCAGTCCCTCTGGCCGAGACCCAGCCAGTTCAGGACGCCGTTCAGCAGCCCGTACTCGGGATTGTAAAGCGCGTGCTTCCACAGCAGGGCGGCGGCGACGGGCACGAGCAGGAAGGGGGCGATGAGCAGCGTACGCACCGCGCCCCTGCCGAAGAACGTACGGTCCAGCAGCAGGGCCAGGAGCAGTCCGAGGACCACGCTCACGACGACCACGGTGGTGGTGAGCGCAGCGGTCGTCAGGACCGAGTTCCGCAGATCCGGGTCGGTCGCCACGGTCGTGTAGTTGGCCAGACCCGTGAAGTGGCGGGCGTCCGGGGCCAGGGAGTTCCAGTCGAAGAACGAGATCACCAGCGTCGCCACGAAGGGCAGTTGGGTGACCGCGATCAGGAACACCAGGGCCGGGAGGAGCGGCGCCCGGGTGGCCCAGGCCCGGAACTTCCGGGACTTCGGCCGGCCGGCGGCGGCCAGGCCCGGCGGCCCAGTGCCGGACCTGCGGACGTGGAGTGTGGTGCTCATCGGTTCCGGTACTCCTCGCCGACCTTCTCGGCCAGCTTCTGGGACTTCTTCAGGGCATCCTCGACGGACTGGCGGCCCGCGATGGCCGCGCTGATCTCCTGGGAGACCTTGGTGCCGAGGTCGGTGAACTCCGGGATGTCGACGAACTGGATGCCGATGGTCGGCCGGGGCTGGGTGCCGGGGTCGCGCGGGTCGGCACTGGAGATGGCCTGCTGGGTGACCGCCTCGAAGGCGCCTGCGGCCTTCTTGTACTCGGGGTTGGCGTACGTGGAGGCGCGCTTGCCCGCGGGTACGTTGGCCCAGCCGATCTCCTTGCCGACCAGGGACTCGTACTCCTTGCTCGAGGCCCAGGAGATGAACTTCCAGGCGTTGTCCGGGTTCTTGGACGCCTTCTGAAGGCCCCATGCCCAGGTGTAGAGCCAGCCGGAGCTGTCGGTCTTCTCCACCGGGGCCTGGACGTAGCCGATCTTGCCCTTCACCGGGGAGTCCGCGGCTTCGAGGGAGCCGGCGGCGGCCGTGGCGTCGTACCACATGGCGACCTTGCCCTGGGTGAGGTTGTTCAGGCACTCGGCGTACCCGGCCTGGGCCGCGCCCGCCTCACCGTGCTTGCGCACCAGGTCGACATAGAACTTCGTCGCCTTGGTGAACTCGGGCGAAGTGAGCTTCGCCTCCCAGTCCTTGGTGAACCAGGTGCCGCCGTAGGTGTTGACGACCGTGGTGAGCGGTGCGATCACCTCGCCCCAACCTGGCTGGCCGCGCAGGCAGATGCCCTTCATCCCCGGCTCGGCGCCGTCGGCCTTCGCCGCGAGAGCGGCCACCTGCTGCCAGGTGGGCTTCTCGGACACCTTCAGCCCCTTCTTCGCGAAGATGTCCTTGCGGTACATGAGGAAGGACGACTCGCCGTAGAAGGGCTGGCCGTAGACCTTTCCGTCGTCCGCGGTCAGTGACTCCCGCACGGGGGGCAGGATGTCGTCCTGGTCGAAGGCCTTGTCGTCCTTGATGTAGTCGTCCAGGGGATGGAGCCACTGGTTCTTGGCGTAGAAGGGGACTTCGAAGTTGCTGATGGTGGCCACGTCGTACTGGCCGGCCTGGTTGGAGAAGTCCTGACTGATCTTGTCGCGGACGTCGTTCTCCGGCAGCACCGTGAAGCGGACCTTGATGCCCGTCTTCTTGGTGAAGTGGTCCGCGGTGAGCTTCTGCAGCTCGACCATCTGCGGGTTGTTCACCATGAGCACGTTGAGGGTGTCGTCGCCGGATGAGCCGTTGCCGCCGGCTCCGGCGCACGCCGCGAGGAGTGTCCCCGCTGCGGCGACCGCGATGGTCACGCGTATGCCGTGTCGTCCCTGGATCGGCATGAGAGTCTCCGTACCGCTGTGTCGGGTTGGGGGTGTGTCGAGCTGTGGGTTCGGGCAGGCATCGGGCTGTTTCCGGGCGTACGGAACCTAGCCGCCCGCGCGGGTGGGTCGGTGGACGGGGTTGCGGTGGTCAGGCAGGGGTGCGGCTCACACCCGTATGACCTGGGGGCCCAGGAGCGAGTAGCGATGGGCCTCGGACGATGGCAGGCCGGTGTCGGTGACGATCGCCTCGACATCGGCCACTTCGGCGAACCGGCAGAAGCTGACGGCCCCGAACTTGGTGTGCACCCCCACGAATATCCGGCGCCGGGCACCTCGCATCGCCGCCGCCTTCACCTCGCTGACCACCGGGTCCGGCGTGGTCAGGCCGTAGGTGCGGGATATGCCGTTGGCTCCCACGTACGCCAGGTCGATGACGAAGCCGGAGAGCATCTGGACGGCCCAGTGGTCGACGGTGGCCATCGTGCCGCCGCGGACCCGGCCGCCCAGCAGCAGCACGGTGATCTTCTCGCTGGTCGCGAGGCCGCTCGCCACCGCGAGGGAGGCCGTGACCACGGTCAGCGGACGGTCCCGGGGCAGCGCCTCGGCGATGAGCTGCGGGGTGAAGCCCTCGTCGACGAAGACCGTCTCCGCACCGCCGAGCAACTCCGCGGCGGCTGAGGCGATCCGGGACTTCTCCGGGACGTGCATGGTGGTGCGGAAGGCCAGGGTGGTCTCGAAGCCGGCGCTCTCCACGGGGTACGCGCCGCCGTGCGTACGTCGTACGAGGCCGTGCTCCTCCAGGACGCTCAGGTCCCGGCGGACGGTCTCCTTGGAGATGCCGAAATCCGCGGCGAGCTTGGCGACATCGACGGACCCCGTGCGTCGGGCCAGCTCGAGCATGCCCCTGCGGCGTTCCTCGGCGTCCACGGTGCACCTCCTTCACTGCCGGGCCTTGAACTGTGCCCGTTCGGGCTCGTGTGCTGATTTAACAAGCCCGGATCGCTGGTGACCAGGTTCGTCGAAGCAACGATCGTGACCGTTTGTGCCCGTTTCCAGATCGACATCGGTGCTGCACAGGACCGGGGGAAGCGGTTGCGAAGGGGCCGGCCGCTGCCCGGGGCGGGGACGGGGAGGCCCGTTTCGTGCCCGCTACGGGCCGCCCTTCGCGCAAAGCCGCACGCAACTGTGACCGTTGTGGTGTGTGGTGCTTGCGAGATACGGGGTGTCAGCGCGCGGTGAGCAGAGGCGGCCCGCCCTCCGGCGGGCACGGCGCCTGACCGGGGATGACGGGGGTCTGCGGCCCCGGGAACGGCATCGCGCCGGAGGGGCCGGAAGGGCCGACCGGGCGGGGGATGCGGAGCATGGGCTCGTCGCCGTCGCCCACGGGCGGCCGGGGCGGGCCGCACGGATCGGTCCCCTCGCGCGCGGCGCTCTCGGCCGTCAGCGTCACCAGACCCCAGGCGGTGAGCGCGCCGGCGGCCAGCGTCGCCAGGCCCCCCGGCGTGCCGAAGCGAATGCCCTCGTCCAGCAGCACGATGCCGACGGCGGCGGCGACCACGGGGTTGACGACCGTCACGGTGGCCAGGGGCGCGGTCAGTCCGGCGCCGCGGTAGGAGGCCTGTGACGCCGCGAGCCCCGTCACCGCGAGCAGCGCGACCATGCCGAGCCCCGGCAGACTGTCCGAGACCGAGGAGGGCCACCCGTCCGGCCACTCCTCGGCCACCGTCTTCACGAATACCGAGGAGACGCCGTAGGACACCCCGGCTGCCGTGGCCAGCGCCACGCTGCGCGCCGCGGGCCGCCGCAGCCACCAGCTCGCCAGGACCAGGGCGCCGATCGCGCCCGCCGTGGTCACCGCCACCGCGAGCTGGTCGGCGCCGGACAGCGGACGGGTCCGTGCCGAGCCGGTGAGCAGCAGGATTCCGGCGAGACCGGCCGCGGCCATGAGGGCGCCGCGCCACGCGGCCGCCGTCACCCGGCGCCGTACGCACAGCGCGGCCATGGGCAGCACGAACACGATGGTCAGCACGCCCAGCGGCTGGACGACCGTCAGCGGTCCCGCTCCCAGGGCCAGCACGTGCAGGAGCGCCCCCGCCCCGTTCAGGGCGACCGCGAACCACCAGGCACCGCGCCGGAGCAGTGCGAGCTGCCGCGGGGGCGCGGTGGCGGCGACCCGCTCCTGGACGATGGCGGCCGCGGCGTAGCAGACCGCCGACACCACGGACAGCAGCACCGACAGCGTGAGGGGGCTCATCGCCAGGCTCGCCGGCACGAGGGGGCGTGGAACGTCATGGCCCAACGATCCCGGAGCCGGGGGCCGATGTCGTCGTCTCCCAGGGTGGCTCGGGGCGTACCACGACCGGAGTACGCGGAGCCGCCGCGTCCGCCCACCGGTGGAGATCCTTTCGCTGCGGGTGGGGGTTCCGGGGCTGGGATTCCGGGGTCTGAAGCCGCGGTCGCGGGGTACCCGGCGGGCGTGCGGCGGGAGCCGCCGCACGCCCTTCCGACGTGCCCAGGAGGCTGTTATGACCACTCCCCGCCCCGACCCCGTACCACCCACGCCCACGCCTCCGCCCGGTCCCGGACCAGGTCCTGGACCCGGCCCTGGACCCGGACCCGGCCCCGTGCCCATTCCGGAGCCCGACCCGATCCCGCCGGTGCCGCCCGGGCCGACCACGCCCGAGCCCGTACCCGGGCCCGACCCCCAGCCCGCACCGGCTCCGCCGCCCGGAGGAGGGGGCTGATCGCATGGATTTGCTCGACGCGTTCGACGCCGGGCTCGAGGAGTTCGGCCGCCGGGTGCACAAGGTGGCGCCCGGCCAGTGGACGGTCGGTACGCCGTGCACCGAGTGGTCGGTGCGCGACCTGGTGAACCACCTCGTCGGCGAGCACCTCTGGGCGCCGTGGCTGCTGCGCGGCGCGACGATCGCGGAGGTCGGCGACCGGTTCGAGGGCGACGTGCTCGGAGACGAGCCCGTCAAGGCGTGGGACCAGGCGGTCGCGGAGTCGAAGTCGGCCTTCCACCGGCCGGGTGCGCTCGACATCGAGGTGCACACCAGCGGCGGCCTCACCCCCGCGAGCGAGTACGGCTGGCAGATGACCTCCGACCTCGCCGTACACGCCTGGGATCTGGCCCGCGGCATCGGGGCCGACGACACGCTGGACGAGGATCTCGCCCAAGCGGTATGGGAGTACATCGAACCCCAGGCCGACAGCTGGCGGGGCGCGGGCATCTTCGGCCCCGCCGTGAAGGTGCCGGACTCCGCACCCGTCCAGGACCAGTTGGTCGCCTTCCTCGGCCGCCGGCCGTGAGAGCGGTCGGCTGCGAGAGTGCCGGCCGTGAGAGCACAGGCCGTGAGGGCGCGAGCCGTACGAGCACCCGAGAGCCCAAGGCGGCACTGACCGGCCGCCGTTCATGAGTCCCTGACCAACCGTCAGCCCGGGGCCCCGACGTGTGGGGCCCCGCGCACCCCTGCCGCCGCCGTGACCTCGCCGCGGTTACGGTGCGTACCGATACGGGAAAATTTCTCGCTCTGCCTTTGAAACGCGGTGCCTGCACCGTCCGTACATAGCGCCGTCAAGAGGCGCGCACCCGCGCCGGACGGGAAGCGACTGCAGGAGTTGGACCAAATGAGGAAGTGGCAGAGCGCCTCGATCGCGGTGACCGCGGTGGCGATCATGCTGACGGCGGGTTGCGGCTCGGAGACCAACCAAGGGCAGACGGCCGCGGCGCAGCCCGCCGGACAGGCCGAGGCGGCGTACGGGGGCCAGGACAAGGGGGGTTACGGCGGCGCGAATCCCCAGGGCCAGAAGGAAGAGGCCAAGGCAGCGGGCCAACTCCAGATCGCGGACGACAAGAAGCTCGGCTCGGTCCTGACCGACAGTGAGGGATTCACGCTCTACCGCTTCGACAAGGACACACCCGAGCCCCCGAAGTCCAACTGCGACGGCGACTGCGCCACCACCTGGCCGCCGGTCCCCGCCGCCGACGTCTCGTCCGCTGCCGGCATCGACCCCTCGCTGCTGGGCGAGGTCACCCGGGCCGACGGCACCCAGCAACTGACGGTCGCCGGCTGGCCGATGTACCGGTACATCAAGGACAAGAAGCCGTGGCAGGTCAAGGGCGAGGGCGTGGGCGGCACCTGGTTCGCCTCGGCCCCCGACGGCAAGAAGGCCTCGGGCGACGGCGCCGATGACGGCGGCGCCGGTGCGGGCGAGGGCGGCGCGGGCGAGGGCGCCGGTGAGGGAGGCGCGGGCGAGGGCGCCGGCGAGGGAGGCGGCGCGGCGGACCAGAAGCTGCCGGCCCTGTCGACCTTCACCGACCCGAAGCTCGGCGAGATCATCCGGGACGGCGAGGGCCGTACCCTCTACCGGTTCGACAAGGACTCGGCCTGGCCGATGAAGACCAACTGCACCGGAAAGTGCCTGG
Source organism: Streptomyces sp. 8N616 (assembly GCF_052246385.1). NCBI lineage: Bacteria > Bacillati > Actinomycetota > Actinomycetes > Kitasatosporales > Streptomycetaceae > Streptomyces > Streptomyces sp. 8N616. The sequence continues at coordinate 183,759 of NZ_JBQQBY010000002.1, read as the reverse complement.
ACACCTGGAAGCCCGCCAAGCCGGTCGACAAGGCCGACGTCGAGGGCATCGATCCCAAGCTGCTCACCACCTTCACCCGGCCCGACGGCACGGAGCAGCTCTCGATCGACTGCTGGCTCCTGTACACGTACACCGGCGACGAGAAGCCCGGGGACACCAATGGCCAGGGTGTGGGCGACGCCTGGTTCGTCGTCTCGCCGGACGGCAAGAAGATCACCAAGTAGCCGGGAGTGCGGAACCGGCAGCCCTTCAGCTGCCACCGGCAGTGCGGGCGGAGGGGCCGGCAGCCCACGGGTTGCCGGCCCCTCCGGCCTGCTGTGCCCCCGCTCGCACGTTTCGAAAAATGGGCGGAACAGTGACAGAGTTGCGCTGAGTGGGACAGCACGAAGCGTCGGCACACCGCCCAGCGCGGTCCTCCGCACCGGGAGGGCGACATGGTTGATCGGGGAACGCCCCCGGCCGCCGCCCCGCTGCCCGACGACTGGCCCATGCGCGCCGAGGCCAACCTCGCACTCAACCGCATGGGCAGCTTCGACTGGGACCTCGACGGCGGCCGGCTGCACATGGACGATCCGGCTCTCGAGGTCTTCGAGCTGAGCCCGGACGAGTACGACGGCGACCCGGTGACCCTCGCCGTCCGGGTGCCCATCGGCGAAGCCAGGCAGCTCGACGCCCAGGTCTCGCAGGCGCTCAAGGACGGCAGTACGACGTACGGCGCGTACTTCCGCATCCGCCGCCGCGACGGATCCCTGCGCTGGACCCACACCCAGGGCCACATCCAGCGGGACGGCGAGGGCCGCCCGCACCGCATCGTCGGCATCATCCGGGACGCCACCCAGGAGCTCGTCCACGTGACCGAGCGCACCGCGCTGAGCGAGGAGCGCAAGCGCCAGACCAGCGTGATCGACGAGACCACCGCGGCCCTGGCCCACGCCATCACCGTCCAGGACGTCATCGACGTGCTGAGCGACAGCCAGGGCCTGGGCCGCCTGGGCGCCGTCAGCCTGCTGATGGGACTGCTGGAGGACGGACGGATCCGCGTCGTGGCCGAGGGGCAGGCGGGGAGTTACGTGCCCGAGCTCGAGTACACGCGGGTCGACGAGGACTACCCCATGAGCGAGGTGGTGCGCACCCTCGCCCCCCGCCTGATCACCTCGCCCGGCGAGTTCGCCCGCCGCTACCCGCGGCTGTGGCCGCACATCGAGCCGCTGGACGTCTCCGCCGCCGCCTACCTGCCGCTGATCGCGCAGGCCCGGCCGCTCGGCGCGCTCGGTCTCCTCTACCGGGGCAAGCGGAACTTCACCCCGGAGGAGCGCAACCTCCTGGTCGCCCTCAGCAGCAGCATCGCCCAGAGCCTGCAGCGCGCCATGCTCTTCGATCAGGAGCATGACATCGCCGAGGGCCTGCAGACGGCGATGCTGCCGCGCACCGTTCCCACCTTCCCCGGCGCCCGCATCGCCGTCCGCTACCGCTCCGCCCGGTTCGGCCGGGACGTGGGCGGCGACTGGTACGACGTGATCCCGGTGCCGGGCGGCCGGGTGGGCGCCGTCATCGGTGACGTGCAGGGCCACGACACGCATGCGGCCGCCGTCATGGGCCAGCTGCGGATCGCCCTGCGCGCGTACGCCTCCGAGGGCCACTCGCCGGCCACCGTCATGGCCCGCGCCTCGGTGTTCCTGCACGAGCTGGACACCGACCGCTTCGCCACCTGCTCGTACGCCGAGGTGGACCCCGCCGACGGGACGGTGCAGCTGGTCAGGGCCGGGCACATCGACCCGCTGGTGAGGCACCCCGAGGGACCCTGCCGGCCGCTCCCGGCCGCCGGAGGACTGCCGCTGGGGCTCTCGGCGATGTTCGGGCAGACCGACTATCCGGTGACCCGGGCGGCCCTCGACCCGGGGGAGACGCTGATCCTGTTCACCGACGGGCTCGTCGAGCACCCGGGGAAGGACCTGGACGACGGGGTGCGGGTGCTGACCGACGCGGTGACCCGCGGCCCGCACGAGGTCGAGGAGCTCGCCGACCACATCGGCGCGGCGATGGGGGAGCGGACCGGCGGCGACGACATGGCGATGCTGCTGCTGCGCCGGGAAGGCGAGCCCATCCCCGAGATCGGCCGCAGGGTCCATCAGCATGTCGCCCCCGCCGACCCGGAGGCCCTGGCCCTGGCCCGGCACATGATCAGCGAGGCGGTACGGAACTGGGGCGCGGGCGGCCGCGCGGACGAGGTGGAACTGGTCGCCGACGAGCTCATCACCAACGCTCTGCTGCACACCGATGGCGGTGCCGTGGTGACCGTGCGCATGCCCGGTGGGGCCGAGCGGCGGCTGCGGGTGGAGGTGCAGGACGGGTCCAGTACGTGGCCGCGCCGGAGGGAGCCGGGCGAGACCGGGGTGTCGGGGCGCGGCCTGCTGCTGGTGGACCGGATGGCCGACGTGTGGGGCGTGGAGGCGCGGGGGAGCGGCAAGAGCGTGTGGTGCGAGTTCAACGTCCAGGACCGGTCGGAGAACTGAGGATCCGGACCGCGACCAGCGGGGAACGCGCTCGGTAAGCTCGCCGGGGACGGCGACGACGGAACGGGGAGGCCCATGCGTACGGGACTGGCGGAGGAACTGCGTCGCCTGGACGGTGCCTCCTACGGCCGGTACAAGTCCCTCACCGGCACCTGGCGGATGCCGGGCTTCACCCTCGAAGTGGTGCGGGGCCAGGCCGATCCCTTCGCGCCGCCCGCCCGCGTCGCCGTGCACGTACCCGCGGAACGGGCCGGGTTCCCGGGGGAGTTGCGGAACTGTCCGGTACGCCGCCGCGCCCTCGCCGGATATCTCGCACGGCAGGCCGCGGACGCGGCGGCCCGCACCCCGGTGCATGTGGACTGCGGCCGCCAGGAGGTGCTCGACCGTGCCTCCTGCCGGATCGGCGACGGCCGCGGCGGCGAGGAGCCGGGCGCGGTGACGGTCCGTATGGGTGTCGAACTGCTCGGGCGGGGGCGGCGGATCGACGGCCGCGCCGCGGAGGACGTCCTGTGCCGGCTACTGCCGCGGCTCGTTGAGCGCGCCCTGTGCTATGCGTCGCTGGACGCGGCCGAGGTGCGGCGCTTCGTCGACACCGTCGAGGACGCCGATGCACTGCGGCGGGCGCTCGAGCCGCTCGGCCTGGTCGCGTTCGTCGCGGACGGCGCGGTGCTGCCGCGCCGCAGCGGCGTGGACGAGCGGCCGCTGACCGGGCCCGGCGTCGTGCCGTTCGCGTCCCCGGACGCCTTCCGGGTGGCCGTGGACCTGCCCAACGCGGGGCGGGTTACGGGCATGGGCGTGCCCGAGGGCGTGACGCTGATCGTCGGTGGCGGCTTCCACGGCAAGTCCACGCTGCTGCGGGCGCTGGAGGCGGGCGTCTGGGACCATGTTCCTGACGACGGGCGGGAGTTGACGGTCTCCCGCACCGACACGGTCAAGATCCGCGCCGAGGACGGCCGCCGCATCGAGCGGGTCGATGTGCACGCCTTCGTCAGCCACCTGCCCAGCGGGGCCGACACGGCGGACTTCTCCACCGACAACGCCTCGGGTTCCACCTCGCAGGCCGCCTCACTGGTGGAGGCGGTCGAGGCGGGGGCCCGCACCCTGCTGATCGACGAGGACACCGCCGCCACGAATCTGATGATCCGTGACGCGCGGATGCAGGCGCTGGTGGCCAAGGACCGCGAGCCGCTGACCCCGTTCGTCGACCTGGCCCGCTCCCTGCACCGCGACCACGGCGTCTCCACGGTCCTCGTGATGGGCGGCTCCGGCGACTACATGGACGTCGCCGACCACGTCCTGATGATGGACGCATACCGGCCGTCGGATGTCACCGCGCGGGCGCGCGAGCTGGCCCGTGTACCGACCGGCCGCAAGGCCGAGGCGGACGCCTTCCCCGCCGTCACCCACCGCCGCCCCGCCCCCGCCTCCGTCGACTCCCTGGTCCGCGGCCGCTCCCGGGTGCGGGCGCGCGGCACCGACGCGCTGGCCTTCGGGGAGGAGCAGGTGGACGTACGGGCCGTGGAGCAGATCCCCGACCGGGGGTACGTGACGGGGATCGGCTTCGCGATGGAGCTGCTGGTGCGCAGGGGGCACCTCGACGGCAAGCGGACGCTCGCCGAGGCGCTGGACCTACTGGACCGTGAACTGGCGGGCGGTGCGGTGGAGTTGCTGGCCGTCTACGACGACGACTGCGCCGTGCCGCGGCGCCACGAGGTCGCCGCTGCCCTCAACCGGCTGCGCAGTCTGCGGGTCAACCGCTGACGCGGTTGACCCGGACGCACACGGCCACGGGCGGCGGCCGGGGCGCGGCGCCAAGCCGGCGGTTGGGGCCGGTTGGAAGAGGACGGCTGCGGGAGTTCGGCCCTGCCGGGTGTGGCGGGTCAGAGCTTGCGGTAGCCGCGGGCGTCGTCGGTGGCGGAGATGACCGTGTCGGCGTCCGCCCCGGTCGAGGCGGTCACCAATGCCGCCACCGCGCCTTCTACGAACGGCGTGTCCGCGATCCGCACGTTCTCCGGCAGCGCCCCTTCCCCCGTCTCCGCCAGCAGCGCCTTCACCGTCAGCACGGCACTGCCCATGTCGCAGAGCACCACGACGCCGCGGCCCCCGTCCACCCGCTTGACCGCATCGCGGACGAGCGTGGCGCTGGTGCCGATGCCGCCGTCCTCGACACCGCCCGCCGTGGCGATCGGGGCCGGATTGCCCGTCCCGACCAGGGCCTTGGCCATGTCGGCGGTGGAGTCGGCCACCTCGCGGCTGTGCGAGACCAGGACCACGCCGACGCGCGGCCCCTCATCTCCGCCGTTCCCCGCATCCTCGGCCGGGCCCTCCTCGGTCACCGGCCCCGCGGACTCCGGCGCCCCCGTACCCGCCTCCGCCTCGCGTTCCTCCGCCCCGCGTGCCTCCGCGTCCGGCGCCTCCGCGTCCGGCGCCTGCCCTTGGCCCGCCCGGGGATTGTCCGGCGTTTCCCCCTCCGCCGCCGGAGTGCGAGCGGGAGCCGCGGCCGGCTCCGGCTCCGCCCCGGCCAGCGCGTCGTACAGCGCCGTGATCAGCAGCGCCGACGACGCGGCCCCGGGGTCCTTGTGGCCGATGCTGCGCTCGCCGAGATAGCTGGCCCGGCCCCGGCGGGCCTGCATCGGAATCGTCGCCTCCGCGCCCTCGCGCGCGGCTCGCGCGGCCGCCGCCAGGGCGTCCCGCACCTGCGCGCCGCCGCGCAGCTCGGCGGCGTACGCCTCGGCGGCCGGGGCCAGCGCGTCGACCATGGTCTTGTCTCCGGGACCGGAGTCACCGAGCCGCCGCACCCCGGCGACCGCCTCGGCCAGGGCCTCGCCGAGCGCTTCGGGGTTCACGGTCTCCGCGTCGCCGAGCGCCCGCCCCGCCCGCCGCAGAACCGTGCCGTACAGCGGCCCGGAGGCGCCGCCGACAGTCCGGGTGAGATGGGTCCCGAAGGCCTTGAGCAGTGCGCCCGGTGAGGCCGACGGCTCGGCGGCCACGGCGGCGGAGGCCGAGGTGAAGCCGCGCCGCAGATTGACGCCGTGGTCCGCGTCCCCGATGGCGGAGTCGAGCTGGGTGAGGTGGTCGGCTTCCTGCGTGATCACCTGCGTGGCACCGTCCAGCCAGCGCCGGAAGAAGGCGGTGTCGAGGACGGCGGCGGGTTCCGGAGGCACGGTCATGAGCGGGTGACTCCTCGGTTCGGAGCGGATGCGGGCGTACGGCGTGCGCCGGAGTGGCGCATACCGTCCGCCACCAGTCTGCTCCCTCGGACGACGACGTCACGATCCTCAGGGTCGGAATCGCATCCGCCCGGCCCCTGAGCGGGGACCGGGCGGATTCCTCATCGAGTGGTCGGAGCGGTCGGAGCGGTCCGAGCCGTCCGAGCTTTCGGAGCCGCCGGAGCTTTCGGAGCGGTCAGCTGAGCGCCTTGATCAGCTCACCGTTGCTCGTGTCGCCACTGAGCTCCCAGAAGAACGTGCCGCCGAGGTTCTGCTCGTTCTTGTAGGCGACCTTCCCGGCGATGGTCTCCGGGGTGTCGTAGCTCCACCACTGGTTGCCGCAGTGCGCGTACGCCGTGCCCGCGACCGTACCGTTGGCCGGGCACTTGGTCTTGAGCTCCTTGTAGTCGTCGATGCCCTGCTCGTACTTGCCGGGCGCGGGGCCGCTCGCGGTGCCGCCGGGCTCCTTCTGCGTCACGCCGGTCCAGCCGCGGCCGTAGAAGCCGATGCCCAGCAGCAGCTTCTCCGACGGGATGCCGAGCCCCTTGAGCTTCTTGATCGCGGCGTCCGAGTTGAAGCCCTCCTGCGGGATGCCGTCGTACGAGGTGAGCGGCGAGTGCGGGGCGGTCGGACCCTGGGCCGCCCAGGCGCCGAAGAAGTCGTACGTCATCGGGTTGTACCAGTCGACGTACTGTGCGGCGCCCGCGTAGTCGGCCGCGTCGATCTTGCCGCCGGACGAGGCGTCGGCGGTGATCGCCGCGGTGACCAGGTTGTCGTTGCCGAACTTCGCCCGAAGGGCCTGCATCAGGTTCTTGAAGGCGTCCTTGCCGCTGGTGTCGCAGCTGAGGCCGCAGGCGTTGGGGTACTCCCAGTCGATGTCGATGCCGTCGAAGACATCGGCCCAGCGCGGGTCCTCGACCAGCTGGTAGCAGGACTCGGCGAAGGCGGTGGGGTTCTGCGCGGCCTCCGTGAAGCCCTTGGACCAGGTCCAGCCGCCGAAGGACCACAGCACCTTGAGGTTCGGGTGCAGCTTCTTCAGCTTGCGCAGCTGGTTGAAGTTGCCGCGCACCGGCTGGTCCCAGGTGTCGGCGACGCCATCGACGCTCTGGTCCGCGGTGTACGACTTCTCGTACGCGGGAAAGGACTCGCCGACCGTGCACTTGCCGCCCTGGACGTTGCCGAAGGCGTAGTTGATGTGCGTGAGCTTGTCGGCGGAGCCCGAGGTCTCGACGTTCTTGACGTGGTAGTTGCGGTCGTAGACGCCCCACTCGGTGAAGTAGCCGATCACCTTGTTGCCCGCGGCCGCCTTCTTGGGGGCCTTCGTTTCGCCGGCGGTGGCGGCGCCCGCCAGCAGCGTCGCGGCGAGCACCGCGGCACACGCGGCGGCGAGCGCCGCGATGAGCGCTCGCGTACGGGTGGGGGGACGACGGTGCGGTCTGAGCATGGGGGGATCTCCTCGGTGTGGGGTGAGGACGGGCCGGGCCTGCATGCTGGGTTGACATGCACGCGTTGACCGTTGACCCGGAACCGTAGAAGGACTAGACCACTGCGTCAATGGTTCGGACCAATCCTGGAGCGGCCGCCACCGGATCCGTCCGGGATCACGAGTTCCGGGTCGCCTGTGATGGAGGGCCGACGATCGGGCATACTCACAGCGCCACAGCCGCTGGTCAGGCCGTTCCGCAACCCGGAAAGGCAGCATCGGCTGAGCAGGATCACCCGGCGGCGCCGCCACACCCCGAGCGCGCACCGCCGCAGCGCCCGACAGGGAGGAGAGCGCCGCCATGCCCGACCGCGCCCCACAGCCGGTGGAACGCCAATTGCCCACCGAGGAGGCCCGGGACCTGTTCGCCCTCGTCCGCGAACTCGCCCAGCGCGAGATCGCCCCGAAGGCCGCCGAGCAGGAGGACGCGGGCCGCTTCCCCCGCGAGGTCTTCTCGCTGCTGTCCGAGTCGGGGCTGCTCGCCCTCCCGTACGACGAGGAGTACGGCGGCGGAGACCAGCCGTACGAGGTCTACCTCCAGGTCCTCGAAGAGCTCGCAACGGCTCGCCTCACCGTCGGCCTCGGCGTCAGCGTCCACACGCTCGCCTGCCACGCCCTGGCTGCCTTCGGCACCAAGGAGCAGCGGGCCGAGCATCTGCCGGGCATGCTCGGCGGCGGGCTCCTCGGCGCGTACTGCCTCTCCGAGCCCGCTTCGGGCTCCGACGCCGCCTCGCTGCGCACGCGCGCGGTGCGCGACGGCGACGACTGGGTCATCGACGGCACCAAGGCCTGGATCACCCACGGCGGCATCGCCGACTTCTACACGGTGCTCGCCCGTACGGGTGGCGAGGGAGCCCGCGGCATCACCGCGTTCCTCGTCCCCGGCGACGCCCCCGGGCTGGCCGCTGCGGCGCCCGAGCGCAAGATGGGCCTGAAGGGCTCACCCACCGCGCAGCTGCACTTCGACGGTGTGCGGGTCTCCGATGCGCGCCGTCTCGGCGACGAGGGCCAGGGTTTCGCGATCGCTCTCGATGCGCTCGACTCCGGCCGGCTCGGGATCGCCGCCTGCGCGGTCGGCGTGGCCCAGGCGGCCCTCGACGAGGCGCTGGCGTACGTGGGGGAGCGGCGGCAGTTCGGCCGCCCGATCGCCGACTTCCAGGGGCTGCGCTTCATGCTCGCCGACATGGCGACGCAGATCGAGGCGGGCCGGGCGCTCTACCTCGCGGCGGCGCGGCTGCGGGACGCGGGCCGGCCCTTCTCCAAGGAGGCGGCGATGGCCAAGCTCTTCTGCACGGACGCGGCCATGCGGGTGACGACGGACGCGGTGCAACTCCTCGGCGGCTACGGCTACACCGCGGACTTCCCGGTGGAGCGCTATATGCGCGAGACCAAGGTGCTCCAGATCGTGGAGGGGACCAACCAGATCCAGCGCATGGTCGTTGCCCGTCATCTGGCGGGCCCGGAGAGCCAGTAGAAGCGCGGCACGGGCGGTGGCCGGGTCCCCGAGGGGACCCGGCCACCGCCATGGCGAACCGCAGTCGCAGATCTCCGACGTCAGAGGCGTCTAGAAGATGTAGCGCAGCCAGTCGTAGTCGAAGAGCTTGAACAGATGATCGAACCCGTACAGGTCGTAGTCATCGTGGTCATAGTCGTGCTTCTTCTCGTAGTCGTTCCCGTAGCCGCGGTCGTCGTGCTTGTAGTCGGACTTCTCATGCTTGTGGCTGGACTTCTCGTGCTTGTAGCTGGACTTGCTGTGCTTGCTGTCCTTCTTGTCCTTCTTGTCCTTGCTGTGCTTGCACTTCTTCTTGTGCTCGTGCTTCGGCTTGGCGTGGTCGCCGTGGACGGCGGCGGTGACGGAGTGGCTCGGGGCCGCGTAGGCGGCACCCGCCATCGGCACGACAGCGGTTGCGACGGCCAGGCCGACGGCGGCAAGCGTGCGCCGGACGGATAGGGGCATGGGTCTTCCCTTTCATTCAGCCCAAGGATGGCTTTCCCCCTCATTTCGGGACACTAGGGGGAGTTGGCCGATCGCGCCCCTCATGAGAACCCGGCCTCCGAGCGGTGACCCGGCGCCTGCCACCTGACACCGGCGCAGGAGCCCGCGGGAGGCCGTACCGCTGTAAGGGTGAGGGAGGGGACAGGCCTCAACCGCGCGGCGTGGCGCCGGTCGTCTCCGGCGAGGTCTCGGCCGTCCGCTCCCCGGGCGCCCCGGACCGGCTGCCCGGGAGGTGGTTGAAGAGCAGGTTCAGGGCGATCGCGGTGAGGCAGCCCGCGCTGATGCCGCTGTCCATCACCGTCTGGAACCAGTTGGGGAACCGCGCATAGATGTCCGGCACTCCCACCGGGAGCAGTCCGACGGCGACCGACACCGCGACCACCGTGAGGTTGTGGTTGTCCCGGAAGTCGACGCCCGCCAGCGTCCGCAGCCCGCTCGCCGCCACCGTTCCGAACATCACCAGGCCCGCGCCGCCGAGCACGGGCGCCGGGATCGCCGCCACCACCGCGCCCAGCTTGGGCAGCAGCCCCAGCAGGACGAGCATGCCGCCCGCGGCCGCGACGACCCACCGGCTGCGCACCCGGGTCATGCCGACGAGGCCGACGTTCTGGGCGTAGGCCGTGTACGGAAAGGTGTTGAAGACGCCGCCGAGCACGGTCGAGAGCCCGTCCGCCCGCAGCCCGTCCGCGAGCCGGCGCGGCTGGACCCCGCGGTCCGTCATCTCGCCGACCGCGATGAAGTCGCCGGTCGTCTCGGTCATGGTGACCAGCGCGACCACCAGCATCGACACGATCGCAGCGCCCTCGAACGACGGGGCGCCGAAGTGGAAGGGCGTGCTGACGCCCAGCCAGTCCGCGCTGCCGACCCCGTCGAAGCCGCTGTAGCCAAGCGGGACCGCGACGGCGGTGCCCGCGATGATGCCGGCCAGCACCGCGACCCGGCCGAGGAGGCCCGGCGCGAAGCGCTGCACGGCGAGGACGGCCAGGAGCACTCCGGCCGCGAGCGCGAGGTTCTTCGGTGCGCCGTGGTCCGGCGAACCGGACCCGCCCGCCGCCCAGTTGCCCGCGACCGGCAGCAGCGAGAGGCCGATGATCAGGATCACGGTGCCGGTCACGAGGGGCGGGAAGAAGCGCAGCAGCCGCCCGAAGACCGGTGCGAGCAGGATCATCGCCAGACCGGCGACGATGACGGACCCGTAGATCGCGGGCAGCCCGCCGTCCCCGGTGCCGATCAGCACCATGGGCGACACGGCCGCGAACGTACAGCCCTGCATGATCGGCAGCCGCACGCCGAACCGCCACCACCCCACGCACTGCAGAATCGTGGCGATCCCGCACACCAGCAGATCCGCGTTGATCAGATACGCCAGATCCGCGGGCGGCAGCTTCATCGCGCCGCCCACGATCAGCGGTACGGCCACCGCGCCCGCGTACATGGCCAGCACGTGCTGCAGGCCGAACGCGCCGAGCCGGGCGGCGGGCGGGAGCTCGTCCACGGGGTGGGCGGAGCCGGGTGGCAGGAACCGGTGAGCGGTTGTCGACATGGGGACTCCTCGACACAAGCGGTACGCGCGGATCGCGTGCCGACACGGTAGGCCGCTTGAACAGTTTGTTGAAGTCCCTGAGTGTCGCGTTCTTGTGCCACGGGGCGCGGGCCGTACCGTAGGACCGCGCGGGAGACCACGGGAGACCGCGGGGCCGTTGCGCCGCCTGGCGTTCCAACACCCGCCCCTTATAGGTCACTTCCGCCATACGGGACCGTCTGAGACTCTCCTGTGACCGATCCTGGCCGAGACCGGACCCCTGGAGAAGCCATGACCGCAACCCCGTTCACCCGCCGCCACGGCATCAGGGCCGCGGCGGCAGCGGCCCTCGCACTCCCGATCGCCGCCCATGCGGAACCAGCGGCGCAGGCGCAGGCCGCGGGCCCGGACGTGTCCGAGGAGTCATCGGCGTCCGAGAAGCCGTCGGCGTCCGCGGCGGCCGCGTCCGGGGGCGGCGCCCGGCAGTTGCGCACCATGACCTTCAACCTCCGCTACGCCGGCGACACTCGGCCCCACTCCTGGGCGGAGCGCCGCCCCGTGATGCGGGAGCTGCTGCACCGCGAGTCGCCCCACCTGCTGGGCACCCAGGAAGGTCTCTACGGGCAGCTGCGGGACATCGAGTCCGACCTCGGCCCGCGCTACGACTGGATCGGCACGGGCCGCGAGGGCGGAAGCCGCAGCGAGTTCATGGCGGTCTTCTACGACAGGGCCCGCCTCGCCCCGGTCGAGTACGACCACTTCTGGCTCTCCGACACCCCGTATGTGATCGCTTCCAACACCTGGGGCGGCTCCATCACGCGGATGGTCACCTGGGTGCGCTTCGAGGACCGGGGCACGGGCGGCCAGTTCTACGCCCTCAACACGCACTTCGACCACCGCGGCCAGTACGCGCGGGAACGGTCCGCGGCCCTGATCGCCGAGCGGCTCGGGCAGCTCGACACCGCCCTGCCCCGCATCGTCACCGGCGACTTCAACGTCCCCGCCCACGCCAACCCCGTCTACGACACGATGCTCGGCGGCGGCAGCCTGGTGGACACCTGGGACACGGCGGAGCGCCGCAGCCCGCAGTACGCGACCTTCCACGGCTACCGGCCGCTGGTCCCGGACGGCGACCGGATCGACTGGATCCTCACCTCGCCGGACGTCCGCACCCCCTACGCCGCCATCAACACCTTCTCCGCCCACGGCCAGTTCCCCAGCGACCACCTGCCGGTGCAGGCGGTGCTGGAGTTCTGATCGGGGGATCGTGAGCACGGTGCTCACGGCTCTCGCGGCGTCGACGTCCGGTCGGGCTCGACGGCGACTTCGCGTACGAACGGCTCGGTGCGGTCGGCCGCGTGCGGCTGGGACGGCTCGAGGGGTTCTCCTCGACGAGAACGGTGTTCCCGGGAGCCGCTCGGCGAGCTCGGACAGGGAGCCGGGCTCAGGCGAGGCCGGGCTCGGCGGAACGAGCCGCGGTCAGGCGGCGTGGTCAGGCCGCGCGGTCAGGCCGCGCGACGCTCAAACTGGGGTACTTGGATCGGCCGCGATCCCGGCCCGCCCACGTGTGAGAACGGCTGCGTGCGCCAGTCCAGGCCCTCCGGGAGGGTGAGCAGCAGCCCGGCGTCCCGCTCGTGCGCGTCGAACGAAGCGTCGGCGGGCGTCGTCTCGGCGACTCCGCGCCCCGTGCCGGGGCAGACCGTGAGGCCGAAGGGATTCCACGGCGTACGGACCAGCGCGTGCTCCGGCAGTACGTCCTCGTCCGCCAGCAGCGCGATCGGCCGCGCGCAGTCCGGGCAGATCACCCGGAACATCTCGTAGGTTTCGTCGGTACTGTCCTCGTCGCCGTCGTCCGCCACCGCCTCGAGGCCTGCCGGCTCGAGAACCGTGCTCTCCGGCACGGGCTGGGTGCGGTCGCTGTGACCAGGGCGCTTCAGGTTACGCATGGAGTAACTCCCCCTCCGGGTGGGCCGACAAAGGCGCTGCGGCCTCGACCACAGCAAGCATTTCCCTGACAGCCCCGCGGGTAATCGCGGCGCTCCCGCGGACAGGTTCCGGAGTGTGTGGTGTTCGTCACATGCCGCTTGCAGGTGCCCCCTCCGTGAGCCGTGAATTCGTCGCGTCTGCAGCCGAGTTCGGCTCCCGGCTCCCGGCCGGCGAGTGCGGTGAGGCCGAGACCGGGGAAAGATCGTTGCCGTGGAAAGGCGTGGAAGCGCGCGGAAAGGCGTACAGACGCACGGAAAGGCGTGGAAGCCGCGGGAGCCCCGGAAGCCCTGGGAAGCCGTCGAAAGGAATCAGCAGTGACCGCCCAACGGATCGGCCCGCCCCTGGTCGCAGGTGAGCGCGAAATGCTGCGCGCCTTCCTCGACTACCACCGCGCCACCCTCGCCATGAAGTGCGACGGCCTCTCCGACGAGGATCTGCGCCGCCGGTCGATGCCGCCCTCGACGCTCTCGCTCCTCGGCCTGGTGCGGCACATGGCCGAGGTGGAGCGCGCGTGGTTCCGCCGGGTGATCAACGGGGAGGACATCCCGCTCGTGTGGTCGGACGAGCGCGACTTCCAGGCGGCGTACGACGCGAGTGCGGCCACGCGGTCGGAGGCCTTCGACGCCTGGCAGACGGAGGTCGAGCACGCGCGCCGTATCGAGCGGGAGGCGGAGTCGCTCGACGTGACCGGCTACGAGCCCAAGGGGGGCGAGGACGTGTCGCTGCGACTGGTGATGCTGCACCTGATGCACGAATACGCCCGGCACAACGGGCACGCCGACTTCCTGCGCGAGGGAATCGACGGGACCGTCGGGGTCTGACCCGGCGCCGCCTCGCCGCCGACCCGTGGCGACCGCCGGGCCCCCATCTCAGGTGTGCCAAGGGCCCCAGGTCACTGTAGGTTCTTGCGCTGTGGAGGAACTGGACCGGCAAATCGTGGAACTGCTCGTCAAGGACGGGCGCATGAGCTACACCGATCTGGGCAAGGCCACCGGCCTGTCCACCTCGGCAGTGCATCAGCGCGTCCGCCGCCTGGAGCAGCGCGGCATCATCCGCGGCTACGCGGCCGTCGTCGACCCCGAGGCCGTCGGCCTGCCGCTCACCGCCTTCATCTCGGTCAAGCCCTTCGACCCGAGCGCCCCCGACGACATTGCGGACCGGCTGGCCGACGTGCCCGAGATCGAGGCGTGCCACAGTGTCGCGGGCGACGAGAACTACATCCTCAAGGTGCGCGTCGCCACACCGCTCGAGCTGGAGAACCTGCTGGCCCGGATCCGCTCCAAGTCCGGGGTGTCCACCCGTACGACGGTCGTGCTGTCCACGCCGTACGAGGCCCGGCCGCCGCGCATCTGACCCCGGGCGCGGGACGACTCCGCGAGCATCGGCCCCCCAGGAGCGGGGCGGCTCCGCCGACGGGCGACACTGAGATCATGCTGAATGACTCCGCCCCAGTCCAGGCCGAAGGCCGCACCGTGCTGCTGCGCGGAGGCACCGTCCACAGCCCCGCCGACCCCTTCGCCACCGCCATGGTCGTCGAGCGCGGCCAGGTCGCCTGGGTCGGCTCCGAAGGAGCCGCGGACGCCTTCGCGGACGGCGTGGACGAGGTCGTACGGCTCGACGGTGCCCTCGTCACCCCCGCCTTCACCGACGCGCACGTCCACACCACCGCGACCGGCCTCGCCCTCACCGGCCTGGACCTCTCCGGTGCCCGGACGCTCCCCGAGGTCCTCGGCCGCGTCCGTGCCCACGCCGCCGCCCGCCCCGGTGACCGCGTCCTGCTCGGCCATGGCTGGGACGCCACCCGCTGGCCCGAGCAGCGGCCCCCGTCCCGGGCGGAGCTGGACGAGGCTGCGGGCGGACGGCCCCTCTACCTCACCCGCGTGGACGTCCACTCGGCCGTCGTGACCAGTGCGCTCCTCGAGCTCGTTCCCGGGCTCGCGGGACACCCCGACGCGCCGCTCACCGGCGACGCCCACCACGCCGTACGCCGTACCGCCCACGCCGCCCTCACCCTGCAGCAGCGCGCCGAGGCCCAGCGCGCCGCCCTCCGGCACGCCGCATCCCTCGGCATCGGCGCAGTCCACGAGTGCGCGGGGCCCGACATCTCGGGCGAGGACGACCTCACCGCGCTGCTCGCCCTCACCACCGAGGAGCAGGGCCCCCGGGTCTTCGGCTACTGGGCCGAGCAGGTCACCGGGGCCAAGGACGCCGACCGCATCCGCGACCTCGGCGCGATCGGCGCGGCCGGGGACCTCTTCGTCGACGGCGCGCTCGGCTCCCACACCGCCTGCCTCCACGAGCCGTACGCCGACGCGGACCACACCGGCAGCGCCTACCTCGACGCCGCCGCCGTCGCGGCCCACGTCACGGCCTGCACCGAGGCCGGGCTCCAGGCGGGCTTCCACGCCATCGGGGACGCCGCCGTCGCGACCGTCGTCGAGGGCGTACGGGCGGCTGCCGAGCGGCTCGGGCTCGCCAGGATCCGTGCCGCGCGCCACCGCGTCGAGCACGCCGAGATGCTCACGCCGGAGACCGTCGCAGGTTTCGCCGAGCTGGGGCTCACCGCGTCCGTCCAGCCCGCGTTCGACGCCGCGTGGGGCGGCGAGGAGGGGATGTACGCCCGGCGGCTCGGCGCCGAGCGGGCCCGCACCCTCAACCCGTACGCGGCCCTGCTGCGCGCCGGCGTGCCGCTCGCGCTCGGCTCGGACAGCCCGGTCACACCCCTCGACCCGTGGGGCACGGTGCGCGCCGCGGCCTTCCACCGGACCCTCGACCACCGCATCTCGGCGCGCGCCGCCTTCACCGCCCACACGCGCGGCGGCTGGCGGGCCGTCGGCCGCGACGACGCGGGTGCGCTCGTGCCGGGCGCTCCGGCCGACTACGCGGTCTGGCGGACCGGTGAACTCGTCGTCCAGGCGCCGGACGAGCGGGTCGCCCGCTGGTCGACCGACCCGCGCTCGGGCACGCCGGGACTGCCCGACCTGACCCCCGGCGGCGACCTCCCGCGGGCCCTGCGCACCGTTGTGGGCGGACACACGGTCTACGCACGGCCGAACGAGTGACGTACCGGGGTGGCGCACAGCGGAACGCCGCGCCCGGGGCCTGTCGCGCCACCTGCGGATCTTTCCCACTGACCTGCTGCATCGTCAAATTTGCGCAGGTCAAACGGCTGTTGACAGACCGCGGGCGGCGGCCGGTAGGTTCGGCCGAGTCCACCACAGGACGTCCGACCGGGGAATCTCCACACAGTCGCCGAACGCCGCTGGGCCATGGGGTGGCGCGCCGCACGGTGCGCCACCACTGGGAGCCAGGTCCAGCGCCCGCGCCACGGGGGCGAAGGAAGGTTCCGGCCGGCCGGCTGGTGTGACCCGGGTGGGGCCCGGACGTCCAGTAGACAACGGCTTTCGGTAGACCCGCAGCCAGCGGGTCCCAGGTCGGCCCGAAGGGCGCCGGGCCCCGATCCGCCGATCGCCTCCGGCGCGGTCGGCCATCTTCGAGGCGCGGTGGCAGTCTCTCGCTGCCGCCTGCTTTCGCTCCCGCCTCCTTTCGCTCCCGTCTGCCGACCGTGCGTCGGCCTCCCCCCGGCTGACCACGGGCGGGGATTTCCCCCGGTCCTTACGGAGTCTTCCCCCGTCCCAAAAGGGCCGGGTGGGCGGGGAGCGCAGGGGCGCGGGGCCCGGTAAGGGAAAGCGGAGCCTCCGCCGGCCTGGGTGAGGACCGGGGTCCATATCCCCGCCTTCGCGATGTACGGTCGCTTCACGACTTCGCTCGACCTGCAGGAAGGCCGCGACCGTGTCACCGGGCCCCCACACCACCGCCGCGAACCCCGCCGGGGAAGCACCCCGTGCCAACCGCGAAGCGGATCTCCCTGGAGCGACCCGAGAGACCTCGAGCCCCGCGGGCCGCCCCGCCGACGGTGACGAGAAGGCCGCACACGCCCAGGCCGCGGAGCCCTCCGAGCCCGCAGGGCCGGAGGCCGCGCGGGGCGGCGCGGGTGCCGTGGCGCGGCCGGGCCGCCCCACGCGCGCGTACCGGCTCGCCCGCCGCGAGGCGCCCCGTACCGGCCTCGCTGCAGCGGCCGGCATCGCCCTCGCCGCCGCCTTCCCGCCGTACGACGTCTGGCCGCTGTCCCTGCTCGCGGTCGCCGCGCTGAGCCTGCTCACCCACGGCAGGACGGCCCGCCAGGGAGCCTGGACCGGGTTCGCCCTCGGCCTGCCCTTCTTCTTCGTGCTGCTCCGCTGGCTCCATGTGGTCGGCTACGACGCGGTGTTCGGCCTCTCCGTCGCCGAGGGGGCCTTCCTCGCCGCGCTGGGCGCGGGCCTCGCGCTCACCTCCCGGCTGCCGCTGTGGCCGCTGTGGGCCGCGAGCCTGTGGGTGGCCGAGGAGTGGGCCCGCGACCGCGTTCCGTTCGGCGGATTCCCCTGGGGCCGCCTGGCGTTCGCGAACACCGGCTCGCCCTTCACCCCGCTCGCCGCGCTCGGCGGCGCCCCGCTCGTCACCTTCGCCGTCGCGCTGAGCGGCACCCTGCTCGCCGCTGCTGCGCTCGCCACCTGGCGGCTGCGCCGCGCCCCGCGGACCGCACGGGCCGCGCTCCCCGCCGCCACGGCCGCAGCCCTCGCCGTGGCGGTCGGTGCCGCCGGATACGCCGTGCCGGTCCCGACCGCCGCCGACGACCATGTGAACATCGCCGTCGTCCAGGGCAACGTCCAGCAGGCCGGCATGGACTTCCTGGGCCGCCCCATGAAGATCCTCAACAACCACGTCGACGCGACCCTCGACCTCGCCGAGGACGTGAAGGCGGGCCGCGCGCAGAAGCCCGACCTGGTGATCTGGCCTGAGAACGCCTCCGACCTGGACCCGTTCCAGTCCCCGGAGGCGCATGCGCGGATCGACGAGGCCGTCAGGGCGATCGGCGTGCCCGTCCTCGTCGGCGCCCTCGTGGACCACCCCACCGAGGAGGGCTACGTCGAGAACCAGGGCATCGTCTGGGACCCGGAGTCCGGCCCGGGCGCCTCGTACACCAAGCAGCACCCGGTGCCGTTCGGCGAGTACGTGCCCTTCCGCGACCAGCTGAGCAAGGTGATCTCGCGGCTGCAGCGGGTGCCGCGCGACTTCTACCCCGGCGATCACAGCGGTGTACTGCAGACCGGCCCGGCCCGGCTCGGCGACGTCATCTGCTTCGAGATCGCCTACGACGAGATCGTCCGTGACACGGTGAACGACCGTGCCCGCGCCCTCGTCGTACAGACGAACAACGCCACCTACGGCCGCACCGGGCAGCCCGAGCAGCAGCTGGCCATGTCCAAGCTGCGCGCCGTCGAGCACGGCCGCGCCGTCGTCACCGCCGCCACCAGCGGGATCAGCGCCATCGTGGCGCCCGACGGCACCATCGAGCAGCGCGCCGGGGAATTCACCCGCGACGTGCTCACCGCGCGCCTCCCATTGCGTGACGACACGACCGTCGCAGACCGCGTCGGCGCCGGCCCTGAGTGGGCGCTCGCTATGGTGGGCCTTCTGTCCTGCGCCGCCGCGATCGTGCTCGGCCGGCGGGGACGGGAACGGGGAGTTACGGACGAGAAGGGGCAGCAGTGAACGACGGCGGGCAGAGGCAGTACGGTCCTCTCGGCAGCGTCTTGGTGATCATTCCGACCTACAACGAGGCCGAGAACATCAAGCCGATCGTCGGCCGGGTGCGGACCGCCGTGCCCGAGGCGCACGTCCTCGTCGCCGACGACAACAGCCCGGACGGCACCGGCAAGCTCGCCGACGAGCTCGCGGCCGAGGACGGCCAGGTCCACGTACTGCACCGCAGGGGCAAGGAGGGCCTGGGCGCGGCCTATCTCGCGGGCTTCCGCTGGGGCATCGAGCACGGCTACGGCGTACTCGTCGAGATGGACGCCGACGGCTCGCACCAGCCCGAGGAGCTGCCGCGGCTGCTGACCGCGCTCAAGGGCGCTGACCTCGTGCTCGGGTCCCGCTGGGTCCCCGGCGGCCGGGTGGTCAACTGGCCCAAGTCGCGCGAGTTCATCTCCCGCGGCGGCAGTCTGTACTCGCGCCTGCTGCTCGATGTGCCGATCCGCGATGTCACGGGCGGCTTCCGGGCGTTCCGCAAGGAGACCCTCGAGGGCCTCGGCATGGACGCGGTCGCCTCCCAGGGCTACTGCTTCCAGGTCGACCTGGCCTGGCGGGCGGTCAAGGCCGGGTTCCACATCGTCGAGGTGCCCATCACCTTCATCGACCGCGAGTTCGGCGACAGCAAGATGAGCCGCGACATCGTGGCGGAGGCGCTGTGGCGGGTCACCGCCTGGGGCGTGGGCTCCCGGGTGAACCGCCTCCTGGGCCGCAAGTCCTCGCGCTGAGCCCGCCGCCTCCGCACCGGGATCCCGGGTCGTCAGTCCGTCGGTTCGGCCGGCGGCGGGCGGCCCGGTTCGGCCTCCTCCGTCTGCGGCGAGCCCCGCGGTCCCGTACCGGCCTCGTCCGTGTCGGGCAGCTCCTCGCCCTCTTCCTCCTCCAGGAACTCCTCGTCCTCGTTCTCGCCCTGCTCCTCCTCCGCATACCACTGGTCGGGGGCCTTGGCCCCGCCCGCCTGCTGGTCCGGCATGTCCCGGGGGACACCGCGGCCGTGCTCGCCGGAGTCCGGTGAACGCTCGCTCATGCCTCCATCCTCACTCCCCGTGGGGATTCTGCGTGAACGGCCGGGTACCCGCGGACGCTCATCCCATCACCCCGGGCGCCGCGAGCACCGCCAGCAGGGCAAGACCGGCCACCGCCCAGGCCACGTAGTCGCCGATGTGCCCGGACTGCAGCCGTCGTACGGGTGCGAGCAGCGCCGCCGTGCGCCCCGGGGACGGCCGCCGCACGCCCAGGACGGCCAGGACGCAGGCGAGCAGCACCGAGAGCAGCCCGAGGAGCACTCCGGCGGCCGTCCAGTGCGGGGCGGTGACGGTCACCGGAGGTGCGGTGAGGCCGTCCAGCACGGCCCGTTCATAGGTTTCGTGGCCCGCGAAGAGCTCCCCGGCGCGCCCGGCGCCCGCCGCGAGAGTGGGGACGAGGCCCACGGCGAGCGCTCCGGCCAGCAGCGCCGAGGGCACCGCGAGCATGGTGTCGGGGATCCGGCCGAGGGGCGCGGTGGTCTCCGGCTCCTCATCGCCAGGCGTCTCCTCGACGCCCTCCGGCTCCTCGCCCGGCCGCGGCCCCGCGCCGCCGAAGACCCGCAGACCGGCGCGCAGGACCGCGCCGCCGGTCACCGCGGACACCAGCACGAAGACGGCGACGAGCCAGTGCGCCTCGTGCCCGGCGGCCTCCTCCGCAACCGCCTTGCCCAGGGCGGTGCCGAAGGGCGGCAGCCCGGCCAGGGCCAGGCTGCCGAGCAGGAACAGGGCCCCGGTCAGGCGCAGTTCGCGAGCACGGCCGTACAGCTCGTGCTCGTCCACGGAGGCGTACCGGTCCAGCAGGATCCCGGTGCAGGCGAACAGGGCGGCCTTCACGCCCGCGTGCCCCAGGACGTACAGCGCCGTCCCGGACGCGCCCTCCGGCGACAGCACGGCCACCCCGATCAGGAAGAGCCCGGTGTGCGCCACCGTGGAGAAGGCCAGCAGCCGCTTCAGATGCCGCTGTTGCCAGCACATCGCCGCACCGAGCAGCGCCGTCACGACGCCGACGGCGATCAGGGTGCGGGTGACGGCGGAGGCCGGGATGCCGCCCGTTCCGGCGAAGACGGTCCAGTACACCCGCGCCGCGCCGTACACGCCCAGCTCCACCATCACGCCCGACAACAGCAGGCACACCGGCGTCGGCGCCTCCGCGTGCGCGTCCGGGAGCCAGAAGTGGAACGGGACCGCCGCCGCTTTGATCAGCATCCCGGCCGTGACCAGCACGAAGGCCGCGAGCACCAGGGCGTCCGGATCGCCCGGGCCGAGCCGCCGGCCGATCTGGGCGAGCCCCAGCTCGCCCGTCCGCGCGTACAGCATCCCGATGCCGAGCAGCATCGCGTATCCACCGAGGGAGCCGACGACGCCGAAGGCCAGCGCGCCCTGGAGCGGCCGGGGCTCCTCGACGCGGTAGCCGGTCAGCGCGTAGGCGACGACGCCCATCAGCTCGAAGAAGACGAAGGCGTTGAACAGGTCGCCGGTGAGGCAGAAGCCGCACATCCCGGCCTGGAAGAGCAGGATCAGCGCGGGGAAGGAACCGGCGTGGCCGCGCGGCGGCTCGTCGAAGTACCGCCAGGAGTAGACGAGTACGGCAACGACGAGGAGCGAGATGAGCACCGCGAGGCCGAGCCCCATCGGGTCGCCGACGAGGACGATGCCGACACCGGAGCCGCCGTCGTCCGGGCGCCAGCCGCCCACCCAGTCGACGGCGTACGGATCGCCTGCCGCGACCTCGGCGAGCGCCGTGACGGCCACGGCCGCCGTGCCGACCGCGACCGCGCAGCCGACCGCGTCGGAGGCGATGCGCGGCAGCCGCCTGCCCACGGCGACCAGCACGGCCGCGCCCAGCAGGGGCACGGCCACGGTCAGCGGCAGGAGGGTCGCGGCGGTCAACCGGTCACCCCTTCAGTTCCGACAACTCGTCGGGGTCCACGGTCCCGTGGCGCTTGCGGAGCTGGACGACCAGCGCCAGCAGCAGCGCGGTCACGGTCGCGCCCACGACGACATCGGTGAGGGTGAGCGCCTGCACGACCGGGTCGACGGTCCGGGCGTTCCTCGGGACGTCCGAGAAGACCGGGGCCGTGCCGCCGTCGCGGTAGCCCACGGCCAGCAGCAGCACATACGTCGAGGACTGGGTGACGGCCAGGCACCCCACCGCGTGAATCAGGTCGCGGCTGGTCACCAGGCCGTACACGCCGAGCAGGAAGACCCAGCAGGCGACCAGATACGGCAGCACGCTCACGCGTCCTCCTTTCCCGGGCGCTCCTCCGCGTGCGCCGGGCCGGCGATCACCACGGCCTGGTCGAGGAAGCGGGCGAGCAGGACGACCACTCCGCAGGCCACCTCCATGCCCACGGCGGCGTTCAGCAGGGTCACCGTGCCGCCGGAGGAGAGGGTGTTGAACGTGCCCAGCGGCAGGACGTTCGCCAGGAACGCGGATCCGGCGAGCACGGCAGCCAGCCCCGTGATCACGTACGCGGCTTCGGCGGCCGCGTCCCCGACCTCGTACAGCCCGACCGGGCGGATGCGCTCCAGGGCCCGGTAGTCGTCGGCGATGTAGAGCAGGTGCAGCGCCGTGGCCACCACGATGCCGCCCTGGAAGCCGCCGCCCGGGCTCAGTGGGCCGTGCGCGACGATGTACAGCCCGACGAGCAGCGTGACCGGCAGCAGCATCAGGCCGAACCGGCGGATGTCCGCCGGCACCTGAGCGGGCTCCGGCGCGGTGCGGCGCCGCTCGCCGGCGGTCCGCCGCAGCAGCACCGACGTTCCCAGCACGGCGGAGAACAGGATCGTCTGCTCGCCGAGCGTGTCCAGCGACCGCTGGTCGAAGTTGACGGACGCCACGGTGTTGGCGGTGTGCCGCCGCAGCGCCGCCCGCACGGACCGGTCGCCGTACGGATGGTCGTCGCCACCGAACGGCGGCAGGTCGAGGCAGGCGAGTACGAACAGCGCCGCGACCACGGCCGCGGACGCGACGAAGAGTCCGGCGCGGCCCCGCCGGCTCACCGGTCCCCGTTCCCGTCCCGCGGGCCGCCCCTCGGGCCGCGCTTCACTTTCCGTACGGTCAGCAGGATCATCAGCGGGGTCAGGGCGGAGCCGACGGCCAGCTGGGAGAGGGCGACGTCCGGCGCCTGCACGAAGGTGAAGAGCAGGGCCAGGGAGAGGCCGAGGAAGGACAGCACCAGCGCCTGGCGGGCGGGGTCGCGGTTGAGGACGGCGGCCGTCGCCGCGGCGGCCACCAGGAGCAGCGCCCCTGCGATGAGCACGTCAGTCATGAGCGGCCCTCGCGTCCGGCGTCGCGGCCCCGGGTCCCAGTTCCCCGGTTCCCGCGCTCGTGACCAGGCCGCCCGCGGTCAGCAGGGCACCGATCACCAGCAGCTTCGCCATCTCCCTGCCGGGACCGGTGGCCACGCACAGCGGTACGACGGTCGCGGGGACCCCGGCCACCGCCGTCCAGCGCACCAGCCGTGAGCCGGGCAGGCCGCCGAGGAAGCGCGCGAACACCAGGCTTCCCGTGGGTCCGAGGACGGACAGCACCAGGGCGAGATCCAGATACGCGGGGCGGCCGAAACCGCGCGCGGCGAGGAGCAGCGTCATCGCCCCCAGCAGCGAGGTCAGATTCTGGGCGACGAGCCGGTCGCGCGGTGAGCCCCGGGAGATCCGCCACAGGGCGGGTACGAGGGCGGCGAGAGGGGCGAGCGCCGCTGCCAGCCAGCCGTCGGAGGAGCTCATCGCCGCTCCGCTCGCCGCTCCGCCGCCCGGCGCGCGGCGTGTGCGGCGACCGCGGCCACGAGCGCCGCGGCCGCGCCCACGGCCGCTTCGAGCGGGTCGACCGCCGACACCAGGACCAGCCAGAGCCCGGTCAGCCCGGCCCACCACAGCAAGATCTCCGACAGACCCCTCATGAGCCGGGAGCGTAGGCGCTGCGGGTCGCCGGTGGTCAGCGCCGCGCCCGGGCGGTACGGCGGCTCATCGAACGCCGCTCGCTCTCGTCGAGACCGCCCCAGATGCCGGAGTCCTGGTGGTGCTCCAGCGCCCACTCCAGGCAGTGCTTCCGCACCCGGCAACGTCCGCAGACGGCCTTCGCCGACTCGGCCTGCTGAGTCGTGGCGGGGCCTGAGACGCCGATGGGGAAGAAGAGTTCCGGGTCCTCGTCACGGCAGGCGGCGCTCTGACGCCAGTTCATGGGGGCCACTCCTTCCGCGCCCGCGCGCGGGCGCCTTGGTTTCCTTACGCGTTGTCGCACAGGTCGAAGTCCGCAGCCCGCGTACCCGTGGGACCCGGGTCAATGCACACTGGGAGACATGACGACCGGCCTGCCGAACCAGCCACCGCCCACCCGCCCCCGGCGCTCGCGCGCCCGCATGTTCCTCCCGCTGGGCGTGGCCGCCTGGCTGGTGCTGGAGATCTGGCTGCTGACGGTCGTGGGCCGCGCCTTCGGCGGGTTCACCGTCCTGGTGCTGCTCGTCGCCGGGGCGGTGCTCGGCGGTTACGTGATCAAGCGCGCCGGGCGCAGGGCCTGGCGCGGGCTGACCGCGAACGTCCAGGCGGCGCAGGCCGCGGCGGCGTCGGGGCGACCGCTCGACGAGACGGCGGCGAGCGCCGAGAGCAGCGGCAACACCCTGCCGATGATCGGCGGGCTGCTGCTGATGATGCCGGGGCTGATCTCGGACGCGGCGGGGCTGCTCTGCATCTTCCCGCCGACGCGGGCGCTGCTCCGCCGCCTCCTGGAGCGGTCGCTGGAGCGCCGGATGCGGCTCGCGGCGGAGTCCGGCCCGTTCGGCCACGCCTACCAGCAGGCCGCCCAGTCCCGTATCCACCACCCCGACGGGAAGGTCGTCCAGGGCGAGGTCGTCCACGAGGACCGGCCAGGCGGCGAGCCGCCCCGCGACGACGGACCCCGCCCGCCGCTCACGGGCTGAGGCACCTTGGGCTTGTTGAGAGCATGAAGAAGGCCGCGCGCGCCGGGAGCGCTTACGCGGACTTGCGGTTGTCCCGCGGATGCACGGCGATGTTCATGGCGCCGGAGCGCAGGACCGCCAGCCTCTCGGCCAGCACCTCCTCGAGCTCCTCGCGGGTGCGCCGCTCCATGAGCATGTCCCAGTGCGTACGCGCGGGCTTGCCCTTCTTCTCCTCAGGGCCCTCGCCATCCACCAGAAGTGCCTGGGCGCCGCACGCCCTGCACTCCCACTCCGGCGGGATTTCCGCCTCTACCGAGAACGGCATCTCGAATCGATGGCCGTTCGGGCATGCGTACTCCACCGCCTGGCGCGGGGCCAGATCGATGCCGCGGTCGGTCTCGTAGCTGGTCACCACGAGGCGCGTGCCGCGGAGAGCTCGCTCACTCATGAATCGTGCCTCCCGGGCTTGTCGCCCACAGGACAGGTGTCGCTGTCGTCGTCATCCGGTGCAACGTCCGGTCGGCGGTTAAGATTCCCGTTGCGGGTCATGCGTCGCCCGTCGTGCCGCCCCTTGTTGTACCCACCAGCGCCCGGTTTGTCACATCTGGCAGCAGATGTCACCCAGCGTTTTCGCCTCTTTAGCGAGCAGTAACGGTCCATCCGGTGAGTCAAGGGCGTACACTACCGTCCTTCGGGCGTGGACCCGAAATCCGGCCGGAATTCCCGCCTGGACCGGCCTTCCTCCGCCCCAGCGTCAGGCCCGCGTCCGGCCCGCCTCTCGCCTAGATCCGCTCCGGTACGGGATTGCCCGCGGCCGCCACCGCCCGGCGCACCGGCACCCGCGCGAGCAGCCCGAATCCCACCGCGAAGAACAGCACCAGCGAGATGATCGCGTCCCGGTAGCTGCCGGTCAGCTGGTAGGTCAGGCCGAACACCAGCGGCCCGAGCCAACTCGTCCCGCGGTCGCTCAGCTCGTACGCCGAGAAGTACTCCGCCTCCTTGCCGCGCGGCACCAGCTGCGAGAACAGCGACCGCGACAGCGCCTGGCTGCCGCCCAGCACCATCCCGATCGCCGCCGCGAGCACGAAGAACCATACGGGCGCCCCCGCCGGCAGGAAGTAGCCCGTGCCGATCGTCAGCGTCCACGCCGCCAGCGAACCGAGGATGGTGCGCTTCGCGCCGTAGCGCCGGGCCAGCCGGCCCATGCCCAGAGCCCCCGCCACGGCCAGTACCTGCACCAGCAGGATCGCCGTGATCAGCGTCGTCTGGTCGAGCCCGAGCTCCTCCGAGCCGTATACGGACGCCTGTGAAATCACCGTCTGCACCCCGTCGTTGTAGACGAGATACGCGAGCAGGAACATCAGCGTCAGCGGGTAGCGGCGCATGTCCCGCAGGGTCGCCCGGAGTTGCCGCCACCCGCCGCCCAGCGAGCCCGCCCCGTCCGGGCCTCCGTCCGGGCGCCCGTCCGCGCCGCGCGGCACTCCCCGGTCCCGCAGCCTCCGCAGCGGCACGACCGCGAACGCGCCCCACCACAGCCCGGCCGCCGCCAGGCAGATCCGCACCGCCGTCCCCTCCGACACCCCGAAGCTCTCGTGCCCCGAGTACAGGACCAGGTTGGCGATCAACACCAGGGCTCCCGAGGCGTATCCGAGCGCCCAGCCGCGCGAGGAGACCGTGTCCCGCTCGTCCGGCTCGGCGATCTGCGGCAGGAACGCGTTGTAGAGCACCATCGACACGGAGAGGGAGGCGTTCGCCACGATCAGCAGAGCCCCGCCCAGCAGATAGCGCTCCCCTTCGAGGAAGAACAGCCCCGCCGTCGCCCCCGCCCCCAGATACGCGGCGGCCGCCAGCAGCGGCTTCTTGCGGCCCGTACGGTCCGCGACCGCCCCCACCAGGGGCATGACCAGCACGGCCAGCAGGATCGACGCCGACACCGCGTAGGCGAAGAAGGACCCCGCCCGCACCGGCAGCCCCAGCGGGTGCACATATCCGTCCGCGTCCGCGGCCGCCTTGGCGATCTCCGTCAGATACGGGCCCACGAAGACGGTGAGCACGCTCGTCGAATAGACCGAAACCGCCCAGTCGTAGACGTACCAGCCGCGCTGTTCCCGCCGCCGCTCGGCGGCCTTTTCGGCCGCGGTCCCGGCTGCCGGCCCGCTCGCGGTTTCCATGCCCATGCGGGCCCCCTCGTCGTCCCCGTCGCCGCGGTCCAGGGCTCACCGGCGACGAGCCGGGGGGAAGGGGCATGGTCAGGCCCAGGCCCCGCGGGCGGTCAGCACCGTGCGCAGCGTGTCGATGTGGTCGGTCATGATGCCATCCACTCCGAGGTCGAGGAGCGAGGTCATCCGGTCCGCGTCGTTCACCGTCCACACGTGCACCTGCAGCCCGCGCGCGTGCGCGGCCCGTACGAACGCGCGGTCCACGACCCGTATCCCGGACTGGCGCTCCGGCACCTGCACCGCGACCGCGGTGCGCCGCACGCGGGCCGGCAGGCCGTACGACCGCAGCCGCAGGCCCACGACGCCCCGGGTGCCGTACGAGGTCGCCAACCGCGGTCCGGCCAGCTTCAGAGCGCGGGTCACCCGGCCCTCCGAGAACGAACCGATGCACACCCTGTCCCACGCGCCGGTCCGCCCGATCAGCTCCACCAGGGGTACGAGGGCTGCCTCCGCCTTGATGTCCACGTTCCAGCGCGCCTCGGGGAAGCACTCGAGCAGTTCCTCGAAGAGCGGCACAGGTTCCGACCCGGCCACGCGCGCGTGCCGCACCTCCGACCACGGCAGCTCCGCGATCCGCCCGCTCGCGTCGGTGACCCGGTCCAGGGCCGGGTCGTGGAAGGCGACCAGCGTGCCGTCCGACGTGGCGTGGACATCGGTCTCCAGGTAGCGGTAGCCGGCGCCGATCGCGCGCCGGAAGGCGGCCGCGGTGTTCTCCAAGCCGTCCGCGGCCCCGCCCCGGTGGGCGAAGGCGAGCGTGGCCGGATGCTCGAGGAAGGGGTGCAGTGGAGTCACCGCGGCAGTATGGCGTCCTCCGCGGGACCGCCGTGAGCCACCACAAGTGAACGCGGGCCGTCCGGCAGCGAAATCGCGAACACCCGCAGGAAGAGCTGCGAGAGCGGCCCGATCGCCAGCGCGTACGCCACGGTGCCCACCCCCACGGAGCCGCCGAGGACGAAGCCCGTCGCGAGCACCGACACCTCGATCCCGGTCCGTACGAGTCGTATCGAGCGGCCTGTTCGCCGGTTCAGGCCGGTCATCAGGCCGTCGCGCGGCCCTGGTCCGAAGCGCGCCGAGATGTAGAGACCGGTCGCGATGCCGTTCAGCACGATCGAGGCGGCCAGCAGCGGGACTTGCAGGCCCAGGCCGTGAGGAGCCGGAACGACCGCCAGGGTCGCGTCCATCGCGAGGCCGACCACCACGACGTTCGACACCGTGCCGAGCCCGGGGCACTGGCGCAACGGGACCCACAGCAGCAGGACGGCCGCGCCGACGATGATCGACACCACGCCGATCGACAGCCCGGAGTGCTCCGAAACCCCCTGGTGGAACACGTCCCAGGGGTCGAGGCCGAGGCCCGCGCGCACCTGCAACGCCGCGCTCGCGCCGTACAGCACCAGACCGGCGTACAGCTGGACGAGGCGCCGGGTGAGCCTGCGCGACGACCGTCCCGGCTCGTGCGGTCCTCCCCGCCTGCCCGGCCCTCCCCGTTCGCCTGGTCCTCCGTCTCCGTGTGATCCACTCCATCCGCTCCATCCGCCCGATCCGGACAAAGTTCCCTCCCCGGTGGTGAAAGTGGCCTGGCTCGTGCCACCCTGTGGCAGGAGAATGGACTGCTTCCATGGCCAATCCGGGGAAGGTGGACTGGAAAGATGGGTCAGTGGACTTCGGCGGTGGGTGCCGCCCAGCTCGCCCGGCTGCTCCGGTCCCAGAGCGCGGCCGCGCGTGAGACCGCGGCCGGCCGCAGGTTGCCCGCCTACCGCGCGCTCGCCGACGGGGTGCGCCTGCTCGTCCTCGAGGGCCGGGTCCCGGTGGCGGCCCGGCTCCCGGCCGAGCGCGAGCTCGCCGCCGCGCTCGCCCTCAGCCGTACGACCGTGGCATCCGCGTACGAGGCCCTGCGCGGCGAGGGGTTCCTCGAATCGCGGCGCGGAGCAGGCAGTTGGACCGCCGTTCCCGCGGGCAGCCCGCTGCCCACCCGCGGCCTCGACCCGCTCCCGCCCGAGGCGGCCGGTTCGATGATCGACCTCGGCTGCGCGGCGCTGCCCGCCCCCGAGCCCTGGCTCACCAAGGCCTTCCAGGGCGCCCTCGAAGGGCTCCCGCCGTACGCCCACACCCACGGCGACTATCCGGCAGGACTCCCCGACCTGCGCCAGGCCCTCGCTGACCGCTACACCGCCCGCGGAATCGCGACCATGCCCGAGCAGATCATGGTGACCACCGGCGCCATGGGCGCCGTCGCCGCTATCTGTCATCTCTTCGCGGCCCGCGGTGAGCGCGTCGCCGTCGAGTCGCCGTCGTACGCCAACGTGCTGCAGCTGATGCGCGACGCCGGGGCCCGGCTCGTACCGGTCGCCATGGCCGACGGGCTCACCGGCTGGGACATCCCGGTCTGGCGGCAAGTGCTGCGGGACGCCGCGCCGCGCATGGCGTACGTGATGGCCGACTTCCACAACCCCACCGGCGCTCTGGCGAGCGAGGACCAGCGGCGGGCGATGGTGGCGGCCGCGCGCGCCGCCGGCACCGTCCTGGTCGTCGACGAGACGATGTCCGAGCTGCGCCACGACCCGGAGGCCGAACTGCCGCCGCCGGTCTCGGCGTTCGACCCCGCGGGCAGCACGGTCGTGACGGTCGGGTCCGCAAGCAAGGCCTTCTGGGCCGGACTGCGCATCGGATGGGTCCGCGCGGCCCCCGACGTCATCCGCAGCCTCGTCGCCGCCCGCGCCTACACCGACCTCGGCTCTCCCGTCGTCGAACAGCTCGCCGTCACCTGGCTGCTGGGCGACGGCGGCTGGGACGCGGCGGGCGACATCCGCCGCACCCAGGCGCGTGAGAACCGCGACGACCTGGTCGCCGCCCTCGGGCGGCACGTGCCGGGGTGGGAGTTCACCGTCCCCAGCGGCGGCCTCACGCTCTGGGTCCGCACCGGCGGCCTGTCCGGCTCGCGGATCGCGGAGGCGGGCGAGCGGCTCGGCGTACGGGTGCCGTCGGGGCCGCGGTTCGGCGTCGACGGGGCCTTCGAGGGCTTCGTACGGCTGCCGTTCACGGTCGGCGGCGCGCTCGCGGAAACCGCGGCCACCCGCCTGGCGGCCGCGGCCCACCTCGTCGAGACCGGCGCACCCGCGGCGGCCGACACCCCGCGCAGCCTGGTGGCCTGACGGGCCGCCGCCGACTCGTCCAGCCGGCCGACCGAGTTGACCTCACCAACTCACCTAGCCGACCTTCGCCCAGCCCATGCTGCGCTCCACAGCCTTCTTCCAGCCGTCGTAGCCCTCCTCGCGCTGTTCCTCGCTCCACTGCGGGTCCCAGCGCTTGGACTCCGCCCAGTGGGTGCGCAGTTCATCCGTGTCCCGCCAGAACCCGGTGGCGAGCCCGGCCGCGTAGGCGGCGCCGAGTGCGGTGGTCTCGGCGACGACCGGGCGGCTGACCGGTACGCCGAGAATGTCGGCCTGGATCTGCATGCACAGGTCGTTGGCGGTCACGCCGCCGTCCACCTTGAGCACGTCGAGATGGACGCCGGAGTCGCGCTCCATGGCCTCCGCCACGTCGCGGCTCTGGTAGCAGATGGCCTCCAGGGTGGCCCGCGCCAGGTGGCCGCCGGTGTTGAAGCGGGTCAGCCCCACGATCGCGCCGCGGGCGTCGGACTTCCAGTACGGCGCGAACAGGCCGGAGAACGCCGGTACGAAGTAGACCCCGCCGTTGTCCTCGACCGTCAGGGCGAGCCGCTCGCTCTCGGCGGCACTGGCGATGATCTTCAACTGGTCGCGCAGCCACTGCACTGCCGCGCCCGTGACGGCCATGGAACCCTCGAGGGCGTAGATCGCGGGGCTGCCCTCGAACTGGTAGGCCACGGTGGTCAGCAGTCCGAACTGCGAATGGACCGGCTCCGTACCGGTGTTGAGCAGCAGGAAGTTGCCGGTGCCGTAGGTGTTCTTGGCCTCGCCCGGCGCGAAGCAGACCTGACCCACGGTCGCGGCCTGCTGGTCGCCCAGCACCCCGGCGATGGGAATGGCGGCGCGCAGCGGCCGGGTGGTACGGGCCTGGCCGAAGGCCTCGGCGTGGGCCGAGGGGTTGATGCGCGGCAGCATGGCGCGCGGGACGCCGAAGAAGCCCAGGAGTTCCTCATCCCAGTCCAGCGTCTCCAGGTCCATCAGCATCGTGCGGCTGGCGTTGGTCACGTCGGTGGCGTGAATGCCGCCGTCGGGCCCGCCGGTGAGGTTCCACAGCACCCAGCTGTCGGTCGTGCCGAACAGCGCGTTGCCCGCTTCCGCGGCCTCGCGCAGCCCGTCGACGTTCTCCAGCAGCCACTGGATCTTGCCGCCGGAGAAGTAGGTCGCCGGAGGAAGGCCGGCCCTGCGCCGGATGACATCGCCGCGGCCGTCGCGGTCCAGGGCCGCGGCGATGGCATCCGTACGGGTGTCCTGCCAGACGACGGCGTTGTAGTACGGGCGGCCCGTGCGAGGGTCCCAGATCACGGTCGTCTCGCGCTGGTTGGTGATGCCGATCGCGGCCAGGTCGGCGGCCGTCAGCCCGCCGTTCCGCAGCGCGTTCTGCATCACGGTGTTGGTGCGCTCCCAGATCTCCACCGGGTCGTGCTCGACCCACCCCGAGCGCGGCAGGATCTGCCGGTGCTCGAGCTGGTCCCTCGCCACCTCGTTGCCCGCGTGATCGAAGATCATGAAACGGGTGCTGGTGGTTCCCTGGTCCACCGCACCGACGAACTCTGGCATCTCTGCCGCCTCTCGTAGGGTCGTACGGGATGTCCTGGACTGGAGACGTCAGGGGGTCTCGCCCTCGGGCGTGGGAACCCGCCCCGGTTCCTGCGGCGGGCGCGCTTCCAGGAAGCGGCTGATGCAGAACTTGTAGAAGGCGGCACCGACCGGGCCGCCGATCAGCGGGCCCAGGATGGGAACCCAGAAATAGAGATTCCCGTACTGATCTCGCCAGGCACTGTCGTAGCCGGTGATGAAGCTCGCGAGACGGGGGCCGAAGTCACGGGCGGGGTTGATGGCGTACCCGGCGTCCGTACCCCAGGCCATGCCGATCCCGACCACGATGAGGCCGATGATGAACGGAGCCAGATTGGCCCCCGGCGGGGTGTTGAGCAGGTCGGTGACCGCGAAGACCAGCATCACCAGGATCGCGGTGCCGATGATCTGGTCCCGGAACGCGCCCATCTCGCTCACCGGCAGTGCCCCGTTGCCTGGAAGGGTGTTGAACACAAACTGAGTCTTGAGGGTGTGGCCGGGGTCGGCCGCGGCCAGCGTTTCGGTGTAGTTCCAGCGCACCAGCAGCGCTGCGACGAACGCGCCGGCCGTCTGAGCCACCATGTAGGGCAGCACCTTGGGCCATGGGAAGCCCTTGAAGGCTGCCAGCGAGAGGGTGACCGCCGGGTTGATGTGGGCGCCACTGAGCCGTGCCGCGACATAGATGCCCAGGGTGACACCGATGCCCCAGGCCCAGGAGATGCTGTCGTGATCGCCGAGTGTCCCGTCGGCCAGATAGATGCTTGCGGCGAACTGTGCCACTACGCCGCAGCCGAAGAGGATGAGGACCATGGTGCCGGCGAACTCGGAGAAGAGTTCGCCGATCAGTTCTGTTCTCTTGGTTGGCGCCTGTGCCGTGTTCTCAGCCATTGAATACCCGCTTCCTCACGGTCTGGAGGGCCGCCGTGAAGGCCTCCATCCGGCTCATCGTGTGCTTCGGTGAGCCGCTTTCGCGCGCTGGGTACGGCCGTTCGGGGGTCACGTGTCGGCGTGCTCCGGCGGACGGCGGGCCGCGGGAGGGACGGCGTCCAGCCGGTCGGGGAGCAGCTCGAGGACCGCCCGGCGGTGCGTCTCGCTCGCCGTGTCGTCATACGGGTCGGGGGTGGCCGGCACCTGGAGCCGGTGGGCCGGTCCCGTGCCCACGCGCGCGTACCCGCGCCCCGGTGGCATGCCGGGCACCGGCGTGGTGTGCGGCGGCACACCCAGCACGGCGTGCACCTGCCGCGGGTCGGCGGGGCCGAGGACGACCCGCGCCCGGGTGTGCGACCGTACGGTCTCGGACAGCGCGTCGGCGTGGTCGAGCTGGTCGCCGACGACGACCGTGACACCGACCGTCCGGCCGTGCCGCAGCGGAACCTGCAGCAGCTCCTGCGGATCCCGCCGCCTCTCCGCGGCGGCGAGAAGGCTGAGCCCGGCCGGCCGGTCGAGCAGGATCCACAGTTGTCTGCTCGTGTCCTGCGGTGCCGGACGCCCGGCCTGGCGGGCCCGGTTGGCGGAGATCAGCCGGCGCTCGGTCTCGTTGGCGGCCCACTCCAGGGACGCCAGGGCGCCGCCGAGACCGCACTCCACGGCCAGTACGCCCTGCCGCCCGACCAGGCACGCGTACTCGCCGGTGCCGCTTCCGTCCACCACCAGCACATCGCCCTGGTGCAGCGCCTGGAGGGCGATCGAGCGCACCAGGGTCGTGACACCGGTTCCGCTGGGGCCGAGCGCGAGCAGATGCGGCTCCGTGGAGCGCGGCCCGGTCCGCCACATCACCGGCGGGGCGTCGCGCGTGCCCTCCGCACCCGTCACGGGGACGGTGCGCTGCACACCGCCCGCGTCCGTGAAGCCGAGGACCGTCTCGCCGGGCGCGGTGATGAAGCGCTGGGCGCAGATGTCGGTGGGCAGCGGCGGCAATACGGTCAGGGCGAGCTCGTTCGCCTCCTCGTCCCACTCGAAAAGGTACTCACGGCCGCGGCCGCACTTGGCCTGCAGCAACTGCTCGATACGGTCGCGGGACTGGGGATCGCCGTCCGTGAAGTACGGCGGGTAGCGCAGCTGGAGCCGGGCGAGCCGCCCGTCGTCGTCGAACTCGTAGGCGGAGAGGACCTGTTGCCAGTCGCCGCCGTGCGCGTAGAGCGGGCTCGGGTCGTTCGCGGTGCAGAAGTACGGCACCAGGGCCTCGTAGAGGACGCGCAGTCGGCCGAGCTCGGCCTCGCCCGGGCCGGTCGCGGCGGGGGTGCGGTCGTGGCCCGCCCACGCGGCCGCGCCCATGAGCGCGATCAGCGCGACCAGCGGCCCGTACGGCATGAGGGCGACCGCCACCGCGCAGGCCGCCGCCGTGAGGAGCGCGGGCCCGCGCCGCTCACTCGGTGTCGCGGACCAGCGGCGCCGCCCGGCGGCGGCCAGGCGGCGCAGGCCGCGGCTGATGACGATGAGGGGATGGAGCACGTCGGTGGCGCTGTCGGCTGCCGTGCGCGCGAAGTCGCGGCTGCGGGCGATCGGCGCGCTGGGATTGAGGATGCGGGGCAGTGGACGCCGGGCCACGTTCGTTCTCCTGATGTCCTGAAGCTGAGACGTGCTGCGGGTGCGGGGGGCGTTGCGGGGCGCGGGTGCCGGTGTCGGTCGTCGCGGGAATGCGCGGCCGCGGCTAGAACTTGATTCCGCCCAGGAGGCTGGCCAGGCTCGCGCTGCCCGCCCTGATGCTGGGGGCGATGGCGGTGCCCGCCAGGAAGAAACCGAAGAGCGCGCAGACCACGGCGTGGGAGGCCTTGAGTCCGTCCTTCCGGAGGAACAGGAAGACGATGATGGCGAGCAGCATGACGCCCGAGATGGACAGAATCATGAGGTTCTCCTGAGTGGTGGGGGACGATCGCCGTCACCATGAGTTCATCCAGGATCGCAGCATGTATCCACGAGGAGAAAGCCGCAAACGGGCGAATTGTCATGGAAATCCCCCGGTTGGTTGAGCGGAATCCCCGCACTGCGGGCGGAAGGCCGCTCCTGGGCCGATCATTGCCCCGGGCGGTCCAGGGGCATGTCCCGGGCGCCGCAGTAGGCTGGCGAATCACTCGGAAGGGCACGCGGAACCTGGAAGGCGGATCAACGGATGAGTGCTCCGGAAGCCGGCGACGGTGCGGATCAGGTCGATCCGGAGGTCGTCGAGCTGGCGTCGAGGATCTTCGACCTCGCGCGGTCCGGCGACACCGCCGCCCTGGCCGAGTACGTCGATGCGGGCGTTCCCGCGAACCTCACCAACGACAAGGGCGACTCGCTCGTCATGCTCTCCGCTTACCACGGCCACGCGGCCGCCGTGGAGGCGCTGGTGAGCCGCGGCGCCGACCCGGACCGGGCCAACGACCGCGGCCAGACGCCGCTCGCCGGCGCGGTCTTCAAGGGTGAGGACGAGGTGATTCGCGCCCTGCTCGCGGCCGGCGCCGACCCGGAGGCGGGCACGCCGTCCGCCGTGGACACGGCCCGTATGTTCGGCAAGGGCGAGCTGCTGAAGCTGTTCGGCGCGGAGTGACCCGCAGGGTCAGAACAGCGGGAGCTGGCCCGGGAACGGTGGGGCGTCCAGGTCGATGAGCGGCGGCTGGGTGTCGCCGGCGGACGTGAGCCGCCGCGAGCCGGGGCACGAGACGAGCTCAAGGACCGTACGGCGGCCTGGAGGGTCGTGCCGGGCCAGCCGCCCGCCGACCACGGCGATCCGGCGGCGGCAGACGGGGCAGGCGCGGCGCGGAGCAGACATGTGCTCAGTTTCCCCCACCCGCCGGGGGTTATGGGCCGAGCCTGGAGGCGCGGTCGCTCGGTCGGGCGGGGTGCGGGCCGCTCAGGAGCGGCCGTGCGCTGCGCCACCGTGACCACGAGTCGCCCCCTGGTCCGGGGGTTGGCACATTTTAGACAGGCATCTATCTATAAATCGTTCCAAAGCGCACAATGGTACTGCTCGCCCGATGCCGGGCAGTGCGAACAGAGATGTATGGATCGAAGGAGGCGAGCAGGAATGGCCGATCTCTCGCATCGCCCAGGTGACATTGCGACTCACCCGGACGTACATGAAATGCGGGACCGGTACGCACACATGCTCGAAGGGCGGAGTGCTCCCGCCATCGAGGGACTGGGGTTCCTCGCCGGCGTGTACTGCGCCATCTCGCCGTGGACGGTGCACTTCTCGGGTGCCCGCCCCGAGCTGACTCTCAACAACCTCGTTCTGGGAATCGCCATCGCGCTGATGGCCGTCGGACTCGCCGCCGTGCCGGAGAGGATAGGAGGCCTGGGCTGGACCTTGGCCCCGATGGGGGCTTGGCTGATCATTTCGCCGTGGGTGGTCACGCGCTTCCCCGACGCCGGGATGATCTGGAACAACGTGGTCGTGGGCGCTGTCGTGTGCCTCCTCGGCCTGATCACCGCGGGCGCGGCCATGGGGCCCGGACGCGACGTCACCGCGGGCGCGGGCATGAGGCCTCCTCGCGAAGCGTGACCCCCGGCGGGAGGGGGCCGGCCACCCCGCCGGCGACCTCTCCGCCTTTCCCGAGCGGCAGCCGCTGAGCAGCTGCCGCTCACCTCTGCCGCGCGCGGCGCTCCCCGGGCCGTCGAGCGTGACCGTCAACCACCGTGCGCCCGGAGCCGCTCGTGCACCGCGTACGACTCCGGGGCCCCGGTCCGGGCGGCCCGTACGCGCGTACCGCCGTCGACCACCAGCTCCGCGCCCGTCACCCAGTCCGCCTCGTCGGAGACGAGCCAGACCACGGCCCGGGCGATGTCGTCCGGCTCCCCGATCCGCCCCAGCGGCAGCCCGTCCGCGACCTCCGGCTCTGCCCGTTCCCAGACGAAGCGCGCCATCTCCGTGCGCACCAGGCCGGGGGAGACGGCGTTGACCCGCACGGCGGGGGCGAGTTCCCCGGCGAGTTGCCGGGTGAGGTGGAGCAGGGCCGCCTTGCTCGTCCCGTATGCGCCGACGTGCGGGCCCACGCCGTGCGCGCCCTCGGTGCCGACGTTGACCACCGCGCCTCCGTGCTCGCGCAGCCAGGCCCGCCAGGCGCACTGGACCAGGCGGAGCGGCGCTTCCACATTGACCGCGAAGGCATCGCGCCAGCCCGCCGGGTCGATGTCCATGAGCGGGCCGAACGGGGTGTTGGTGGCGGCGTTGTTCACCACGATGTCCGCGCCGCCGAGTTCCGCCACCGCCAGCGCCACGCAGGCCTCGAGGTGTTCGGGGACCGCGACGGACCCGGCGCAGCCGACGGCCCGGCCGCCGGAGGCGCGCAGCCGCTCAACGGCCGTACGGAGTCCGGCCGGATCCCGTGCGGTGACGCATACCCCGGCCCCGGCCGCGACCAGGGCTTGCGCGACCGCGAAGCCGATGCCGCGGGAGGCGCCGGTGACGATGGCGGCCTTGCCGTGCAGTGCGGGGTGACGAAACGTCATGCGAGCAGAGTCTCATGACGGGATGTCAGATTGTGCCGCCCGTGCAGGGCTCATGCCGCCACGGCGCGGGCCCCGTACCGGAGCGAACCGGCGGCGTGACCAGGGCCGGGTGCTGCCGGGGGTGCGCCGGGTTCGCAGTCCGATTCGTTCAAGACCGGCGCCCGCCCGCTGTCTACGCTGCGGATATGGCACCTCGAATCGATCTCATCGGCCTCGTCGTCTCCGACATGGCCGCCTCGCTCGCCTTCTACCGCAGGCTCGGCCTCGACATCCCGGCCGACGCCGAAACGCAGCCGCACGTGGAGGCCCAGCTGCCCGGCGGACTGCGCATCGCCTGGGACACCGAGGAGACCGTCCGCTCCTTCGACCCGTCCTGGACGCCTCCGCAGGGCGGTCACCGGCTCGCGCTCGCCTTCGCCTGCGACGACCCCGCCGACGTGGACCGGACGTACGACGCACTCCTCGACGCGGGCTACACGGGCCACCTCAAGCCCTGGGACGCGTTCTGGGGGATGCGCTACGCCACCGTCCTCGACCCGGACGGCAACGGCGTCGATCTCTTCGCGCCACTGCCGTGACGCTCCCGCTGGGGGCCCTCGGACAGGCGCGGGTGGCGCTCGGCCCGGCACTGCCGGTTGCCCCCGGCAAGAGGTCCCTGGCGTGGACCGGCCGTGCCGAACCGGCGGCACCCGGCGAAGATCGGCCGGACGGGCCTCAGCGCACCAGTTCGCCCAGCGGAACCCCGGCCAGGGCCTTGACCTCGCGGGCGAGGTGGGCCTGGTCGGCGTACCCCGCGAGCGCCGCGACCTCGGCGTAGGGGGTGCCGGCGCGGGCCAGCGCCAGACCGCGGTTCATCCGCAGCACCCGGGCCAGCGTCTTCGGCCCGTACCCGAAGGCTGCCAGGCAGCGCCGGTGCAGCTGCCGCTCGCCGAGACCGGCCGTCCGCGCGACCGCGGACACGGTCTCGCCCGCGCGCAGGCCCGCCACGACCGCCGCCAGGAGCGGATCGGGCGGCGGAGAGTCGCGCAGCCGGTCGGTGGTGATCGCTTCGAGGGCCGCCGCGGGATCCGCCGCGTCGGAGACGCGCTCGGCCAGCTGCCGCACCCGCCCGCCCGGCCAGAGCGCTGCCAGCGGTATGCGCAGGTCCCGCAGCTCGTGCGCCGGCACACCCAGCACGTCGGGGCCGCGGCCCGGCGGGAACCGCAGCCCCACATAGCGCGCGCCCGGCGAGCTGCCGGGCACGTGCGCCCGCGTGTCAGGACCTGCCACGACCAGCTGCCCGTCGAGCCAGATCAGGTCGGTGCAGCCGTCGGGCAGGACGCGGTGCGGCGCCCGGCCCGCCGTCCGCGTCCACAACACCGCCTCCGCGTGCCGCGAGAACCACTCCTCGTACGTGCCGTCCACGCCTCCAGCATGGCACCGCGGTCGTAGGGCCGGCGCGGTCGCGCCCCCGGCCCGCGGCCGCACCGGACGGGGGGAGCGGTTCACCCGATGGGCGGCGCTGCGCGAGGTCGTTGCTCCGGACGGCCGCCCCGCCCGTGCCACCTGCGCCGTTGCGGCATTCGCGGGACGTGCTGATGCTCCGTTGGCGGGACGCGTTCCGCCATTGCGGCGGGTGCGCTTGACGGGGCGTAGGGGTGCCATGGGTGCGTGGCGCGGACCCGTACCGAAAGGACACCCAGTGAGCCCGGAAGACATACGTCGCGGAAAGCACCTCAGCCCCCGTCGGCGCACCGTCCGGCGCCTCATATGCGGCGGCCTCGTCGGGGCACTCGGAGTCGTCCCCGCCGCGGGCAGCGCCTGGGCGCACGGCGGGCAGCCGCCCGCGGCGCAGCAGCCGCAGGGGCCGGACAGGGAGGCGTACGGGCCGGGCTCCCGTGCCGCGGCCTCGGACGCGCACTCCGACGAGCCCTGGGAGCCGGAACCCCAGGTGGACGAGTACGACCCCGACTCGTACTACCCCGACCTCGACCTGCCGTACGGGGACGGGTGGGGCACGGAGGAGGACTCCGAGGACGAGGACTCGGACGAGGAGGAGACCGACGAGGAGACCGACGAGGAGACCGACGAGGAGACCGACGCCGGGTCGGGCGAGCCGCTCGAAGGCCCGCCGGGCTCCTGGACCAAGCCGATCAGCTCCGGCAAGGTGTCGGCCGCCTACGGGATCCCCGGCAACTGGATCGCCGGACACCACACGGGCGTCGACCTCGCCGTGCCGGTC
Organism: Streptomyces sp. 8N616; assembly: GCF_052246385.1. Taxonomy (NCBI): domain Bacteria; kingdom Bacillati; phylum Actinomycetota; class Actinomycetes; order Kitasatosporales; family Streptomycetaceae; genus Streptomyces; species Streptomyces sp. 8N616. Next base: position 144,890 of record NZ_JBQQBY010000002.1, on the reverse strand, counting down.
GGCACCCCGGTCCGCTCCGTCGGCTCCGGCGTCGTCGAGAAGGCGGGCCGCGGCGGCGACTACGGCCTGATGGTGCTGATACGCATGGACGACGGGCGCTACACGCTCTTCGCGCACCTCTCGAAGGTGCTCGTACGGCCCGGGAAGCGGGTGGCGACCGGGTCCCTGATCGGCTACTCCGGCAACACCGGCAGGACCACCGGACCGCACCTTCACTTCGAGGTGCGCAAGACGGCCAAGTACGGCTCGGACATCAACCCCGTGTCGTATCTGGCATCGAAGGGCGTCCGCCTCTGAGAGCGCGCAGGCGGTGCGCCCGCACAGGCGCCGCCGGCCGAAGATCCGGCCGGCGGCGCCTTCCTGGGGTTTTCCTGCGGCCCGGGTCAGGCCAGCTTGGCGGTGAGCGTGATGGTTGTGCCGGAGAGGGCCTGGCTGACCGGGCAGTTGGCCTTCGCGTCCTCGGCGGCGGAGGTGAAGCCCGCCTCGTCGAGGCCTGGCACCTGGCCCTGCACGGTGATGTGGATGCCGGTGATGCCGGTGCCCGGCTGGAAGGTGACCTCCGCCTGCGTCCGCAGCTGCGTCGGAGGTGTGCCGGCCTTGGTGAGGCCGTTCGACAGCGCCATCGAGAAGCAGGCGGAGTGGGCGCCCGCGATCAGCTCCTCGGGGCTGGTCTTCCCGTCCGGCTGTTCGGCGCGCGCGGGCCAGGAGACCGGGTAGTCGCCGATCCCCGAGGAGTCGAAGGTGACGCTGCCCTCGCCCTCGAGCAGGTTGCCGTCCCAGACCGTGTGCGCGGTGCGCGTCGTGGCCACGATGAATCCCTCCTGTGTACGGATTTCGTCACCCGGTCGTGCGCCTCGGCACGACCGAAGGGTTCCCGACGCGCGGTACGGCCGCGCCCCGTACGGTCGCTGCTCAGTGGCCGGGCCAGGGCGGCCGTCGCGTCAGGTTGATCCACTCGCGATCGTACTGCCCCGGGACGGCTTTGCCCGCCGACGTCCAGCGCTCGACCATCGCCGAGTAGATCGGCGCGTCCGTCGGCTGGGGAACCGTTTCGCCTTCTGGTGGCCTGGTCAGCGGCCTGCGCCGTGCCGTGGCCCGTCGAAGCTGCATCGTTGTCACGGTCAACCAACGCTCTCCGGCGCACTCCGGTCACTTCCCGCGCCCCGCACTCACCCGCACCGGCGCCACCTCGCACACGCCATCGAGCCCCAAGGCCGGCGAGCGCGCGCTCTTCGTCATCCCCATGGACCGAGTCCGAGCCGGTGGCCGGGGAGCCCTTTCACCGCGGTCCACCCGGGCGCCGTCGGCCCACGCTGAACACCACACTCGCGCTGGGCGGGGCGTTCCTGAGGCTCTGCCCGGGTGCCAGCGTGGCGCCGGGCTTCCCGACGCAGCCGGGCGAGGAGTGGAGCCGGGCGCGCAGCTCGGTGTTGTTCCGGAAAGCGGTGGCGGCGGTCTCGCTTCCGAGGGGGTAGCAGATGCCGGCGCGCGGGGTGCCGATGGACTGGGCCGGGGTGCTGCGGCCGTAGTCGAAGGACAGCGGCCTCGCGGTCGGGGCGGGCGCGGGCCGCTTCGCGGGCCCGGGGGCGGGGCCGGCTCCGGCCCCGCCGGTGTCCCCGGCCCCCGTCGACTGGGCGGCGGTGAGCGCCACTCCGAGGACACCGGCGGCTGCCACGATCGACAGGCATCGGTTCTTCACGCTCATGTGACGGTCTATCGGCGAGCCGGCCGGAGCCCGCAACCGCTGGAGAACGGCCCGCTGCGCCGTCAGCCGCGCTGTGGTACGAGGTCCTCCGAGGCCCGGCGCCACTTCTCGTGCACGACGACCTCGTGCACGCGCCATCCGGCTTCCGTGCGGCGCAGACCGAAGGTGTACCGGCCGCCGGAGGAGTAGTTCGGGGTCGTCACGTGCTGCCCGTCGCGGCGTCCGTCCAGCCGCATCGGATTGACGTTGACGTAGTCCGCGTGCAGCACCGCGGTGTCCCCGGGCGCACCGTCCACGCTCTCGATCCGCACCTGCCGGTTGACGATCAGGTGCTGGCGTACGGGGAAGAGCCGCATCATCTCCTCCAGCCACGCCGAGACGTCGGCGGCAGGCCCCTCGATCCCGCCGGAGGAGCGGTAGTCGGCGCGCCCGTCGTGGGTGAAGAGGCTTCGGTAGGCCTGCCAGTCGCCGTCGTCGACCGCCCTCGCGTAACCCGTGATCAGATCGTCGATGGCCAGCCGGTCCAGGAGCACCGTGAGCTGAGCGCGCTGCGTCATGCGCACAGTGTTGGGCAGGCGGGCGGCCGGGCCAAGAGGGCAGGGGCACCTAGAAGGATGTGGTGACCGCCCGCCGGGCGCCGGGTGAACGCGGTTGCCGGTGAAGAGGGCTGGACGGCGGATACGACTACCGGATCGTCGCACTCTTTCGAGGGAGGGCAGGGGGTGGTGTACGGGCGGGCACCCGTCGCCGACCGAGTCTGGAGCCACAACTCGTCGCCAGTGGCGAAAGGATCCCCCATGCCTCTGCCTCAGGCTCTCGGCGCCAGCCATCTGGCCGTCGACCTCGGCACCTCCTGCATCCGGATGCGCGGCCCCAGAGGCGCTTCCTTCCACGGCGCCTCGATGCTGGCCGTGGACACCCGCGCCGGCAAGATCGTGGCGGTCGGCGACCCGGCCAAGCGTATGGCGGGCCGTACGCCGCCGGCCATCGAGACCGTCGCGCCCATCCGCCGCGGAGTGATCACGGACTTCGACGCGGCGACCCGGCTGCTGTGGCACGCCATCGGGCAGCAGCGCCGCGGGCGGCTGCGCTCCTGGCTGCCGCCGCGGGTCGTGGCGGGCGTACCCGCGCAGGCCACCGAGGTGCAGCAGCGCGCGGTCGAGGAGGCCTTCGAATTCGCCGGTGCCCGCTCGGTCCACCTGCTGCCGAAGGTGACGCTGGCCGCCATCGGGGCGGGGGTTCCGGTGTGGGACGCGACCGGCACGATGGTCGTCGACATCGGCGCCGGTACGACCGAGGTCGCGGCCTTCGCGTTCGGCAACCTGGTGGCGGCCCAGTCCACGACGACCGCGGGCGACGCCTTCGGTGAGGCGCTGCGCGGCTATCTGCACCGGGAGCACACCCTCGCCCTGGGCGCCGAGGCCGCGGAGGAGGTCAAGATCAGCCTCAGCCGGGCGGCAGCCACCGGCAGGAACACCTGTGTGCAGGTGCGCGGCAGGGACCGGATCAGCGATCTGCCCAAGACCGCGATCATGTCGGCAGGCGAGCTCATGCGGGTGGTCGCACCGGAGATCAAGCGGATCGCCGCCACCGTGACCGCCGTCATCGGACAGTGCCCGGCCGTCGTGGCGGACGACGTGGTCGGCCGCGGTCTGGTGCTCACCGGGGGAGGGGCGCTGCTCGGCGGTCTGCCGGAGCAACTGGGCCGGACCGTGGGCATGGCCGTCCATCTCGTCGACTCGCCGGAGACGTCGGTACTCGACGGAGCCGTCCGCTGGGTGGCCGACTCCGCGACGCCCTCGGGACAGCAGCCGCTCCTCGCTCCCATCTGACAGCGAGTCAGCTAACCGTCAGTTTCCTTGCGCTGTAGGGAATCTGACGGGAAGTCGGGAAATCCCCCCGGATGGAGCAGGAACTCGCGGCAGCTGTCGCCAACCCTTCCTACCGTGCGGATATGGACACGATGCCTGGACTGAAGACGCGGACCGGCGCGGCGGCTGTCGCCGCCGCGTGTCTGACAGTCGCCGGCCCGGTGACCCCGGGTCACGCGGACGGCGAGGGACAGCACCACGTCGTTCCGGCCGCGGTCGGTGGGCCCCTGCTCGGCCGCCCCGGAGTGCAGGTGCTGCCGAGGCGCGGCGCACCGGAGCTCCCCCCGGGGCTCACGGCTCTGTCCTGGATGATTTCCGACGCTCGTACGGGCCAGGTGCTCGCGGCCAAGAACGCACACCGCAGGCTCGCCCCGGCGAGCACGCTCAAGACCCTCTTCGCGGTGACCGTGCTGCCGAGGCTGCCGCAGTCCGCGCTCCACACGGTGACAGAAGCGGACCTCGTCGGCATCGGAGCCGGCAGCAGCCAGGTCGGCATCAAGCCCGGGAAGTCGTACGCCGTGGCCGACTTGTGGCGCGGGGTCTTCCTCCGCTCGGGCAACGACGCCGTACGCGCGCTGGCCGCGATGAACGGGTCGATGGCCGAGACGATCGCCCAGATGCGCGCCAAGGCCCGCGCGCTGGGGGCCTACGACACGCGTGTGGTCTCGGCGGACGGCTACGACGCACCCGGCCAGGTTTCCTCCGCGTACGACCTGTCCTTGTTCGCGCTCGCGGGCCTGGCCAACCCCGACTTCGTCCGCTACAGCTCCACCGGGGTCGCCAAGTTCCCGATGGGAAGGGCGGCGAACGGCAAGCAGAAGGGCTTCTTCCAGATCCAGAACACCAACCGGCTGCTGACCGGCGCCCCCGGCCTCGACCCGTACCGCGGGCTCATCGGCGTGAAGAACGGCTACACCAGCCACGCCGGCAACACCCTCGTCGTCGCCGCAAGGCGGGGCGGGCGAACCTTGGTCGCCACGGTCATGAATCCCCAGTCAGGGATGCCCAACGCGGTGTACGAGGAGGCCCGTTCACTGCTCGACTGGGGTTTCGCCTCGGCCGGGCAGGTCTCGGCCGTCGGCCGGCTGCAGACTCCGCCGAGTTCGGTCACCCGGCATATCGTGCGTCCGCCGCGCGAGACGGAGGGCGGTGTCATGAGCCGTGTGGCGGCCCATGTCCCGCACGGGCGGACGGGGGTGGTGTGGCTGGCCGGAGGGGCGGGCGCGCTGATCGGGGGCGGTGCGGCCCTGCTGCTCCTGCGGCGTGGCCGGATCCGCCGGCGGTCCTGACGGGCCCGCCGGGCCGTGAGGGCCCGGCGCGGGCCGTCCGTCAGGTCCGGACACTCCGGGCCGGTTCGTCATCCCGGCTCAGACTCCGGGCCGCGTTCGCACTCCCGGCTCAGACTCCGGGCCTCTCGCGAGGAATGCGCTCCAGCAGTGTCCGCATATCATCCGCGTGCTCCTCCTCCTGCGCCAGGATGTTCTCGAAGATGCGGCGCGTGGTCGGGTCGCCTGTGCCGATCCACTGGGTGATCTCGGTGTACGCCGAGATCGCCACCCGCTCCGCCACCAGATCTTCCTTGATCATCTCGATCAGGTCGCGGCTGGCGTCGTACTCGGCATGCGCCCGGTGCGTCAGGGTGTCGGGGTTGAAGTCCGGTTGGCCGCCGAGCTGGACGATGCGCTGGGCCAGCATGTCGGCGTGCTGCTCCTCCTCCTGGGCGTGCTCGAGGAACTCGGCGGCGACCGGCTCCGAGTACAGCCCAGTGGCGGTGTAGTAGTGCCGCTTGTAGCGCAGTGTGCAGACGATCTCGGTGGCCAGCGCCTCGTTGAGCACCTGGATCACCCGCTCCAGGTCGGCGCCGTACACATCCGTCACCGGACCCTTGTCGATCTCCCGCCGGGCCCGCTCCCTGATGGTCTGGATGTCGGTGAGGAACTCTGCCATGTCGTAACCGCCTTTCTCGGGGCACGGGTGCCGCGTGCTTGCTGCGCCTTCCCCGTGTGCCCCGATTGCGGCTTTCCATCACGGCTGTTCAGCCGACCGGCCGTACCCTGCGAGTGCCACCGGCTGGAGGAACTCGCCCACCAGGGTGCGGTGCCACCACGCCCCCGTCGCGCGCCGCTCCCGCCATGTGGTGAAGCGGTACTGGTACAGGCGGGCGCGCACATGGGTGGGCGGGGTGGCGGGGAAGGGGTTGGAGCGCAGCAGCTTCAGCGTCGCCCGGTCGTTCTCCAACAGGCGCTCGGCGAACGGCAGGAACCATGACCGCGAGTACGCGGGCGACAGCGCGGCGAACCACATCAGCCAGTCGAGCCGGAGGTGGTACGGGGCGACTTGGGGCGGCAGCCGCGCCGGATCGCCGGGCTTGCCCTTGAACTCGTATTCCCGCCATTCGGTGTCGCGCGTGATCTCCGGCTCGTCGGTCCCCTCGACGACCACCTCGCGGCGGGTGCGGCTGATGGTGCCGAACGCCCCGTAGGTGTTGACCAGATGGAACGCGTTGAAGGAACGGTTCATCTGCTGGGCGCGTGAGAGCAGATTGCGGGCGGGCCAGTAGCTGAGCACGACGACCAGCGCGGTCGCGGCGATCACCAGAACCTCGAACCAGACCGGCGTACCGCCGAACTCCGGCGGCTCGGGCAGCGGCAGCAGGTCGGCGGCCAGCGCACCGTTGACCGCGGGCAGGGCCAGGACGATGGTCACCCAGTTCAGCCAGGCGAAGTTGCCGGACACCACGAGCCACAGCTGCGTGACGATGATCGCGAGCGCGGCGATGCTCGCCACGGGCTGCGGTGTGAACAGCGCTACGGGGACGACGAGCTGGGCCACGTGGTTGGCGGCCACCTCGACGCGGTGCAGCGGACGGGGCAGATGGTGGAAGTACCAGCTCAGCGGGCCGGGCATGGGCTGGGTCTCGTGGTGGTAGTGGAGGCACGTCAGATCCCGCCAGCAGCGGTCGCCGCGCATCTTGATCAGCCCTGCGCCGAACTCGACCCGGAACACCAGCCAGCGCAGCAGCCAGAGGATGAGGACGGGCGGCGCGGTGCGCTCGTTCCCGAGGAACACCGCGAGGAACCCCGCCTCCAGCAGCAGGGACTCCCAGCCGAAGCCGTACCAGGTCTGGCCGACGTTGACGATCGACAGATACAGCACCCAGAGCGCGGCCCACATCAGCATCGACGCCCAGAGCGGCACGGCGTCGGCCGCCCCGCCGGCCACGGCCGCGGAGAGCGCGGCGCCGGTCCACGCGACGGCGGCGAAGAACCGGTCCGAGTAGTGGAAGTGGAAGATGCTGGGCGCCTCCCGGAACGGCACCCGCCCGAGGAAGAACGGCACCGGCGTCATCCCGCGCTCGCCGATCAGCGCGCGGAACTGGTTGGCCGCGGCGAGGAAGGCGACCAGATAGAGCGCCGCCAGGGCCCGCTGGAAGACCAGCCGGCTCAGCCAGTAGCCGGAATCCGCGAACCACTCCATGCCGACTGCTCCTCGGACAGCGTCCTGGCGATGGGCCATCTTCCCTACCACCCGTACCCAGCCGCGGAAGTCCCAGTGGTGCGGCGGGAGGGAGGGTTCATCCACTCGGCGGCTCGGGCTCCGCCCCAAAGCCCGGGGGCCGGTGTCCGGGGGTGGTGGTGGCCCCTGCTTACGGGATGGGGGCCGGCGGACCAGGCTTTGGTGCACTGCGGGGAAAGACCCGCCGCGTACGTCCTAGGCTGGCCGCATGGCGGTACGCACTCGGGTCACGGACTCCGCGGCAGGGCTGCCCGCGCCCGCGTTGCGCCCGTACGTCCGGCGCTATCTCGGCTACCGCTACCTCGGTTATCCGCCCGGGACCCACCTGGGCCTGCCCTCCGGCTGGGTCACCGTCGTCGTGAGTCTGGGCGAGCCCACGCGGGTCGCCCGGACTCCGGGGGAGCGGACCACCGCGCACCCCGCGCTCGCCGGCGGCCTGCACACCGCGCCCGTCGGCATCGCGCACGACGGCGACCAGTACGGCGTACAGCTCGAGCTCTCGCCGCTGGGCTGCCGGACGCTGCTGGGTCTGCCCGCCGCCGGGATCGCGGCCGCCGTCGTCGACCTGTCCGAGCTGCTCGGCCCCGCCGTCGTCCGGGACCTGCCCGAGCGCATGGCGGCGGGCTCGACCTGGGCCGAGCGGTTCGCGGTGCTCGGCGAGGCGCTCGGGCGTGCCGCCGCGGCCCGGGATACGGCGGTCGTGGCGCCGGAGGTCGCGTACGCCTGGCGGCGCGTCCGGCAGTCGGGCGGCGCCGTACGCGTCGGGGCGCTGGCGGCCGACATCGGCTGGAGCCGCCGCCACCTGACCTCACGCTTCGCGGCCGAGTTCGGGCTCACGCCGAAGGACGCCGCCCGTGTCGTGCGCTTCGAGCGCGCCAAGAGCATGCTGTGCCAGCCCGCACGGCCATCCCTGGCTGAGACGGCGGCCGCCTGCGGCTACTACGACCAGTCGCACCTGGCCCGAGAGTGGCGTGACCTCGTCGGCATGCCGCCCTCCGCCTGGCTCGCCGCCGAGGAGCTGCCGCCGGTAGAGGCCGCCTCCGACCCCCGCTGACGGCCCTGCTGACCGGCCCGGTTCCCATTCGTCCAAGCCCACCGCGCCCCGGGCCGCGCAGCATGGGCCCATGAGCGACAACACCATCGAACGCACCCGTACCGCGGTGTGGCCGACCATGCACTACCGGGACGCCCGCGCCGCCATCCGCTTCCTCGCCGACGCCTTCGGCTTCGAGGTCGCCGCCCTGTACACCGGGGACACACCGGACGAGGTCGTCCACGCCGAGCTGCACACGCCGGGCGGCGGAGGCGTCATGCTCGGCAGCACCCGCCAGGACAGCGTCATCGCGGACCTGCCGTCCGGCACGGGCTCCGTCTACGCGGTCACCGACGACCCCGATGCCCTCTTCGCCCGCGCCACGGCCGCCGGGGCCACGGTCGTCCGGGGCCTGGAGGACACCGACTACGGCTCCCGTGGCTTCACTGTCCGGGACCCCGAGGGAGTCTTCTGGAGCTTCGGGACGTACGCGGGCAGCTGATCGTCGCGACTCGGGATGCCGTCGGCGCGCGAAAGTGGGTCCAATGGGGGTATGACCAGGTGTACGTCGAACCCGGCGGCGCCTGGCAGTGGCGTCGGAGGCGAGGAGGCTCGCGCCCATGACTACTGCGCCCCGATTCTTGCGGTCCCTGCCGACCGGCATCCGCGACCGTCTGATGGAGCTGGCCCAGGAGGTGTCCTTCCCCCAGGACGCCCGGATCTTCGAGGAAGGGGGAAGGGCGACCGGCTTCTGGATCATCCGCTCGGGCGCGGTCACCCTCGATCTGCGCGTGGCGGACCGGCGGCGCGCTACGGTCGCCACTCTCGGCCCCGGCGATCTGCTGGGCTGGTCGTGGCTGTTCCCGCCCTACGAGTGGGACTTCGGAGCCGAGGCGCTGAGCCCGGTCCGCACGTACGCGTTCGACGGGGCGCAGGTGCGCGCGCTGTGCGATGAGGATCCGGCGCTCGGCGTGGTCGTCCTGCGCACGGTCGCGGAGATCCTCGCCCACCGGCTGCAGACCGCCCGCACCCGGCTGCTCGAGATGTCGCCGTACACGTCCACGGCGTAAGCGGCCTCGGGGAAGTCGGGGCACATCCCCACGCCGCCATGCACGGCCATGCGCTGCGTTGCCGAAGCGCCCGAGTAGGCCCACTACGAGGGCGCTTCGGCGCCTTGCGCCTGACCGCGCCTGACGACGCGGGAACGCACCCCGACTTCCCCGAGGCCGCTTAGCCGCGCGGGCGGTCCGCGGCCGGGTCGGTGGCCGACAGGTGTATGCAAAAGCCTGTGGCGCCCGCCGGAAGAAGGAACGGGCGCCACAGGGGGCGGTGCCGGAAGGCCGGGGGCTGCTCCGGCCCTCCGCCACGCCCGCTCGGAGCACCGGCCGACGGCGCCGCGCCGGGGCCGGCGTGGGGGTGCTCACGCGCGTACTGCACGGTCAACGCGTCCGCTGCGACGAGGTTGCGGCCTGGCACGAACGAGAGCCCGCTCGGGCGCACGGCGCGCCGGTGTCCGAGTGACGTTGCTCGCGCCCGGCGCCGTATCGGGGTACCCATGGCCGGAGTTGTCCCCATGGCATGGAGCCCTTCTTGACCGCCAGCCCAGCTTCCGCATCCGCTGTCGCCGCACCCGGCCTGTCCTTCGCGGCTCCGCGCCGGCCCGGGCAGGCGGAGGAGGAGCTGTGCAGGCTGTCCTTCCGCGGCTTCCGTTACGAGTGCCGCGTGCTGCGGCAGCGCGACGCGAGGACGGCGCCCATCCTGCTGCTGGGCGGGGCGGCGCAGGACAAGTACGCCTGGGCCAGACACGAGCCGAGACTCGCGGAGATCACCACCGTCCTCACCGTGGACCTGCCCGGCTGGGGCGGCGCCGACGCCCTCCCCGCGCGCTACGGGATGGACTTCCTCGCCGACGCCGTCCTGCACACCCTCGACCGGAACGGCATCCGCACCGCGAACGTCATGGGCGCCTGCTATGGCGGAGTGATCAGCCTCCGCTTCGCCCAGCGTCACCCGGACCGCGTGGCGCGGCTGGCCCTCGTCGGCACCCGCCGTACGCTGCCGGGGCCGCTGCGGGAGACCTTCCGGTTCGGCGTCGAGCTGCTGCGCCGCAAGGAGCAGGCGGAATTCGCGAGGCGCGCCGCCGAGCTGTTCGCGCCGCTGGCGGACCGGGCGGTCGTCCGCAGGCGCGGAGCCGTGTACCGGCTGCTGGAGCGCCAGTTCCAGCAGATGACGCCGGGTCAGGTCGACCGGTTCGTGCTGAACACCGAGCGGCTGCTGCGGCACCCGCTCTACGACCCGGAACCGGTGCCGCCGCCCGTTGCGACGCTCTTCGTGCACGGTGAGCACGACCGCTTCTCCTCCCCGGGCCACGGCCGGGAGATGGCCGCGGACCTGCCCGGCTCGCGGGTCGCGGTCATGGAGGCGGCGGGCCACATGATCCCGCTGGAGCGCCCGGACGACTTCACCGATCTCCTGGTGCGGTTCTTCACCGACGAGCCGCTCGACGAGCTGCCCCTGTGGCTCGGCGGTGCGGAGCGCTGAAGCGCGGAGAAGCCGAGCACTGAAGCGCCGGGGAAAATTGAGTGGTCCCCCACGGCGCGGTGGACGAGGCTGAACCCATGAACGACATGCACGCCCCCGCGCCCCTGGCTCCGGGCAGCGATGTCACCGTGCGGCTGGTCAAGCACCCCCGCCCCGACGTCCGGTACCCCGCGGTCGTGGCCGGCGACGACGGCACGCACCTGGTGGTGCGCGCGCCCTGGGCGGGCGCGGCCGAGCGGGACTTCGGCTTCGTGCGCTTCGAGTACGGCGATGTGTTCACCGAGCACTACTGGCGCGACCGCTGGTACTCGGTGAAGGAGGTACGCGCCGCCGACGGCCGGGTGAAGGGCTGGTACTGCGACGTGACCCGGCCCGCCCGCGTTGAGCCCGGCACGCTCGTCGTCGAGGATCTGGACCTCGACCTCTGGCTCTCGGCGGACCACAGGACGATCCTGCGCCTGGACGAGGACGAGTTCCTGGAGAGCGGCCTCGCGGAGCGCGACCCGGCCGCCGCGGGGCGGGCCCGTGAGGCCCTGGACGACCTCGAGCGCCTGGCCCGCGAGGACGGCTTCGCCTCGATCCTGGACCCGGACCGGCCGGGCCGGGGTTGAGGATCCTGTCCCGGCCGGGGCGGGCAGCAGGGGGCGCCTGGAGCCGGTCCCGCGATGCAGCGGGAGGGCCCTCGCCTTGACCGCGGGGTCGGCTCCTCCGGCCGGGACAGGAGCGGGCGTGCGGCAGCAGCAGCGTATCTGCGCCGCTGCGCCAGCTGATCACATCTGCTGCCCGCTCAGGGGCGCAACATGACGCCCCGCCGGTGATTCGCCCGACGTGGTGATGGCCGCAGCCAGGTGTACGAATCGCGCGATGGGGCCGTCCGTACGGGATCCGTCCTTTCCGTACGGGATCCGGGCCCTCCGTCACCGCCGGGGCGGCCTCACCCCGGGCGCGGGGCCTCGCGCGTACGGGTCCACGTCAGCAGCCCGTGAGCCGTCCAGGTGTTGATGACCCGCTCCCTCGGAACGCCGCACTCCGCGGCCCGGGCGCACCCGTGGACGTGCCAGTCGAGCTGGCCCGGGGCGTGCGCGTCGGTGTCGATCGCGAAGAACACCCCGGCGTCCACGGCCTGCCGCAGCAGCCGGCGCGGCGGATCGAGGCGCTCCGGGCGGCAGTTGATCTCCACCGCGGTCCCCGACTCCGCGCACGCGCCGAACACCTCCGCCGCGTCGAACTGCGACTCCGGGCGGCTCCCGATGAGGCGTCCCGTGCAGTGGCCCAGCACATCGACCAGCGGGCTGCGGACCGCCGTGACCATCCGCCGCGTCATGTACGTCCGCTCCATCCGCAGCTTGGAGTGGACCGAGGCCACCACCACGTCGAGCCGGTCCAGCAGCTCCGGCTCCTGGTCCAGGGAGCCGTCGGGCAGGATGTCGACCTCGATTCCGGTCAGCAGCCGGAACGGCGCCAGCTCCTCGTTCAGTTCTGCGACCACCTCCAGCTGCTCGCGCAGCCGGTCCGCGGAGAGCCCGCGGGCGACCGTCAGCCGCGGGGAGTGGTCCGTCAGCGCTGCCCAGTCGTGGCCCAGTTCCGCGGCGGTCCTGGCCATCACGTCGATCGGGCTGCCGCCGTCCGACCAGTCCGAGTGCGTATGGCAGTCGCCGCGCAGCGCGGCGCGCAGCTTCGCCGCGCCCTCGTCGAGCGGCTCCGGCGCGGTCTCGGCCTCCAGCTTCGCCAGGTAGCCGGGCACCTCCCCCCTCAGCGCCTCCCGTACGACCTGCGAGGTCTTCGGGCCCACGCCCTTCAGGGACTCGAGCGTGCCGGTCGCGGCCCGCCGCTCCACCTCCTCGGCCGTCAGCCCGGCCAGCACGGCGGACGCCGTACGGAAGGCGCGCACGCGGTAGGTGGGGGCCTGGGCGCGCTCGAGGAGGAACGCGATCCGGTCGAGTGCCGCCACCGGTTCCACTCCGGCCCCCTACGAGCGGGCGGCCGCGAAGTCCGCCGGACGCAGCTCCGCCGGATTCTGGCCGGTCGCGACGGTGTGGACGGCGATCTCGCGCAGTTTGACGTTCAGGCTCTGCGACGCCTTGACCAGCATCCCGAAGGCCTCGCGTGAGGTCACCCGGTAGCGCTCCATGAGGATGCCCGTCGCCTCGCCGATGACCTGGCGGCTGGCGACCGCGTGGGAGAGGTTCTCCACCGCGGCCGCGGCGGAGAGGGCGATCGCCGCATGGGTCGCCAGCACGGCCACCGTCTTGGCGGTGTCGACGCTGAAGGCGCCCGGCTCGGCCGAGAGGAGGTTGAGGCATCCGGTGGCGTCCCGCTCGTCGTTAAGACGGCAGCTGAGCATCGAGCCGACGCCCAGGCCCGCGGCCTCGCGCGCGAAGCGGGGCCAGCGCCGCTCGCCCGCCATGTTCTCGATGCGGACCACCGGCTCGCCGCTCGTGTCCCCCGGATCCCGCAGACAGGGCCCCTCGCCGGTCTCGGACTGGGCGCGGTCCACGCACAGCACCAGCGGGTGCGTGTAGGCGGGGCTGTCCAGGGCCTTGCCGCGGCGCAGCAGCGTCACCCCGGCGTACTGGGCGCCGTCCGCGGCGGTCGCGGCGAGTTCCGTGATCTCCTGCAGGATCTGGTCGCGTGAGGGCTGCCCGTGCAGGGCCTTCGCCATGGCCGCAAACGTTTCCGACAGCCACAGCGCGGAGCCGGCGTCGCCCATCCCGGAGCCTCCTCTTCGAGAACCGGACATCAAGCATGTTCAGGGGTAAATTACCCAATCTGCTATCTTCCGCGCTGCATGAGCCGGGTGTCATCGAGGCTCCGCGGATATCACCCGCTCCGGGTGATGCCCGACCCCGGCCGTATCGCGACGGTGGGGCGCATGAGCGACTACCCGCTGATCGCCGACCACGGCCTGATCGGGGACCTGCAGACGGCCGCGCTGGTGGCGACCGACGGGACCATCGACTGGTTCTGCTGCCCCCGCTTCGACTCGCCGAGCGTCTTCGGCGCCCTGCTCGACCAGCGCCATGGCGGGCACTTCCGGGCCAGGCCCGCCGAGGGGCCGTACTCCGTCAAGCAGCTCTACCACCCGAACACCGCCATCCTCATCACCCGCTTCATGACCGAGGAGGGCGCGGGCGAGGTGGTGGACTTCATGCCGGTCGCGACCGGGACCGCCGCCACCCGGAACCATCGGCTCGTGCGCATGCTGCGCTGCGTGCGAGGCCACATGGAGTTCAGCGTCGACCTGCTCCCGCGGTTCGACTACGGCCGGCAGCCCCATGAGATCCACGCCTCGGAGCACGGCGCGGTCTTCGTCGGCAAGGACATGGAGCTCACGGTGCACACTGTGCGCGAGCCGGAGGACGCCCGCCCGGCGCGCGTCAGGAGGATCGACGACGGGGGCGCGGGCGGCGTCCACGTCTGGCTGCCCCTCAAGGCCGGCCAGCAGCGCGGGATCGTCCTGGAGTCCTTCGCCGACGGGCCGCCGCGCGAGATACACCAGGCCGAGTTCCAGCAGCTGTTCGACGACACCGTCCGCTACTGGCGCTCCTGGCTGCGCCGCTCGCAGTACACCGGCCGCTGGCGGGAGGCCGTGGAACGGTCGGCGATCACCCTGAAGCTCATGACGTACGCGCCGAGCGGTGCGCTGGTCGCCGCGCCGACCGCCGGACTGCCCGAGCAACTGGGCGGCGAGCGGAACTGGGACTACCGCTACAGCTGGATCCGCGACGCGTCCTTCTCCGTCTACGCGCTGCTCGGGCTCGGATTCACCGAGGAGGCGGGCGCGTTCATCGGCTGGCTGCGCGACCGCGTGCGGGAGCAGGCGGGCGACGGGGGCGGCCCGCTCAGCATCATGTACCGGGTCGACGGCTCGTCCGACCTGACCGAGGAGGTGCTCGACCACTGGGAGGGCTACCGCGGCTCCCGCCCCGTACGGATCGGCAACGGAGCCGCCGACCAGCTCCAGCTCGACATCTACGGCGAGGCGCTGGACAGCATCTACTTCGCGGACGAGCGCGGCATCCAGCTCGACCACAAGGGCTGGACCTCGCTCGGCACCATCATCGACTGGCTCACCGAGCACTGGGACCAGCCGGACGAGGGCATCTGGGAGACCCGGGGCGGCCGCCAGGACTTCACCTACGGACGGCTCATGTCCTGGGTCGCCCTGGACCGCGCCGTACGGCTGTCCACCCGGCGAGGACGGCCCGCGGCCCTGCCCCGCTGGACCGACGAGCGCGACCGGATCTACGCCCAGATCATGGACCGCGGCTGGAACCCCGAACGGCAGGCCTTCGTCCAGCACTACGGCAGTGACGTACTGGACTCCGCGCTGCTGCGGATGGCCACCGTCGGCTTCCTGGCCCCGCACGACCCCATGTGGACCTCCACGCTCGCGGCGATGGACCAGGAGCTGGTGTCCGACAGCCTGGTCTACCGGTACAACCCCTCGGCCTCGCCCGACGGACTGCGCGGCTCCGAGGGCACCTTCTCGCTCTGCACCTTCTCCTACGTCGACGCGCTCGCCCGCGCCGGCCACCTCGACCAGGCGCGGCTCGCCTTCGAGAAGATGCTGACCTACGCCAACCACCTCGGGATGTTCTCCGAGGAAGTCGCCATCACCGGCGAGCAACTCGGCAACTTCCCGCAGGCTTTCACGCACCTGGGGCTCATCGACGCCGCCATCACCCTCGACGCCGCGCTCACCCGGGCCGAGCGGGAGGCACCCGCCGCGCCCGCCGCACTCCCGCGGCCGCCCACCTGACCCTCCGGAGGCTCCCGTGGCAGAGGACCGGCACTTCGACGTCATCGTCATCGGCACCGGGGCGGGCGGCGGCACCCTCGCCCACCGGCTCGCGCCGTCCGGGAAGCGGATCCTGCTGCTGGAACGCGGCGGCTACCTGCCGCGCGAGCGCGACAACTGGGACTCCACGGCCGTCTTCGTCAACGCCAAGTACCGCGCCCCCGAGCTCTGGTACGACCGGCACGGCCGGGAGTTCCCCCCGGAGGTCAACTACTACGTCGGCGGGAACACCAAGTTCTACGGCGCCGCGCTGTTCCGGCTGCGCCCCGAGGACTTCGGGGAGCTGCGGCACGAGGGCGGCATCTCCCCGGCCTGGCCCATCCGCTACGAGGACCTCGAGCCGTACTACACCCAGGCCGAGCACCTCTATCTCGTCCACGGGCAGCACGGCGAGGACCCGACAGAAGGCCCCGCCGGCGCCCAGTACGCCCGCCCTCCGGTCCGGCACGAGCCGCGGATCCAGCAGCTCAGCGACGACCTGGAGAAGCACGGTCTGCACCCCTTCCACTTGCCCATCGGCGTGAACCTCACCCAGGACGCGCACGGGCGGGCGACCCGGAGCAGCGTGTGCATCCGCTGCGACCGGGTCGACGGCTTTCCCTGCCTGGTCGCCGGCAAGTCCGACGCCCAGGTGATCTGCGTCGACCCGGCCCTCGAACACGACAACGTGCACCTGGTCACCGGTGCTCACGTACGGCGTCTGGAGACCGATCCGGCCGGGCGCAGTGTGACGAGGGTCGTGGCGTCCGTCGGCGAGGGCACGGCGGCGGAGGAGTCCACCGCCTTCAGCGCGGACATCGTGGTGGTGGCGTGCGGAGCCGTGAACTCCGCGCTTCTGCTGCTCCGTTCGGCGAACGACCGGCACCCGGGCGGCCTGGCCAACAGCTCGGACGTGGTGGGCCGCCACTACATGCGGCACAACAACCTGGCCCTCATGGCGGTGTCCAAGGAGCCGAACGACACCCTGTTCCAGAAGACGCTCGCGCTCAACGACTGGTATCTGGGAGCGGACGACTGGGACTACCCGCTGGGCGGCATCCAGATGCTCGGCAAGTCCGACGCCGAGCAGATCCACGCCGAGGCCCCGCGCTGGACGGGAGCCCTCTCCCCGGACATGCCCTTCGAGGTGCTCGCCCACCACGCGGTCGACTTCTGGCTGTGCGGCGAGGACCTCCCGGCGCCCGACAACCGCGTCACGCTGGATGGCGACGGCCGTATCCACCTGGCGCTGGACGAGGGCAACAACATCAACGGGGTCCAGCGGCTCCGGCACAAGCTGCAGCGGATGCTCGGACACCTCGGCATGCACGAGCACTACCTGCTGCCGCACAGCATTTACCTGCACAAGGGGATGCCGATCGGCGCGACCGCGCACCAGGCGGGCACCGTACGCTTCGGCACCGACCCCGGGACCTCGGCCCTCGACACGTACTGCAAGGCCCACGACCTGGACAACCTCTACGTGGTGGACACCAGCTTCTTCCCGAGCATCGGCGCCGTGAACCCCTCCCTCACCGCCACCGCCAACGCCCTGCGGGTCGGCGACCACATCGCCGAGCGCCTGCGGTGACACCTCTTCAGGCGTCCGGTTAGCCCGTAGGGCTTCAGATACCTCCCTCCAGCGGATCAACCGGGCGCGGTGCCCCGTACGACCCGTCGCGGGTGATGGATTCTTCACCGTGGACATCCGGGACACACCGCCCGCCGCCGGTGAGGAGAGACCTCAGTGAACACCGCCAACCGCGAAGGCCGGCAGACCGTCTCCGCGCCCCTCCTCAAGGGACAGAAGGCGCTGGTCACCGGCGCCAACTCGGGGATCGGCAAGGCGACCGCCATCGGACTCGGGCGCGCGGGAGCCGATGTCGTCGTCAACTACGTCGCCGACCGGCCGGCCGCCGAAGCCGTCGTCAAGGAGATCGAGAGCTTCGGCGTACGGGCCTACGCGCACGAGGCCGACGTGTCCCGGGAGGACCAGGTCACCGGCATGATCTCCCGTATGGTCGGGGAGCTCGGCACGATCGACATCCTGGTGCCGAACGCGGGCCTCCAGCGCGACGCACCCATCGGCGAGATGTCGCTCGACGCGTGGCAGAAGGTGCTGGACGTCAACCTCACCGGACAGTTCCTGTGCGCCAGGGAAGCCGTCAAGGAGTTCCGGCGGCGCGGTGTGGTCCCCGAGGTCTCCCGGTCCGCCGGAAAGATCGTCTGCATGAGCTCGGTCCACCAGGTCATCCCGTGGGCGGGACACGTCAACTACGCCTCGTCCAAAGGCGGGGTGCAGATGATGATGGCGACGCTGGCCCAGGAGCTCGCCCCGGAGCGGATCAGGGTGAACGCCGTCGCGCCCGGCGCCATCCGCACCCCCATCAACCGCAGCGCCTGGGACACCGAGGCCGCCGAGCAGGACCTGCTGAACCTGATCCCCTACGGCAGGGTCGGCGAGCCCGAGGACATCGCCCAGGCCGTCGTCGTGATGGCCTCGGACCTCCTCGACTACGTCGTCGGGACCACGCTCTACGTGGACGGCGGGATGACCCTCTTCCCCGGCTTCGCGACGGGCGGCTGACGACAAGCCCATGAGCGCCGCCGCGTATCTGCTGGCGAACGGCCCCGGACAGCTGCTGCCGGCCCGCCAGCTCATGGCTTTCACCCTGGCCTCGCACATCATCCTCGTACCGTTCGGCGTGGCCCTCCCCTTCCTCACGCTCCTGATGAATTACCGGGCCCTGCGGAAGGGGGACGCCGACGCCCTGCTGCTCGCGCGGCGCTGGTCCGCCGTCATGGCCGTCCAGTTCGCCGTCGGGATCGTGACCGGCACTGTGCTCTCCTTCGAATTCGGGCTGCTGTGGCCGGGCATGATGGGCCGGTGGGGGGACGTCTTCGGCATCGGATTCGGCGTCGAGGCCTGGGCGTTCTTCCTCGAGGCCATCCTCATCGCGATCTACCTGTACGGCTGGAACCGGCTGAAGCCCTGGACGCACTTCTGGCTCGGGGTTCCGCTGCCCGCGACCGCCCTGCTCGGCGCCTTCGGAATCCTCGCGGCCAATTCCTGGATGAACACCCCGCGCGGCTTCACCCTCGACAGCACCGGCAGACCGACCGGAGTCGACCTGCGGGCGGCCGTGTTCACGCCGATGTTCGGCCCGCAGTACTGGCACTTCGTCGTCGCGATGATCATCACCGCCGGATATGTCGTCGCGGGCGTCTACGCGACGGGCTGGTTGCGCGGCCGCCGCGACCGCTACCACCGGCTGGGCTTCACCCTGCCCTTCACCGTGGCCGCCGTCCTGACGCCCGTGCAGTTGATGGTCGGCGACTCCATCGCCCGGTCGGTCTTCCACAAGCAGCCCGTCAAGTTCGCCGCGGCCGAACTCGTCTGGAAGACCGACACCCACGTACCCGAGTACCTCTTCGGCCGGATGCACCCCGACGGCAGCGTGTCCGGCGGCATCAAGATCCCGCAACTCGACTCGATCCTCGCCGGGTTCAGCCCGGCGACCAGGGTGACGGGGCTGACCTCGGTCCCGGCGAGCCGGCGGCCGACGGCCACGCAGGCCACCATCGCCCACTGGGCCTTCGACCTCATGGTCGTGATCGGCTCGCTGCTCGTCCTCCTCGCCCTCTGGTACGGCTGGTGCTGGTGGCGGCGGCGGGACCTCCCCGCGTCGCCCTGGTTCTTCCGCGCCGCCGCGTGCGCCGGGGCGGCCTCGGTCGTGGCCGTGGAGTGCGGCTGGATCACCACGGAAGTCGGCCGCCAGCCCTGGATCGTCTACGAGTTCATGCGGGTCTCCGAGGCGGTGACCACCACCCGCGCCGATGCGCTGTGGGCCACGCTCGGTGTCGTCGTCGTGGTCTATGTGCTCCTCTTCTCCGCCCTCCTCACCGTCCTGCTGAAGATGCGGACCCGGTGGCGGACCGCCGGCGAGAGCGGTGCGCTCGCCGGGCCGCGGGCCGAATTCCCGGAAAGCCACACCCCGTACGGGCCCCGCCCGGCTCGGCAGCCAGGGGGCCCGGCATGACCGAGGCCGTCGTCGCATGGGTGCTGCTGCTCGCCGTGGCCGCGTACGCCTGCGGGGGCGGCGCCGACTACGGGGCCGGGTTCTGGGATCTCCTCGCCGGGGGTGCGGAGCGGGGCAGGCGCCCGAGGTGGCTGATCGACCACGCCATGGCGCCCGTGTGGGAGGTGAACAACGTCTGGCTGATCTTCATCCTCGTCATCATGTGGACGGGGTTCCCGGTCCTGTTCCAGACGGTGTTCACGGCGATGTGGCTGCCGCTCGCGCTCGCCGCCGTCGGCCTCGTCCTGCGCGGCGCCGGCTTCGCTTTCCGGAAGCCGACCCGGCGCCTGGCCCAGCGGCGCGTGTACGGCGCGGCGTTCGCCGTCTCGTCGCTGCTCACGCCGTACTTCCTCGGCGCCGCGGTCGGCGGTGTCGCCACCGGACGGGTCGCCCCGGGCACCCAGGCCTCGGCCCACGCCTGGGCGAACCCCACGTCCGTCATCGCCGGGCTCCTCACCGTCGCCGCGAGCGCGTTCCTCGGCGCCGTCTTCCTCACCGGCGACGCCCGCCGCTGTGAAGTGGCGGACCTCGTCGGCTACTTCCGGCGGCGGGCCCTGTGCAGCCTGGGCGTCCTCGCCGTACTGGCGGCCGTCGGCCTCGGCGTCACCCGCAGCGACGCGAGCTACGTCCACCACGGCCTCACCAGAGGCAGCGGACTCGTGCCCGTCGTCCTCGCGGCCGCCTGCGCCATCGCCACGGCGGCGCTGCTCGTCAGGGGAGCGACCGGGTGGGCGAGGGGAACCGCCGTCGCCTCGGTGGCGCTGGCGGTCGTGGCGTGGGGCGTGGCGCAGCGGCCGTATCTCGTACCCACCTCGCTGACGGTGGGCGACGCCGCGGGCGCACCGACGACCCTGCGCTGGCTGGTCCTCGTCACCGTCGTCGCGGTGGTCCTGGTCGGACCGGCCCTGGTGCTGCTGTACCGGCTCGACGCGCGCGGTGAACTCGAGCCGCTCCCCGAGTCCGAGGCGTGAGGCGCGAACAGCAGGCCACCGCTCACAGCAGGCCCCGCTCGCGCGCGGCGACGACGGCCTCGCGCCTGCTGCTTACCTGCAACTTGCGGTAGATGCTGCGCAGATGGGTCTTGAGCGTGTTGACGGAGACGAACAGGTCCGCCGCGAGCTCGTCCATCGTGCGGAGCGAGGGCAGCCGCTGGAGGAGCGACGTCTCCCGGGGCGTGAGGACCACGGCCGGAGCGGGTCCCGTGCCGTCCGGCATGACACGCAGCACCTCGCTCGCAAAGGGTTCGAGCGGCCCGGCGCCCGTCAGTGCGCGGATGAACAGGTGCCGCAGGCCGGGCGCGGAGACGCGGAAGGGGCGCAGGGCCTGCCGGGGCCCGGCCAGGTCCACCGCCTCGCGCAGGGCGTGCGCGGCCCGCGGCTGCTCTCCGTGGGCCGCGCACAGGCGGGCCTCCAGCAGCCACGCCTCGATGAGCGTGCTGACGACGACCGGTTCCGCGGACCCGTCGAGGGCGTGCCGCAGCGCTGCGCGCGCCGCTTCGTGGTGTCCCCCGGCCGCCAGCACGGACGCCTCGAGGACTTCGGTCTCCGCGCTGCCGTCCAGCCTGAAGCGGGCGCGGTCGAGCGCCTCGGCCGCCCAGGCCCTGCGGCCGGCGGCCAGCGCCATCTCGACCTCCGCGACGGCCGCGAAGGCGGCCAGCTCCGGCATGAGCGGACGGCCCGCGCAGGCTGCCCAGGCCCGGCGCAGTTCGAGCAGCCTCTCGTACTGCAGGCCCCGCTCGTACGCGCTCACCGCGCCGACCAGGCGGGCGCCGAACTCCATGCTGGGACCGGCCTGTCCGCGTACGGACTGCCGGGCCAGCCTCGCGTAGCGCTCCGCCGCCGCTGACTCCGACCGCTGCAACTCGGCCCAGGCGGCGGCCTCGTAGGCGGGTGCGCACAGGGCCGTACGCTCCCAGCCGTGCGCCGTGGCGAACCGCGCGGCCTGCTCGCCGAGGTGCGCGGCGCGGGCGAAGCCGCACTCGGCGGCGGCGACGGCGGCGAGGCAGCTCATGCACTGAGCCGTGAGGTGATCGAGGCCGCGCCGTACGGCGATGGCGAGGGCCGACTCCAAATCCGCCTTGCCCTGGGCGAGATGGCCCAGTTCCACATGGACCATGCCCCGGTCCGCCGTTGCGAGGGCTGACAGGTCGTCACCGTCCAGTGCGGCCAGGGGGATCTCCTCGGCGATGTGCAGTGCCTCCCGCAGGCTGCCGTGCATCCGCGCCCGTTCGACGTGCGCGATCTGGCGGAGGGCCCGCACCCGCGGGTCATGGGGGCGGGGGGAAGAGCGGGCGTGCAGCGCGAGGTGCCGGCTGCCGGCCACGGTGTCGCCCGCGTCGAGGTCCGCCAGGGCGGCCGCCAGGAGCAGCCCGGGTTCCGCCTCCAGCGCCGGCTCCGGCAGTTCGCCGAGCAGCCGCCGTACGGTCCCGCCGCGGCCCGACAACACCAGGCCCGTGCCGTGCCGGTCCAGCAGGGCCGAGGCGCGGGGGAGGTCGGACGCGGCGATGGCCTGCCGGACGGCCTCGACGGGCAGGTCGTGGGCGGCGAACCAGTCCGCCGCGGCGCGGTGCAGCCCGGGCACCAGGCGGGCGCGGCGGCGCCGGAGTTCTGCGTAGAGGTGGCTTCTGAGCAGGGGGTGATACCGATGCCAGGAGGAGCCGGACCGGCTGATCAGCACGTCGCCGCGGTGCAGCCCGTCGAGCACCGCGGCCGCGTCGTCCCGGCCGGTCAGTGCCCCCGCGAGATCGGCGGTCAGCCGCTCGCAGACGCTCGTACGCAGCAGGAACTCGCGCTCCGCGGGCGGGCTGCGGGACAGGATCTCGCCCGTCAGATAGTCGGCGACGCTCCGCTCGTCGCCGGTGAACGCGGCGAGGAAGGCGCTCGGGTCGCGTTCCTGCCGCAGCCTTGCGGCAGCGAGCCGCAGCGCCGCGGGCCACCCTTCCGTCAGCCGCATCAGCCTCGCCAGCTCGCGCGGGGCCAGGACCAGGCCGTGCTGGAGCAGCAGCTCGGCGGCCTCGTCTTCGGAGAAGCGCAGCGCCTCCTCGTGCACCTCGTGGAGCCGGTCCACCAGCCTGAGGCGGTACAGCGGCAGCGGCGGATCGCGGCGCGCCGCCAGGACGAGCCGCAGCCACCCGGGCTGGTGGCGCAGCAGGAGCTCCAGGCCATGCAGCGCCAGCGGGTCGGTCAGGGCCTCGAGACCGTCGAGTACGAGGGTGACCCGCGGGCCCGCAGGGTGCTCCGGGTATTCCTGGTGGCCGCCGGAGTCCGGTACGGCCAGGCACGACAGCGCCTGGTCCGGTACGGCTCCGGTCGCCCGCAGCGCCGACCGGACCGCCGGCCACAGGTGCCGCGGATCGTTGTCGCCGCCGTCGATGCGCACCCACGCCACCGGAGACGTGGTCCTGCGGACCCATGCGGTGAGCAGCATGGTCTTGCCGTAACCGGCGGGTGCAGAGAGCAGGGTGACCGGCTGGTCCGCTCCCGCGTCGAGGGCGTCGTACAGCCGCTCCCTTCCGATCGGCGAGGGTGCCGTACCGGGAACCGCGATCTTCTCCGACGGGATCCTCACCTCTGGAGAGCGCAGGTCCCGTCTTTCACCCATACGGCCACGTTAGGACCGCCCAGGGAGCCTCTCAACCCGTGTCTCTTCCGCCCCATCAGCCCGTGATGTCACGCGGCGCCCGCGCGGCTCACTGCTTGGCGCGGCTGGGCTGCACGCGCTTCGGCTCGCCCTTCACCTTCGGGTGCTCGGGCGGGTAGGGGAGGTCGCCGAGACCGTGCTCCCGCTCGTCCTTGCTGGCCAGCTCGAGCGCGGCCTCGAGGCGGAAGGCATGCTCATCCATGTCCGCGTGCACATCGCCTGCTTCGGCGAACCGCACCGGCATGGTCGCCAGATCGAAGTCCTCGGGGCGCGCGTCGGGCAGCTCGTCCCAGCGCAGCGGCGCGGACACCGGGGCGTGCGGCCGCGGGCGCACCGAGTACGCGCTGGCGATCGTCCGGTCCCTGGCCGTCTGGTTGTAGTCCACGAAGATCTTCGCGCCGCGCTCCTCCTTCCACCAGGAGGTCGTGACCCGTTCCGGCGCGCGCCGCTCCAGCTCCCGCGCCACGGCGATGGCGGCCCGCCGCACCTGCGTGAACGTCCAGGCGGGCTCGATGGGTACGAAGACGTGGATGCCCCGGCCGCCCGAGGTCTTCGGCCACCCCCGCAGCCCCAGACCGTCCAGCACGTCGCGCAGCTCGACGGCGGCCCGCAGCGCGTCCTCGTACCCCGTCCCCGGCTGCGGGTCGAGATCGATCCGCAGCTCGTCCGGGTGCTCGGTGTCCCCGCGCCGCACCGGCCAGGGATGGAAGGTCAGGCAGCCGAGATTCGCGGCCCAGACGACGGCCGCGGTCTCGGTGGGGCAGATCTCGTCCGCGTACCGCCCGCTGGGGAATGCGATCCGCCCGGTGGGGATCCACTCGGGGAGATTCTTCGGCGCCCGCTTCTGGAAGAACGACTCGCCCGCCACGCCGTCGGGGTAGCGCTCCAGTGTCGTCGGACGGTCACGGAGCGCACGCAGGATGCCCTCGCCGACCGCCATGTAGTAGCGGGCCAGGTCGAGCTTGGTGAACCCCCGCTCGGGGAAATACACCTTGCCGGGGTTGGACAGCCGCACCGACCGCCCGCCCACCGTGAGCTCAACCGTCTCTCGCATAGGGCCACGCTAGGCCCGGGAGGGCCGCACCGCACCCGGCGGGCGGGGTCGGTTTCCTGCGGGCGGCACCGCCTTCCGGCAGGCGCGTGCCGGGGCCCGGCAGCAGAATGAGGAAGCATGGACCTCCCGGTGATGCCCCCGGTCAAGCCGATGCTGGCCAAGTCGGCGGCCAGAATCCCCTCCGGCATGCACTACGAGGCCAAGTGGGACGGCTTCCGGGCCATCGTCTTCCGGGACGGCGACGAGGTCGAGATCGGCAGCCGCGCCGGCAAACCGCTCACCCGCTACTTCCCGGAACTGGTCACCGCGTTCCTGGAGAATCTGCCGCCCCGCTGCGTCATCGACGGTGAGATCGTCATCATCCGCGAAGGGCGCCTGGAGTTCGAGGCCCTCCTCGAGCGCATCCACCCCGCCGACTCCCGGGTACGGCTCCTCGCCGGGACCACCCCCGCCGGCTTCGTCGCCTTCGACCTGCTCGCGCTCGGCGACAGCTCCCTGATGGACACGCCCTTCCGCGAGCGCAGG
The DNA here is from genome assembly GCF_052246385.1 of Streptomyces sp. 8N616. Lineage (NCBI taxonomy): Bacteria > Bacillati > Actinomycetota > Actinomycetes > Kitasatosporales > Streptomycetaceae > Streptomyces > Streptomyces sp. 8N616. The sequence goes on along the minus strand of NZ_JBQQBY010000002.1, from coordinate 120,147 downwards.
GAGGCGCTGGCCGAAGCCCTGCGCGACGCCGGGGACCCGGTCTTCACCGCCCCGGTCACCGACGACCAGGCGGTCGCCGAGCAGTGGTTCCAGCAGTACGAGGGCGCAGGCCTGGACGGCGTCATCGCCAAGCGCCCCGACCTCGGCTACCGCCCCGACGAGCGCGTCATGGTCAAGGTCAAGCACGAGCGGACCGCCGACTGCGTCGTGGCGGGCCTCAGGCTCCACAAGAGCGGCCCGGTCGTCGGCTCCCTCCTCCTCGGCCTCCACGACACGGCGGGGCGCCTCCAGCACGTCGGCGTCTGCGCCGCCTTCCCGATGCGGCGCAGGGAGGAGCTCATGACCGAGCTGGAGCCGCTGCGGATGACGGACGTCGAGGGCCACCCCTGGGCGGAGTGGGCCCGGGAGGAGGCGCACGCGACCAGTCGTATGCCCGGCGCGGTGAGCCGCTGGACCGGCACGAAGGACCTGTCGTGGGTGCCGCTGCGGCCCGAGCGGGTCTGCGAGGTCGCGTACGACCACATGCAGGGCGACCGGTTCCGGCACACGGCCCAGTTCCGCCGCTGGCGGCCGGACCGCGAGCCGGAGTCGTGCACGTACGCCCAGCTGGAGGAGCCGGTCGGCTATGACCTCAGAGAGGTCCTGGGCTCCTAGCGCCCCCGACCTTCCTTTCCATCTGTGGCCCTGTGACCCGGTCTGCGCCATGCTGGAGAGGGAAAGACGGCACCCATCCGGAGGGCGGAGACCAGTCAGCGAGGCCGACGATGAGCGAGAGCATGATGGGTGACGAGGTCTACCAGCCGGACGGCTCGGAACAGCAGGACGACGTCAGTCTCCTCGAGCCCGAGGACACGCTCGACACGCGCGGCCCGGCCGAGGTCTACGAGGAGGGCTACTCCCCTCCGGAACGGCCCTGGGCCGTGGAGACCTACGGCACGACGGCCGAGGAACAGCACGAGGGGGAGACCCTCGACGTGCGGCTCGCCCGCGAGATGCCGGACCAGGGCCTGCCCGACGGGGACGGGGTCGGGGACGTTCCGGGCGGCGACGGCGAACTGTGGGACGAAGAAGTCGGGGAGCGGCGCGCCGGCCGGCTCGTGGCCCCGGACGAGGGGGCCCACCCCGATGAGGAGAGCGACCTCGTCGCGAGCGACAAGGGCATCGACGGCGCTGCGGCGTCCGCCGAGGAGGCCGCGATGCACGTCGTCGACTCCGAGCCGCCCGAAGAGTGGTTCTGACCGGCCACCGCGTGTCATTGAGCGACGTACTGTAGGTCTCCGTATGAAGAGACCGAACAGCCGCGGCCCGCATCTGCGCCACCACCTCGGGAGTTGAGACATGACCAACGCGTCGGCACACATCGGCGTCACCGGCCTGGCCGTGATGGGTCGCAACCTGGCACGGAACTTCGCGCGGCACGGCCATGCCGTGGCCGTCCACAACCGCACCCCCGCCAGGACCCGTTCGCTCGTCGAGGAGTTCGGCCACGAAGGCACCTTCGTGCCGTCCGAGAGCCCCGAGGACTTCGTGGCCTCGCTGGAGCGGCCCCGGCGCCTGGTCATCATGGTGAAGGCGGGCGGCCCGACCGACGCCGTCATCGACGAGTTCGCGCCGCTGCTCGAGCCCGGCGACATGATCATCGACGGCGGCAACGCCCACTTCGAGGACACCCGCCGCCGCGAAGCCGCCCTGCGCGAGCGCGGCATCCACTTCGTCGGCACGGGCATCTCCGGCGGCGAGGAAGGCGCGCTCCACGGTCCCAGCATCATGCCCGGCGGCTCCGCGGAGTCGTACGAGTCGCTCGGCCCGCTGCTGGAGGACATCGCCGCGAAGGCCAAGGACGGCAGCCCGTGCTGCACCCACATCGGCCCCGACGGCGCAGGCCACTTCGTGAAGATGGTCCACAACGGCATCGAGTACGCCGACATGCAGCTCATCGCCGAGGCGTACGATCTGCTGCGGCACATCGCGGGATACGAGCCCGCGCAGATCGCCGAGACCTTCCGCACCTGGAACACCGGTCGGCTCGACTCCTACCTCATCGAGATCACCGCAGAGGTGCTGGCGCACACCGACTCCGCCAGCGGCAAGCCCTTCGTCGACGTGGTCCAGGACCAGGCCGAGCAGAAGGGCACCGGCCGCTGGACCGTGCAGACCGCCCTCGACCTCGGCGTCCCCGTCTCCGGCATCGCCGAGGCGGTCTTCGCCCGCTCCCTGTCCGGTCACGCGGAGCTGCGCGAGGCCGCCCGGTCCCTGCCGGGGCCCGGCCGCAGCGCGATGGGGGAGCAGGGCGGCGATGTGTTCGCGGCCCATGTCGAGCAGGCGCTGTACGCCTCGAAGGTCGTCTCGTACGCCCAGGGCTGGAACATGATCAGCGCGGCCGGGAAGGAGTACGGCTGGGACATCGACCTCGGGGCCGTGGCCGCCATCTGGCGCGGCGGCTGCATCATCCGGGCCGCGTTCCTCGACCGTATCCGCTCCGCCTTCGCGGCCGACCCGAACCTGCCCACCCTGCTCGCCGACAAGGAGTTCGCCGAGGAGATCGGCAACGCGCAGGAGGCCTGGCGTGCCGTGGTCTCCACCGCAGCCGTCCGCGGCATCCCGACGCCCGGCTTCGCGGCCGCGCTCGCGTACTACGACGCGCTGCGCGCAGAGCGGCTGCCCGCCGCGCTGACCCAGGGCCAGCGCGACTTCTTCGGCGCCCACACCTACCGGCGCACCGACCGCGACGGCAGCTTCCACACGCTCTGGGGCGGCGACAGGACCGAACAGCCCGCGGGCTGACCGGGGTCGGACCGAGCGGTCGCCCGCGCCCGCAGCGGGCGCGGGCGACCGCGTGGCTCACCGCACCACCGGCCTCAGCCGGTCCATGGGGTGACGGGCCACGTAGTCGTCCATGGCGCCCTCGCGCATCGCCTTCCACAGGGCGGAGGCGTCCCGGCCGCCGAGCAGTACGACGGACTGGCCCCGGATCGTGCCCGTCCGCGCCACAGGGGCGTTCATGAAGACCATCTGCGCGGGCCGCAGGCTCCGCGAGTCCCAGATCAGGTCCCGCAGTTCGTCGTCGGAGAGCCGGTCGTCGACGCTGACGCTCTCGGTCAGCCGGTCCAGCAGCCGCTTGGTCCGGACCGGGTGCGTGACGTTGTCGCCCGACAGTACCTTGGACAGCACGGCGCGCAGGTAGTTCTGCTGCCGGTGCGTGCGGTCCAGGTCGCCGCGCGGCAGATCGTGGCGCTCGCGGACGTACTCCAGGGCCTGCGCGCCGTTCATGTGCCGGGCCGGGCCTCCGGCGACGGACAGATCGACGCCGCCCACCGCGTCCGTCAGCTTCCGGAAGCCGCTCCAGTCGATCACGGCGAGGTGGTCCACTCGTACGTCCGTCAGGCGCTGGACCGTGTCGATCAGCAGGGGCGGACCGCCCCAGGAGAATGCCGCGTTGAGCTTGGCCTCGCCCCGGCCGGGAACGGTCACCCAGGTGTCACGCGGCAGGGACACCACGTATGCCGTGGCGTGGTCCGACGGCAGATGCACCAGCATCATCGTGTCGCTGCGCTGGGCGCCGGGCTTCCACGGCGGGGCCTTGGCGTCCGTGCCCGTGGTGGGCAGTTCGGAGCGCGCGTCGACGCCGACGAGCAGAAACGTCTGTCCGTCCTTGCTGGATGCCGGCTGCTGGTCCTTAGGGACGTCCGTGGGGAAGGCGTGCGGGACGCGGTGCACCTTGCCCGTGTAGTGCCCGACCGCCCACCACCCCGTGCCGGCGACCATCAGAACTCCCGCGCACAGCAGTCCCAGCGCCCCCCACAGAACGCGTCTGGTCCTGCGTCTCCGGCTTCCGTCCCCGCCGCTGCTCGTCATCGTCAGTCCCCCCACTGCCCGCCGCATGGCTCAATGGCCCCAAGTGGCCATGGATGACCGAGTTCTACGCCAGCGGTGACCGTGGCGCGTGCGTTTCGGGGAAATTGGGGGAAAGTCCGGAGAACTCCAGGGAAACGAGAAGCGGCGCGGACCGCTCACGCCCCGTGCTGCGGGAGGTTTTCAGCTCTCCTGGGTGCCGAGTTCGTCGAGCATCTTCACCAGGAACGGAAGCGTGGCCACGGGCCGTTCCGCCTCCGCGCACAGCCGGTCCATGACCGACAGGTAGTTGTCCACGTCCTCGCGCTTGTCGAGGTAGAGCGCGCTGGTGAGCTGCTCGAGGTAGACGACGTCGGGCAGGTCCGGCTCCAGGAAGCGCAGGATCGTGAGGGGACCGCCCGCCGCGGCCACGCCGCCCAGGCTGAACGGCGCGATCTGCAGCGTCACATGGGGCATCTGCGCCACCTCTATGAGGCGGTGGAGCTGCGCCAGCATCACCCCGGGGCCGCCGATCGGCCGGCGCAGCACCGCCTCGTCGAGCACGACCCAGATACGGGGCGGGTCCTCCCGGTGCAGGATCTCCTGGCGGGTGATGCGCAGCCGGACCCGCCGCTCGACCTCCACGGCGGACGCCCGCGGGTTCCCCAGCTGGGTCACCGCGCGGGCGTATTCCTCGGTCTGGAAGAGGCCGGGGACGAACTGGTTCTGGTAGGTGCGGATGACGGAGGCGGCGTCCTCCAGGCCGAGGTGGGTCTCGAACCAGGGCGCCAGGATGTCCGAGTACTGGTGCCACCAGCCGGGCGCGCTCGCCTGCCGCGCGAGGTCGATGAAGTCGGCGCGCTCGTCCGGGTCGGTGATGCCGTACAGGGTGAGCAGGTCGGCCACGTCCCGCTCCTTGAAGCCCACCCGGCCCAGCTCGAGCCGGCTGATCTTCGCATGCGAGCCGCGAATGGCGTCAGCAGCCGCTTTCGTGCTGACGCCACTCTCCTCGCGCAGCTTCCTGAGCTGCGTGCCGAGCACGATGCGCAGGGCCGTGGGCCCTCCGCGCGGGTGCTCGAGATAGCGCTGCATCGGACGGCGCTCGCTGCCCGGCTGAGCGGCGGTCATACTGACTCCCCTGAGTGCACGATTGAGAGCTCAGTGTTCCACCGATCCGGCCGTCGCGTACAGCAGGGCACCCGTAATTCCCGGTCGGTCGTCAGCAGTTGCCGACCATGCCGTCGAATTCGCCGTCCTTCGCACCACGCAGGAACACCTCGATCTCGTTGCGGGTGTAGATCAGCGCGGGGCCACCGGGGTCGCGCGAGTTGCGGAGCGCGATGTCGCCACCGGGAAGCAGGGCGAGCTCGACACACTCGCCGTTGGGGTTGCTGTACGTGCTCTTCACCCACACCGCGTCGTCGATCTGCGTCGCGGGGGTTCCGTTCTTGAACTCGTGCACAGTTACTCGTCCTTGGGGGCAGGCGGGCGATCTGTCAGGGAGAACTCAAGCGGGGTCCGCGTGCAATTGCAAGTGTTCTTGCAGATGTGCTTGCAGTGACTGACACAACACGGGGATAGTGGTGTTGGATCAGGAAGCTGTCGTAACTGCGCCTGCAGCCGTGGGGAGTGAACAGCCGTCAGCGGGATGCTCAAGCCAGGCGAAGCGCCGACCGTGGGCGAGCTCGCGTTCGACGCGAGGCGCGGCCGGGTCGGGATCGTCATGGATGCCCAGGGCGGCCGGGTGTACCTCCGTCGCCCGGAGGGCGGGCGCGAGTGGGAGGTCTCACCCGAGGACGTGCTCCCCGCGCCCGCGACCGACCACCGGGCGGCGCTGACGGCGAGGCGTGGGACGGGCGGAGCGCCGAGGAGGCCGCTGTGAGCGTGCATACGACCGACGGCAGCCCCAGTGACTGGTCGATGGCCCGGGAACCGGCTCCCGAAGCCCCGTCGGCGGTCTTCGAGATGGAGTGCACGACCTGCGGCCACGCCTCAGGGCCCGCGGAGGATCCGGGGGCGGCGGGGGAGTGGGCCCTCCGTCATGTGACGGGCTGCCCTACGCACACCGGGTTCCGGGAGATCGTGCACCGCTTCTGGCGGGCCTTCCCGGTGGGTCCGCCGGCAACGGTCGCGCAGACACCGTAGGCACGCGGACCGGATCGCGCAGGCTCACAGGAAAAACGCGCAGGCGCGCAGGCGCAAGGAAAGGAGCCCCGGAGGACCGGGGCTCAGGGACTCAGGGGCGGTCAGCGGTTGGGGCTCATGGCTTGAGGGCGACGCCGCCCCACTCGATCCACTCCTCGGTGAGCTGCCTCGGCCCGCGGTCGGCGTCCGGCCGCCAGGTGGAGACCTCCACGAGGCCGGGCTCCAGGATCTCCAGGCCGGTGAAGTACTCGCGCACCTCGTGCTCCTGCCGCACCCGGCCCCAGTTCCCCTGGGTGCTGGTGTCCATGAAGTTGGTGACGAAGTCGCGCGTCGCCTTGTCCTCGCTGACCAGTTGGCAGATGACGAAGATGCTGCCCGGAGCGACCCGGTCCGCGATCCGCCGGATCAGCCCCGCCGGGTCGTCGCTGTCGGGGATGCAGTGCAGCACCGAGACGAACAGGACGCCGACGGGCTCGTCCGGGTTGATCAGGCGCTGCACTTCGGAGTGGCCGAAGATGCCTTCGGTGTCGCGCATGTCGGCCTGGATGACGGCGGTGTTGTCGTTCTCCTCGAGCAGTGCCCGCCCGTGCGCCAGAACGATCGGATCGTTGTCGACGTAGACCACGCGCGACTGCTCGTCCACCCGCTGCGCGACCTGGTGGACGTTGTCCTGGGTCGGCAGGCCTGAGCCGTGGTCGAGGAACTGCCGGATCCCGTAGTCCTGCGCCAGGACGCGCACCACCCGCTGGAGGAACCGCCGGTTGTTGATCGCCAGCACCTGAGTGCTGGGAACGACCTTCAGCAGCTCCTCGGAGGCCTCGCGGTCGACGGCGTAGTTGTCCTTCCCGCCCAGGTAATAGTCGTACATCCGCGCCACGCTCGGGACGTTGACATCGACCTCGCTGGACAACGGTTTACTGCCCTGGCCCATCAGACCCCTCACAGACGTTCCGGCGGTCACCAGGTGTGACCGCGACCACATCATCCTAGAAGCTGACCCCGGGCGGCAGGGAATCTCCAACGAACCTTCCCCGTACGAGTGTTGGGGCGGATCGCGGCGGATGCGGGCCGGCGGGCCGGTGCCCCGGCACCCACCCCGCGGCCGGCGTCAGCCGGTCCGCCAGTGGCGGCAGCCCACGCTGATCAGCCGGAGCTGCCTGCGGGCGGTGCCGGCGATGCGCTCCGCGTCCTCGGGGCGTCCGGGCGGCACTTCGAGAAGCGCCGCGGCCGTGGTCACCATGTGGTCCACGTGCAGCTGAGCCAGCATGCTCATGTCGCCCGCGCTCCAGCCCTCATACTCCGGGCGGGCGGAGAGGGCGGTGGCGACCTCGTCGGCGAACCGGGCCAGCTCGGCGGCGATCGCCTCGCGTACGGCCCGCACGCCGCCGTAGCGCTCGCGCGCGATGAAGCGCATGTGCGAGGGATGGTCCCGGACGTACCGCACGATGGCCTCTACGGCCAGGTCGATCCGGCCGTCGGTCTCCTCCTGCTCGGCCAGTATCGCCCGGATCGCGGCATGCAGGCTGGCGAGCGACTCCTCGACGAGGGCGACCCCGAGGTCGGGGATGTCCCGGAAGTGCCGGTAGAAGGCCGCGGGGGCGACCCCGACCGCCCGGGTGACCGCGCGCAGGCCGAGGCTGCTCAGGCTCTGCTCCTCCAGCAGGTGCAGCCCTGCGTCCAGCAGGGCCTGACGGGTCTTCTGCTTCTGGGCCTGCCGGACCCCGGCGGTGTGGCTCATAATTTTCAGTAAACAACCGTTCTCTCGGTCGGGCTACTGTACTCTGGAGTCAGTGAACAACTGTAGATCCAACTGTTCACTGGAATTCGAGGCTTCGCAGAGAAAGGTCCTCCGGAACCATGCTGTTCCTCGTTGCAGCCCTCCTCGTGTTCGGAGTCCTCGTCGGCGCCGCAGCCCACCTCCCCCTCCCGGTCACCCTGATCGCCGCGTCCGTCATCGGCGGCTGGCTGCTCGCCTTCGCCGTCCGCGAGCGCATCGTGCAGGGCAGGCGATCCTGACCGGAATGGCTGACCACCAGCAAGGGAGCTGAATCGTGCATCTGTCCCTCTCCGCGGGGCGCCGCCCTGCCGCACCCGGCCGGGAGGCCGACGCCATGGCCGTCGCCTCCTTCGTCATGGGGCTGCTCGGCCTGCTGGTCTTCAACATGGTCCTGGGCCCCTGCGCCCTCGTCCTGGGCGGCCTCGCGCTCGCCCGGGGGACCCGCAGGCGCGGCCGCGCACTGCTCGGACTCGGCCTCGGCGTCGCCGACCTGGTCCTCCTGGCCGTCCTCGTGTCGGCCGACAACACGGTCAGCTGGCAGCTCGTCGGCTGACCCGCGGCCGTACGTCCGTACGGCCGACAACCTGTAGCCCTGACGGCAGGACGCTCCGTCAGGGCTACCGGCTGTTCGGGCGGTCCGGCCGACCGGCTGCCGCGCTCAACCCATCGCGGTCTTGGACTGCTCGGTGTCGTTGAGCGGGCTGCGCTGGACGTCCTTGCAGAGCTTCACGGACCCCGTGTTGTCGACGTACTTCGCGGAGACCCAGACCTGCTCGTCGCGCAGCAGGTACCAGATCTGGTTGCCTCCGATGTTCTGTGCGCGGACCTTGCACTTCAGGCCCACCTGGGACCGGTACTTGAGGAAGCCCCGCACCGAGGAGTCGGTGCTGGGGTACTGCCGCTCGTTGACCCCGGACGGGGTGATCACCGTGCCGAACGGCCGGGCGGGGGCGGCGTCTGCGGGTGCCGCGGCGAGCAGCGATCCGCCGAGAACGACGGCCGCCGCGACGGCGCCCGGCCCCGCGGCCGGCCGTCTGCTGCGGATGTTCAGGACTTTGGACATCTTGTTCTCTCCTACTCCTCGCACCACATGGCGCATAGGCATATTCCAGCACTAAACATGACATAAACCGGATAAGCGCCCCGAACGGGTGGTTCCCTGAGTGCGTGTCAGCCCCGCGCGCTGCCACGGGTGATCGCGAGGAGCGCCAAGTCCTCGGTGCTGCGGCGGCCGGTGTGCCGGCCGACTCCGGCGAGCAGGGCGTCGAGGGCGCGTCGGGACCGGCGATGCACGTCCGGACGGGTGCTGAGTGCTCCATGCTCTCCGCTCAGCGCCGCACGCCTCAGTGCAGGACGCCCGAGTGCTCGGGGACCCGCTCGATGGCGATCATCGTGGCGTCGTCGCCCAGGCTGCCCCCGGCGTGGGCGAGGAGGTCGTCGTGGAGGATGTGCCGCAGCCTGTCGGGCGCGGCGTCTCCCCAGGACGTCACCCGCTCCGCGAGCGGATAGAAGGCGCCGTCGCCGTTCCGGGCCTCGATCACGCCGTCGGTGGAGAGGACCAGGACGTCGCCGGGAGCGAACGGGGTGGTGCCCACGTGATAGGCGCCGCCGGTGAGCGCGCCGAGGCCGAGGGGCGGTGCGGGGGACGAGACGGCGAGCTCCGTCACCCGGCCGCCGCTCAGCAGCAGGGGCGCCGGACCGAGGTCGATCATGTGCAGCATTACCTCTCTTGCGGCAGCGAATGCCACAAGGCGCGGCTGCGCGGGGCGGGCGACCCTGGCTGCGGTCCCGGGAGCGTGGATCAGCGTGGATCAACCGAATGACCCTACCTGCGCGACGGCACGAATATCGGAAAACAGTTCGCATTGAAGATCTGGCGACCGGCGTCCGTATGTGTGGGGGCAGACTCGTCCCCCCACTGGAGGTCAGTGAGTTGAACCACCGACGTGTGAACAAGCGGACCGGCGCCATCGCCGGAGCCGGTGCGATCGCGGTCGTGGCAGCGGCCATCATCCTGCCCAACGCCAACGCGAGCACGGACGAGGAGCCGAGTCCAAAGGCGCTGGCTCCCCGCGCCGCCGCTCAGCTCGGCTCCGCCCTCGCAGACGACCTGGGACAGGACGCGGCCGGCTGGTACTTCGACGGCGACAGCAGTCGCCTTGTCATGAACGTATTGAACGAGGAGGCGGCGGACAGCGTACGCGAGAAGGGCGGCGTCGCGAGGGTCGTGGAGAACAGCACCGCGGAGCTCAAGAGCGCCACCAGTACGCTCAGCGACGGCGCCTCGGTGCCCGGCACCGCATGGTCGATCGACCCCAGGACCAACAAGGTCGTCGTGACCGCCGACAGAACGGTCACCGGTACGAAGTGGGACACCCTCACCTCGGCGACCGACAAGATGGACGGGCTGGTGAGCGTCAAGCGGTCCGCCGGCGAGTTCAAGCCCTTCGCGGAGGGCGGCGACGCGATTTTCGGCGGCGGGTCCCGGTGCTCCCTCGGTTTCAACGTCGACGTGCAGGGCGCGCCCGGCTTCCTCACCGCGGGACACTGCGGCAACGCCTCGGAGACCTGGACCAGCGACGAGGCGGGCAACGAGCCCCTCGGCACGGTCGCGGACTCGCAGTTCCCGGAGAGCGACTTCGCTCTCGTGACCTACGACGACCCGAACACCGAGGCCCCCAGCTCGGTCGACCTGCAGGACGGCACGCAGCAGGAGATAACCCAGGCCGCCGAGGCGAGCGTGGGCATGGAGGTGACCCGCAGCGGCAGCACGACGGGAGTTTTCTCGGGCACCGTCACGGGCCTCGACGCCACCGTGAACTACGGCAACGGAGACATCGTCAACGGCTTGATCCAGACGGACGTGTGCGCGGAACCCGGTGACAGCGGCGGCTCGCTGTTCTCCGGTGACGCCGCCGTCGGGCTCACCTCGGGCGGCAGCGGCGACTGCACCCAGGGCGGGGAGACCTTCTTCCAGCCGGTGACCGCGGCTCTGGAGGCCACGGGTGCCGAGATCGGCGCCGGTGGTGGCGAGCAGGCAGGTGGTGACCAGGCTGGTGGTGACCAGGCTGGTGGTGGCGAGCAGGCCGGTGGTGACCAGGCTGGTGGTGGCGAGCAGGCCGGTGGTGACCAGGCTGGTGGTGGCGAGCAGGCCGGTGGTGACCAGGCCGGTGGTGGCGAGCAGGCCGGTGGTGACCAGGCCGGTGGTGGCGAGCTGGCCGGCGGCGAGGCTGCGGGTGGCGAGCAGGCTGCCGACGGCAGCCTGGCTCCGTAGGAGACCGTCCCGTGTCCCAGCCCCTTGATACCGGGCTGCTGCGCAGCTCTGCGCACAGCCCGTCCTGGGCCATGCTCAACCGGCTGGCGCCGGACTCCGGCGCCGGCCGGTCCTGGCAGCCCGGCCCTGCCGGCCCCGCCAGTCACGCAGGCCAACCGGAGCCGCTCGAACGGCTCGACTTCTGCATCCCGTGCAACCCCTACTTCCCCACCCCGGAGATGTTCGCGCGGCTGCGGGAGTCCCTGGAGACGACGCTCACGTACTACCCGAGCGACGCCGACACCATCACCGCCGAGCTGTGCGGCGTGCTGGGACTCAACCCGCAGACGGTCGCCATGGGGAACGGCTCCACGGAGCTGATCACCTGGATCGACCACCTGCTCGTCAGGGAGAGCCTCGCCATCCCGATCCCCACCTTCGGCCGCTGGACGGACCAGCCGCTGGAGACCGGGAAGCGGGTCGACATGTTCCCGCTGAGCGAGGACCATGACTTCGCCCTCGACCCCCAGGAGTACGTCAAGTTCATCCGCCGCCGCGGCTCCAGAGTGGCGGTGATCTGCAACCCCAACAACCCCGATGGGGGCTACCTCAGACGCCAGCAGGTGCTGTGGCTGCTGGACGAGCTGGTGGACCTCGATCTGGTCGTGGTCGACGAGTCGTTCATCGACTTCGTCGACGCCGAACGCGCCCCTTCCGTCGCCGAGGAGGCGGCGATCCGGCCGAATGTCATCGTGCTGAAGAGCCTCGGCAAGAACTTCGGGCTGCACGGCATCAGGTTCGGCTACCTGGTCGCCAACCCGGCCCTGGCGGGCACCATCCGCAAGGCCCTGCCCAAGTGGAATCTCAACTCCTTCGCGGAGACCGTGGTCTTCATGCTCAAGGAGTACGCGGTGCCGTACCGGAACAGCCTGTCCCTGCTCTCCCGCGACCGCGCCAACATGTCCCTCGCGCTCGCCGGCCTGCCCGGCCTCGTGGTCTTCCTCTCCCAGGGCAACTTCCTTCTGGTGAAGCTGCCCGACGGGACGGACGGGGCCGCGCTGCGCGACCGGCTGCTCGCCGAGTACGGGGTGTTCGTCCGCGAGTGCGGCAACAAGCTGGGCAGCAGCAGCCAGTTCCTGCGGCTCGTGGTCCGGCCGTACGAGGACGTGCAGCGGCTGATGACGGCGCTGCAGGGCACGCTGTACGCCGGTGCCGCTCCGATGGTGACCGCGACGCCGGAGCACCAGGCGCACCAGCCGGTCAGGGCACTCACCCGGTAGGCTGCTGCTGCTCCTCTCCTCCAGCTCAAGCCCCAGCCGACTCCGGTGTGACGGCAGTTGGCAGAAACGAGCGGCAGCAGCATGCAGTCGGACCGTATCGCCGAGATCGCGACGGGCATCCACCTCGTCCACGGCAGCAACACGAACTGGATCATGATTGCCGACGGCGATCAGGTGACGCTGGTCGACACCGGGTATCCGGGCGACCGGGCGCAGTTGCTGGAGGGGCTGGCGGCGATCGGCCGCCGGCCCGGGGACGTGGCCGCGATCCTCATCACCCACGCGCACGCCGACCACATCGGATCGGCCGAGTACCTGCACGTCGCCCATGGGACGCCCGTGCTGACGCACGCAGCCGAAGTGCCGCACGCGCGCCGGGAGTTCCTCCACCAGGTGACGGTCGGGAAGGTCCTCGCGAACAGCTGGCGCCCCGGCGTCATCCCGTGGGCCCTGCACGCCCTGCGGTCGGGCGGCACGAGAGAGACACCGGTCAGCAAGCCCCGGCCCTTCCCGGGCGAAGGCCCCCTCGACCTGCCCGGGCACCCCGTCCCGGTGCCCAGCCCCGGCCACACCGGCGGGCACAGCGCGTTCCACCTGCCCCACGCGGGCGTACTGATCACGGGTGACGCCCTGGCGACCGGCCATCCGACATCGCGTCACCAGGGGCCGCAGCTGCTGCCCGGCTGGTTCGACAAGGACAGGAACCGCGCGATCCGGTCCCTCTCCGCCTTCGAGTCGCTCGAGGCCGACGTGATCCTGCCGGGACACGGGCCCGTGCACCGCGGCTCCGTCCGGGACGCGGTGGCGCAGGCGCGCGAGCGGGTCTGAGAGCCGCCACGCCCCAGACCCGTACGCCTACGGTTCGTACAGCGCCTCGATCTCCTTCTCGAAGTCCCGCATGATCGCCTCCCGCTTGATCTTCATCGAGGGCGTGAGGTGCCCGCTCGCCTCGGTGAATTCAACGGGCAGGATGCTGAAGCGGCGGATCGATTCAGCACGGGAAACCAGCGCGTTGGCGTCCGTCACCGCCCGCTGGACCTCCTTGCACAGCTCGGCGTCGAACGCCAGCTCCTCGCGGGACAGCAGCTCCCTGCGGTGGATGATCTGCCAGTGCTTCAGCCCGTCCGGGTCGAGGGTGATGAGGGCGATGATGTACGGGCGGTTGTCCCCGATCACGATGCACTGGCCCACGAGCGAGTGGGCGCGCAGCCGGTCCTCGAGCGGAGCCGGGGCCGTGTTCTTGCCGCTCGCGGTGACAATGATCTCCTTCTTGCGGCCGGTGATGGTGAGATAGCCGTCGGCGTCGAGAGCGCCGATGTCGCCGGTCGCGAACCACTTCTGCGGGATCTTCTCCCACGCCTCGCCGGTCGCGGACCCGTCCTCGCCGATCGAGGGCCAGGACGGCGGCGGACCCACCGTGAAGGGCACGGCACCACCGAGCGCCGAGTCCCAGTAGCCGGAGAACACCTGGCCCCCGCGTACGAGCACTTCGCCGTCGTCGGCGATCCGTATCCCCGTGCCCGGGAGCGGCCAGCCGACCGTGCCGAGGCGAGGTTTGAGCGGCGGGGTCACGGTCGCCGCGGCCGTCGACTCCGTCAGACCGTAGCCTTCGAAGATCTCGATGCCCGCGCCCGCGTAGAAGGCGGCGAGGCGGTGGCCGAGCGGTGAGCCGCCGCAGATGGCGTACTTGACCTTCCCGCCCAGCGCGGCCCGTATCCGGCGGTAGACCAGCGGATCGTAGAGCGCGCGGGCGGTGCGCAGGGCCACGCCGGGGCCGGGGCCCGTGCCGTGCTCCTCGGCCTCGTGTGCCTCGCCCCAGCGCTGCGCGATCTTCGCGGCGCGGTCGAACGACGGGGCGCGGCCCATGCGTTCGGCCGTGGCGCGGGCGGTGTTGTAGACCTTCTCCAGCACATAGGGCACGACGAGGATGAAGGTCGGCTGGAAGGCGGCGAGGTCGGCGAGGAGCGGCTCGGTCTTGATGCTGGGCGTGTGGCCGAGCCGGACCCGGGCGCGCAGGCAGCCGATGGCCACCATCCGGCCGAAGACGTGCGACAGCGGAAGGTAGAGGAGCGTGGACGCGGGCTCGGTGCTCACCGACTTGAAGCAGGGGTGGAGCAGTTCGATGGCGTTGTCCACCTCGGCCAGGAAGTTGCCGTGGGACAGGACGCAGCCCTTGGGGCGGCCTGTGGTGCCCGAGGTGTAGATGAGGGTGGCGACGGAACCGGGGGAGAGCGCGGCGCGACGCGCCTCCACCTCGCTGTCGGCGACGCCTCTGCCGGCCTCGGCGAGCTCCTCGATCGCGCCCGCGTCGAACTGCCACAGATGGGCGAACCCCGGCAGCCGGTCGAGCTGCGCGTCGATCAGCAGCGCCTCGTCCACGCCCTCGACGGCGCAGCCCACGGCGCCGGTGTCGCGGATGATCCAGCGCGTCTGCTCGGCCGACGAGGTGGGGTAGATGGGGACGGTGATCAGGCCGGCCGCCCAGGCGGCGAAGTCCAGAAGCGTCCACTCGTAGGTGGTACGGGCCATGATGGCGAGCCGGTCGCCGGGCCGCAGGCCGTGCGCGATCAGGCCCTTCGCGGTGGCCAGGACCTCAGCGGCGAACTCGGCGGCCGTGACGTCCCGCCAGCTGCCGTTCCGCTGCTTGCGGCTCAGCACGACATCGCCCGGCGCCTCGGCGGCGTTGTCGAAGGGGATGTCGGCGAGGCTGCCGCGTTCTGGCGGCGGTACGAGCGGGGGCACGGAGACCTCCCGGACACTTCCGTCCACCACGATCTTTCTCGGTTCCACCAGAACTGGCTGTGCCGGGCTGCGCTGCACGGACACGAGGCGGCTCCTCTTCTCTCGGCCGGGGTCGAGATGAGGTACGGCGGCGGGGCGCCGGATGCTCAACGGCTCCATAGGATTGGTGTGTACCAGTGTTCCGCGGTGTTGTGGAAGAGCATCCGGCGCTCGGCGTGGGTCAGGCCCGCGAAGATCGTGTCGTAGGCGTCGTACACCGCGTCGAAGCCGGACCTGAGGTGTTCGAGCGGGAGATCGGAGCCGAGCATGCACCGGTCGGGGCCGAAGGTCTCGGTGACGTCGAGCAGCCAGGAACTGAGCTGGCCCGGCGTCCAGTTCCCGAAGATGGTGCCGAGGGCGTCGATGCGGGTAGCGGCGTTGGGGTGCTGCGCGATGCGTGCCAGGCGGCCGATGTGCTCCCGCCGCCCGGCGTCGCTGAGATCGGTGGGCCAGCCGAAGTGGTCCACCACGAACCGGAGTCCCGGGTGCTGTTCCACCAGTGCGGCCACGTCGCCGAGCTGGTCGCCGGTGGCCTCCACGGTGGCGACGAGGCCGCTCTCGGCGAGCAGGGCAAGATGAGTCCGCGTCAGGTGGCCGGCGTCCGCGGACCGGGGTGCTCCGCGCGCCGAAGGGTCCGCGAGGGCCGTGGCCAGACGGACCCGCACGCTCGTGATGAGGGGCACCTCGCGGCACCGGCGTACGAGTTCCGCGAAGCCGGGGGAGGCCGGGTCGCCGAGCGTGACCATCCCCTTGACGAGCCCGCGCTCGCCCTGCTGGCGCGCCACCCACGCGGCCGCCCCGACCGGGTCCGTGGCCCCGGCGTCCGACCAGATGATGCCGCGGACGTCCCGGCCCGCCGTGTCGCGCTCGTAGTCGGCGAGGGTGTAGCGGTCGGGCAGGGCGTCGTAGTTGCCGAGCACGTCCCGGAGCATGCTGCGGTCGGAGAGCCAGAAGACGGGGTTGTCGGCCTGGTCCCACAGGTGCACATTGCAGTCGAGGAGAGGACCGGGCTGCCGCTCGTCACCGGTTGACGACATGCACGCCATCATCACCGAGGGCCCGGCCCGCCCTGCCGGTCCGCCGCCTGCGGGCCGCGCGTTTCATCCGGTCGACGCATACGGCATCACCTGCTGCGCCCGGCGGCCGTATCCCGCGCCGCGGCGCCTGCACCGGGAGGGAGCGCGTGCGGAGCGGCCGTTCTACGGTTGACGGGTGCGCCTGCTGCTGACCTCCGACACCCACCTTCCGGTCCGGGCCAAGGTCCTGCCGGAGGAGCTCCTGGCCGGGATCGACCGCGCCGATGTGGTGATCCACGCCGGGGACTGGGTCGACTCCGCGACCCTCGAGCTGCTGGAGGCGCGGGCGCGCCGCCTCGTCGGTGTGTACGGCAACAACGACGGCGCGGACCTGCGGGCCCGGCTGCCGGAGGTCGCGCGCGTGGAGCTGGAGGGGCTGCGGCTCGGCGTCGTCCACGAGACCGGCCCGACGCGGGGTCGCGAGCAGCGCTGCGCCGAGCGGTTCCCCGATCTGGACGTCCTGGTCTTCGGGCACAGCCACATCCCGTGGGACACGACGGCCGAGGGCGGGCTGCGCCTGCTGAACCCCGGTTCGCCCACCGACCGCAGGCGCCAGCCGTTTTGCACCTACATGACCGCGGAGGTGGCGGCGGGCGCGCTGGGCGAGGTCCGGCTGCACCGCCTGCCGCCGCGGCGTGGCTGACGCCGGAGAAGCCTCTCCGCCGTCAGTTGCCACCCAGGAGCTGTGGGCATTCGTTCCGCGGGGCTGGGGGCACCTCCCAGCGGTAGCTGGGGGAGGGTGGGCACAGCGACCCGCACCCGGCAACGGCGTGCACCCCCGCCGCAGGAGCGCCGTTTCGTACGCGACCGCGGGCCGGTGGCCGGTGTGTGCCCACCCGTTCCGCCCCACGGAACGAATGCCCACAAACCGGCCGTCCGCGCCGCCGCGGCTGGGCGAATGACCGCTGCGTCACCGCAGCGCGTGAACCGCGGCGCGGAACAGCGGGGGTAGCGCGGAGGCCGCGGGCACGATCAGCCGGGCGGTGCCCGGCGTGCCGCTCAGCCGCAGCAGCGCCCCGGTCAGCATGCGGTGCCTGCGCGAGAGGCTGCGCCACTCCGTCTCGTAGTCGTCCGGCCGCCCCGCGGCCAGGCAGCGCACGGCGGCCCCGGCCGAGGCGAGCGCCAGGGCGATGCCCTCGCCGGTCAGCGCGTCGACGTAACCCGCCGCGTCGCCGACCAGCAGTACGCGCCCCGCCACCCGGCCGCGTACGCGCTGGAGCATCGGCCCGGCGCCTCGGACGGGCGTGGCCGGGCGCGCGCCGAGCAGGGGGGTGAGGCGCGGGAAGCGCTCGAGGTGGGTGGCGTAGCCGCAGCGCTCCCGGCTGAGCACGGCGACCCCGACCAGATCGTCGGCCACGGGCGTCACGTACGCCTCGCCGAGCGGCGACCAGTGCACTTCCACATGATCCGTCCAGGGCTCGACGCGGTAGTGGCGCCGCAAGCCGTAGCGGTGCGTCGCCCGGCGGGCCGGCAGGTCGAGGCCGAGCGCCCGGCGCACGGGGGAGTGCAGGCCGTCGGCCGCGATCAGCCAGCGCGCCCGCAGCCCGGCCGCGGTCACCCAGCCCTCGCCCTGCCGCACTTCGCCGACCCGGGCCGCCACCACGCCGACCCCCAGCTCGCGGGCGCGCCGCGCGAGAACCGCGTGCAGCACGGTCCGCCGTACGCCGAGGCCTGCCGCGCTCCGGAAGCGCGCCTCGGCGGACCTGCGGCCGTCCAGGTAGCGGATTCCGAGGAGTTCGCGGCCGGGCGCCGGGGCCCCGAGGGCGTGCAGCTGCTCGACGCCGCCCGGCATGATGCCCTCGCCACAGGCTTTGTCGACCGGTGCGGGGCGTGGCTCGATCACTACCGCCCGCAGGCCGGCGAGAGCGGCGTGCACGCCCGCGGCAAGACCTGCCGGGCCGCCGCCTGCCACCAGCAGATCGATCATGCCCGTACGCCCCTGGCGGCCGCGAGGGCGGCTTCCTCGCAGCGGATCCGGGCAGTGAGCAGGACGGTGTTGCACAGGGTGAAGGCGGCGGCGGTGATCCAGGCACCGTGCACGAGCGGCAGGGCGGTCCCCTCGGCCGCGACGGCGACGTAGTTGGGGTGGCGCAGCCACCGGTACGGCCCGCCGGTCACCTGGGGCAGACCGGGCACCACGATCACCCGCGTGTTCCACTGCCGGCCGAGCGTGGCGATGCACCACCAACGCAGCGCCTGCGCGGCCGCGACCACGGCGAGCATCGTCCAGCCCACGGCCGGTACGAAGGGCCGGTCCACCGCCCACACTTCGGCCAGGCAGCCGGCGAGCAGGCCGGTGTGCAGGAGCACCATGGCCGGGTAGTGCGCCTGCCCGGACTCGGAACCGCCGCGCGCCAGGCTCCAGCGGGCATTGCGGCGGGCGACCGCCAGTTCGGCCATCCGCTCGGCCGCGACGGCCAGCACCAGGACCGTGTACCAGATCACCACGTCCCCCTTGTCACCAGCGCAGCAGGACCAGTTCGGAGCAGAAGCCGGGGCCGAGAGCGAGCAGCAGGCCCGGTGTCCCGGACGGGGGCGGGCGCTCGGCGAGGGTGTCCCGCAGCACGTGCAGCACGGAGGCGGAGGAGAGGTTGCCGACCGTCTCCAGGGAACGCCAGGTGATGTCGAGTGCGCCGTCCGGCAGTTCGAGCGCCTCTGAGACCGCCTCGAGGACCTTCGGGCCACCCGGGTGGCACACCCAGGCGGTGATGTCCTGCCGTTTGAGGTCGTGGTCGCCGAGGAAGCCGTCGACATCGTCGGCGAGGTGTCGCCGGACGACGTCGGGGACGGTGGGGTCGAGCACGACGCGGAACCCGCTGGCGGTGATGTCCCACCCCATCACCCGTTCGGTGTCCGGATAGAGGCGGCTGCGCGTCGCCACGACGGTCGGGCCCGCGGGGCGCGGCAGCCGCCGGGCTCCGCAGCACACGGCGGCGGCCGCGCCGTCGCCGAAGAGCCCGCCGGCCACGAGGTTCGCGGGCGAGGGGTCGTCGCGCTGGAAGGTCAGCGAGCACAGCTCGACGGAGAGCAGTACGGCGACGTGGCCCGGCCAGCCGCGCAGATAGTCGTGGAGGCGGCCGAGGCCTGCCGCGCCCGCGACGCAGCCGAGCCCGAAGACCGGGAGCCGCTTGACGTCCTGCCGCAGGCCGAGCCGCCCGACCAGACGGGCGTCGACGGAGGGCGCGGCGATGCCCGTCACGGACGTGAAGACCAGCAGATCCACCTCGTGCGGCGCGATCCTTGCGGCGCGCAGGGCGCCCTCGACCGCTCCCGCGCCGAGCTCCACCGCGGCCTCGATGAAGGTGTCGTTGACCGCCCCGAAGCCGTCGAGGGCGGCGTACGCGTCCAGGGGCAGCACCGTATGGCGGGAGCGGACCCTCGCGGAGGCGTGGAGGCGGTCGAGCACCGCCCGGTCCGCGCCGCCGGGGAGGCACGTACCGGCCATCAGGTCGGTGATCTCCCGCTGTTCGTGGCGGTGCGGTGCCAGGACCCCGTGCACGGCGGCGATGCGGCTCATCCGGCTTCTCCGTTGGGGCGGCGTTTCACGACTTCAACGAAGTCCCCCGGGAATTCCCGGGCCATGCCGCCCGTCACCCGTCCGGAGTAAGGGTTCGCCCACCCGGACCGCGGGCCTCTTACGATCCGCGCGTGGCACCTGAAGACGTGGCACCTGAAGACGTGGCACCTGAAGGCGTGGCACCTCGCGACGTGGCAGCTGAGGACCTGGCAACTGACGCGCCGGCGCCTGAGCCTCCGTCACGGACCATCGCGTACTGGCCCGCTCTCCGCCGGGCCGTGGCCCTGACGGCGGCCTGCCACCCGGTCCCGAGCGCGGCTGTGACCCTGCTGGCCGCCGGGCTTGCGGTGAGCGCGGGCAGGGGCGGAACGGGCTGCGCTCTCGTGGCGGGGGCGGTGCTGGCGGGGCAGCTGTCGGTGGGCTGGTGCAACGACGCGGTCGACGCGGCCCGCGACACCGCCGCGGGCCGGACCGCCAAGCCGGTGGCCTCCGGCGCGGTGTCCCCGGGCACCGTACGGGCCGCGGCGCTGACCGCGGTCGCCCTCTGCGTACCGCTCTCACTCGCCTCCGGACTGCTCGCGGGGACCGTGCACCTGGCCGGGGTCGGTGCGGCCTGGGCCTACAACCTCGGCCTGAAGGCCAGCCCGTGGTCCTGGCTTCCGTACGCGCTGGGCTTCGGCAGCCTCCCCGCCTTTGTCGCCCTCGGCCTGCCCGGGCACCCCTGGCCCCCGTGGTGGCTCGCCCTCTCCGCGGCCCTGCTGGGAGTGGGAGCCCATCTGGCCAATGTGCTGCCGGACATCGGCGACGACCTGAGGAACGGAGTGCGTGGCTGGCCGCAGCGGCTGGGGCAGGCGAAGGTGCTGCTCCTGCTGCCGGTGCCGCTCGTGGCGGCCTCGGCCCTGCTGATCCTGGCGGGGCGGCCCAGCGCGGCCCGCCCCGCGGGCCCCATCGCCCTGCTGGTCGTCACGGTGGCCGCCGTGGGAGCGGCGCTGCTCGGGCGGTCCCGTCCCCGGGCGCCGTTCCTGGCGGCGATCGGCGTCGCCGTGCTCGACGTGATCCTGCTGCTGTGGCGCGGAGCGGGGATCGTCTGAGGCGCGGCCCTCGCGGCGGGCGTGCGGAAATCCGCTCGAAGGGAGTCGTCGGTGTACCTATCGTGGCCCGGTCAACGGCTTACGGGGGGCCGGTGTGCCCCGACGCGATAAGGGAGACAAGCAGTGGAGCACAACGGTTGGGCCGACGAGGGGTTCGGGGCCGTCGCGGACGAGTTCGCGAGGAACTTCGCCGAACGCGGTGAACTCGGCGCGGCCGTCGCCGCGTTCGTGGACGGACGCAAGGTCGTCGACCTGTGGGGCGGAACCGCCGACGAGCGGACCGGGCGACCGTGGGAGAAGGACACGGCCCTGCCGGTCTTCTCCTGCACCAAGGGCATCGTGAGCATCTGCGCCCACCTGCTGGCACAGCGGGGACGCCTGGATCTCGACGCCCCGGTGGCCGACTACTGGCCGGAGTTCGCGCGGCACGGCAAGGAGCGGATCACGACGCGCATGGTGCTCGCGCACACCGCTGGAATCCCCCTCGCCGAACGGAAGTTGACCTTCCAGGAGCTGACCGCCTGGACCCCGGTGATCCGTGCCCTCGAGGAGCAGAAACCACTCTGGGAGCCCGGCACCGCGTACGAGTACCACGCGCACGCCTTCGGTTTCATCGTCGGCGAGGTGATCCGGCGCATCACCGGCTTCACCCCCGGCGTCCACTTCCGTCTGGCCATGGCCGACGAACTGGGGCTGAGCACCTGGCTCGGCGTGCCCGAGGAGGAGGTTCCGCGGCTGGCGCGGATCACCGAGGCCGAGGGACGGGCCCCCTTGCCGGACGCCGGCTTGCTGTTCATGCGGGCCCTGACGATGAACGGTGTGCTGCCCTTCCCCGGCCTCGACGACCCGCACGGCTGGAACTCGCCCGCGGTGCTGACCGCCGAGTTCCCCGGGGCGGGCGCGGTCTCCTCGGCGCGCGGGCTGGCCACGCTGTACGCGGCGGCCGCGACCGGCGTCGACGGCTCGGCGCGGCTGCTCGCTCCGGACACCGTCACCGATGCGGTGACGCCGCTGTCGGGCGGCGCGTCCTGGTCGGGCTTCCCCGACCTGGGCAGCCGCTGGGGGAGCGGGTTCCTGGTCGACTCGCCCTTCGTCCGCCTGCTCGGCCCGCGCAGCTTCGCCAACCATGGCGCGGGTGGTCAACTCTGCTTCGGCGATGACGAGTTCGGCGTCGGCTTCAGCTATGCCGCCAACCGGATGGGCGGCCGGGGCGACGTACGGGCCGAGCGGCTGGTCGCGGCGGTACGGGAATGCGTCGGACGACGCTGAGGGCCCGTTCAACGGGCGCGATTGCGTCCCAGCGCGAGACGTTCGGCCGCTCTCGTCCCGAGGCTCAGGGGAAGGGGGAGGCTCTCCGCTCTCATCGACGCGACCAACTGCCGGTACAGATCGCCGATCATGAGGAGTTCACTTCCGTGGTCGAGGCCTTCGTTGAGCAGCCGGATGAGCCTGCCGGTGAAGGCGGTGTGCTTCTCGCCCGCGACAGCCATCGCGGCCTTGTCGCGCGGCGCCGACGTGAGGACGTACGACCCCTCGACCTCGATCTGGCCGAGGAGGGCGGCCTCGGCGTCGTCCGGCGACCCGCCCGCCGCGCTCCCGGAGAAACAGCAGTCGAGGATGATGAACTTGATCGATGCCGGACTGTCGAGCACGGCATCGCGCACGTCGTCGTAGGCGAGGGAGTTGAACGCGGGCGCCGCTTCCTCGCTCTCGGTGAGCGCCAGGTAGAGGTCGTGCCGCCTGCCGCCGACCAGGCCGTGCCCGGTGTAGTACACGAGCAGCAGATCCTCGGCGGCCTCGACCGTCGTCTGCAGGACCCGGCCGACCTGCCGTACGTCGCCCTCGTCCGAGAGCAGCGCGCAGTGTTCGCCGGGGATCACTCCGTACTTGGGGTCCGTCAGCGTCGCCGCCAGGTCGGACAGGGTGTCGGGGACCGCGGGGAGGTCGGGTAAGTGGGCGTTGGCGTACCGGCTCGTGCCGATCAGGAGGGCGCGGGACCGGCGGGGATCTGGAAGTCGCATGGCTGCTCCGGGTATTCGCCGTTCATGGGCGCGTGCAACAGGAAGGCCGGTGCCCGCCCTTCGCGGGCAGCGACGATAGCGCAGTGCAAGTACATGTGCACTTGCCGATGCAATTTCATCTGGGGTGTGCGTCCATTGCGCGGCCTGCCGCCCCGCCGTGGCAGGCTCATGGTGTGAGACGAGGCGACGAAGGACGGAGGGCACCGTGGCGGACGATCACAACACCCGAGCAGCCGACGCCCCGGACGCCGTCCTGGGGCTGGACATCGGCGGCACCAAACTCGCGGCCGGGGTCGTCGGCGCCGACGGGAGCGTGCGCTCCTTCCTCGTGACGCCCGCCCTCGTCCAGGAGGGCGTCCAGGCGGTGCTCACCCGGCTGTTCGATCTCGGCCGCAAGGCGATCGACGAATCGGGTACCGACCCGCGGCGGATCGCCGCCACCGGCATCGGCTGCGGGGGCCCCCTCGACCCCGAAGCGGGTGTCCTGCTCTGCCCGCCGCACCTCCCCGGCTGGGTCGACGTACCGGTGACCCGGCTCGCGGAGGAGCGGTACGGGCTCCCGGCCGTCCTCGACAACGACGCGACCGCCGCCGCGGCGGGCGAGCACCGCTTCGGCGCGGGTGCCGGCGCCCGGCACATGCTCTATCTGACGCTCTCCACCGGCGTCGGCGGCGGCATCGTCATCGACGGCCGTACGTACCGCGGGGCCGCGGGGAACGGCGGGGAGCTCGGCCATGTGACGGTCGACCGCAACGGGCGGCACTGCCGCGGCTGCGGCCGTACCGGCTGCCTGGAGGCCTACGCGTCCGGCACCTCGATCGCCGAACGGGCCCGCGAGGCCGTCGCCGAGGCCGAGGCCGCGGGCCGCCCGACCGCGCTCACCGGCTGTTCGCCGATCACCGCGGCCGACGTGTCGCGCGAGGCCGCCGCGGGCGATCCCGTCGCCACCCAGGTGTGGGTGGCCACCACGCAGGCGCTGGCCTGCGGCATCACCTCGCTGGTCAACCTCTTCGAACCCGAACTGGTCGTGCTCGGCGGCGGCGTGACGCGCGCGGGCGAGCAACTCCTCGCACCCGTACGCCGTATCGTGCGCGAGCAGGCCATGGGTCCTGCGGCCCGCGCGGTCCGGATCAGCGCCGCCCGCACCGGCGACCGGGTCGGTGTCGTGGGCGCCGCCGCCGTGGCCTTCGAGCGCATCGTCAACGGGGGCGCGGCCTGATGGTCGTCCTCGCGGGCGTGGACGTGGGGAGCACTCACTGCAAGGCCGTGCTGTGCACGCCGGACGGGACCGTTCTCGCGCACGCCCAGCGGCGCACTCCGGCCGGCGGCCACAGTCACCCCGTGGCGCCGCTGCAACGGGCCGCGCTGGACGCGCTCGCCGAGTGCACGGCGGTCGCCGGGCGGGCCCCCGACGCCATCGGGATCACCGGCATGGCCGAGACGGGTGCCGCGCTCGGCGGGGACGGCGAACCGCTGCTGCCGGCCTGGTCCTGGTCCGACCCGCGCCCCGCCGCACACGCAGAAAGGCTCCGCCGCGACCGGGGCGCCGCCGCACTGCACGCGGTCACCGGGATCCTGCCCAGCCCCAAGGTGCCGCTGGCCAAGTGGCTGTGGCTGCGCGACGAAAACCCGGGCGTGCTGCGCCGGATGCGCACCTGGGCGGGTGCGGCGGATCTGGTGGCCCAGGCCCTCACAGGGGCCGTGGGGACGGACGCCACCTTCGCGCAGCGCACCATGGCCTGGGACGTCCACGCCGGGACGTGGGACGAGGAACTGCTCGCACTCGCCGGGCTGGACGCCGGGCGTATGCCCGCCGTGCACGCCCCGGGCGAGCCCGTCGGCCGTACCGACCGCCGTACCGACGCTCGTATCGCGGGGGCCGGGGCGCCGGTGGTGGTCGCCGGGCACGACCATCTGGTCGGCGCGTGGGCCGCCGGGGTACGCGCCGCAGGCGAGGCAGCGGACTCGATGGGCACGGCGGAGGCCGTGATCACCGTCGGCGACGGGCCGCCCGACGTGCGGGCCGCCGGGCGCGAGGGCATGTCGTACGGGCGCCACGTGGACGGGCGGCACTGGTGCGTGGTCGCCGGGATGTCCAGCTCGGGGGCGCTGGTGGAGTGGTTCTGCGACCGGGTGCTCGGCCTGGGCGACGCCCCGGCCGCCGACCGGTACCGCCGCTTCGGCGAGATGGTCGGGCGGGCGGGGGAAGGGCCCACGGGCCTGACGGTCGAGCCGTATCTGTACGGCAGGTCGGCGCCGGAACCGGATCCGGGCAGGCGCCTCGCCGTTCACGGTCTCGAGGCGCGGCACGGACTGCCCGAGCTGGCGCGGGCGCTGCTGGAAGGCGCCGCGCATCAGGCGCGGTGGATGGCCGAGGTGCAGGGCGGGCTGACCGGGGGCCGGCCGCGTGCCGTCACGCTGCTCGGCGGCTCCGTACGCCAGGAGGCCTGGACTGCGATGAAGGCGGCGGTCTCGCCCTGGCGCACCCTGGTGTGCACCGTCCCCGACATCCCCTGTCTGGGGGCCGCGGCCTGGGCCGGTGCGGCGCTCGGCCTCGATCCGGCCGCACTGGTCTGCGAACGGCGCGAGCTGCGGCCGCCGCCCGGCACGGCGGAGGCGTACCGGGGCGCGTACCAGGAGGCGTTCCTCCCCGCCGTACGCGGCACCGGCGGGGCCGACGGAACAGGCGGAACAGGCGGGACGGGCGGGACAGGCGGGACAGGCGGATCCGGCGCGAAGCCCGGACCGTGACCGCCGTCCGCCGGTCCTGCTAACGTCGTAATTGCGCGAACCACGCAAGAAGCAGTGCCGATGCCGGGTGGTCCGGCGGAATTGGACTGTCAGGTGACCAATCGGGAGCGCTCGTCCACACGGAACAGACGGCAGCGCCTGGTCGAGCTGTTGGGCGCCGGCGATGTCAGCGTGCACGCCCTGGCAGCCGAGTTCGGGGTGTCGCTGTCGACGATCCGCCGCGATCTGGCCGTACTCGCCGACCGCGGCCGGATCACGCGTACGTACGGCGGCGCGGTCGACCACCGCGGCGTCGAGCGGTCCCGGCGTGACAAGGAAGGGGTGCGGCGGGCGGAGAAGAACGCCATCGCCGCGGACGCTGCCGCGATCGTCCGCAGCGGCGACGTGGTGCTGCTCGACGCCGGGACCACGGTCGCCCGCCTCGCGCACGAGCTCCGCGACCGCACCGACATCACCATCGTCACCAACGGGCTCTCCACCCTGCTCGAACTGGCCGACGCGGAGGTGGACGTCGTCGTGCTCGGCGGCAGACTGCGGCGCCCGAACGAGTCGCTGCTGGGCACCAGGACCGAGCAGGCGCTCCGCCGCATCACCCCGGACATCGCCTTCCTGGGGGTCGACGGCCTCGACCCGGCGCGCGGCATCAACTGCCCGGACCACGAGCAGGCCGCGCTGAAGGAGGCCATGGCCGAGTGCGCCCGCGCCACCTGGGTGCTGGCGGACCACTCCAAGCTGTCCGGGGCCGCGGGCTTCCCCTTCTGGGCCGCCATGCCGCCGGGCACGGGCCTGATCTCGGCGGGCGGCGACGACCGCCTGGCCGCGTTCGCCGACGCGCACTGGACGGTGCGCAGCGCGGGCACCGAGGACGGTGGTGCGGACGGCGCTGCGGACGGTGCCGCTCACATGTCTTGACGGCCGGTCAGCGGAATGCCCCCGCTGCGATGAGTGAAACCCGCAAGATGTATTGCGTGGTTCGATCACCAGCAAGGAGGCCCCGTGGCTCAGGTGCTCGTCATGGGCGACGACCTCACCGGGAGCAACGTGCCGCCCGCGCCGCGCTCTACGCGCACGACGAGCCCCGCCTCGCCGTCGCCGCCATCAACCCGCACGGCGGCGAGGGCGGCCACTTCGGCGACGAGGAGATCACCGCGCTGCGCCCGGCCGTCGAGAAGGCCGCAGCCGAAGGGCTGGGCGTCGTCGGGCCAATACCCGCCGACTCCGTCTGGTCGCCGTGGCGATGGGTCTGATCAACGCCCTGGGAAACCTGGGCGGGTTCGCCGGGCCCTACCTCGTCGGCTGGCTGACCGACTCGACGGGCTCGAGCCTGACCGGCTTCGCCGTGCTCGCCGCCTTCCTCGCCGGGGCCGTCCTGATCGTGGTCTTCGGCCTGCGGCCCCGCACGGGCCACGGCTCGGGCGTGCCCGTGCGGGAGGCCCCGGTTCCCGGCGCCGCGACAGGGCGTAGCCGGCGACTCCTCCAGGGCCGCCCGGCCGGGCCCGGTCTCAGGCGGTGTGCAGCCGCAGGCCGTACACCGCGAGGATCTCGTTCACCGGCTGGTACCAGGTCTCCCCGCCGCTGCCGCAGTTGCCCCAGCCGCCGGACGTGACGCCCTGGGCCTGGTCACCACTGATGAACGAGCCCCCGGAGTCGCCCGGCTCGGCACACACGCTGGTCTTCGTCATCTGGTGGACGGCGCCCTGGCTGTAGTTCACCGTCTCGTTCTTCGCGAGCACCGTGCCGCAGTGCCAGTGCGTCGTGGATCCCGAGCGGCAGATGGAGGCGCCGACCGGGGCCTCGGCGGAGCCGCGGACCAGCCGGTCGGGGACGGTGCCCCAGCCCAGGACGACCGGTACGGTCCACCAGCCCTGGCCGACGCTGACCCACGCGTAGTCGTTGCCGGGGAAGGACGAGCCCTGGAAGTTCCCGATGCCCGAACCGTCCCACCCCCGCACCGAAGCGCCCGGCTGCCCGCAGTGCCCGGCGGTGACGAAGCCGCCGTGCACCGAGAAGCCGATGGAGCAGCGCACGTTCCCGGTGTAGTACGGGTCGCCGCCGACGGTGCCCGCGGCGAAGGTCGACGGTGCCTTCCCGGCCGCCGCCCGGACCGTGACCGGGCCCTCCCGCTTCGCGTCCTCGACGAACGCCCGCACAGCGGCGTCGCGCTCCGCCCCTCTGACCACGTTGACCACCACGCTGCCCGCTCTGGCGTCCACGTGCCAGCTGCTCACCCCGCGCGGAGCGGCCTTCCGCTCCGCGCGTTCGTCGATCGCGGCCTGCACGGCGTCGAGTTCCCGCGCGCTGTGCGCGACGATCCGCGCGGCGGCGCCCGTTGCCCGTACGGCGGTGGCCGCCCTCCCGTCGGTGACGCCGACGACGAGCCTGCCCGTCCCCGCGTCGAACCAGCTGCCGCCGAAGGCCTTGCCCGCGGCGCGTCTCGCCTTCGGCTCGAGGCGCATGGCGGCCGACTCCTGCCGCAGGCGTTCCTCGGCCTCGCTCCTGCTCAGGCCCAGGTCGTGGCGCAGGGCGCCGACCAGCTTCGCGGACGGCTCGGGCCCGGAGGAGCCGCGTACGGCGGCGGCGGAGGAGGTGGGAACGAGTCCGGCGCCTGCCCAGACGCCGAGAACGAGCAGCGCGGACAGGGCCGTACGAATAGCGATCGTGCGTCGCATGGCGTGTTCTCCTTCTGTTGCTCCATCGCGGTGGGGGCGGAACAGCGGAGAAATGAGAGCGCTCTCGTTCTCGTGCAGGATCCTAGAGGCCGTCTTGCGGTCATGTCCATACCAATCAAGCCATGGGCGGGGCATGCCGCGGCCCCCGGAGTCCGGGGGCTGCGAAGGGCTGAGAAGGGTCTGCGGAGGTGCTGCGGGGGAGTTGCGCGGGAGCTGCGGGACCCGTCGGCCGGTCAGCCCGCAGGCGCGGGAGCCTCCGCCCCCACTTCACGGTCATTACGGAACGTCAGCTTCCCGTCCACCACGTCCACCTCGACATGACTGTGCGGCTGCAGGCTGCCGCCGAGCAGCATCCGCGAGAGCTGGTTGTCCACCTCGCGCTGGATCGTGCGGCGCAGCGGCCGGGCCCCGTACTCCGGCTGGTAGCCGCGGCGCGCGAGCCAGTCGACGGCCACCGGCGTGAAGTCGATGGCCACGTCCTGGGCCCGCAGGCGCCGCCGCGTCTCGTCCAGCAGCATGTCGGTGATCCGCCGCAGCTGCTCGTCCGAGAGCTGACGGAAAATCACGATCTCGTCGATGCGGTTGAGGAACTCCGGCCGAAAGTGCTCGCGCAGCGGGCGCAGCACCCGCTCGCGGCGCGCCTCCTCGTCGGCCTCGGTGCCTCCCGTGCCGAAGCCCAGCGTCCCGCCGCGCCCGGTGATCGCCTCGGAGCCGAGATTGCTGGTCATCACGATGACGGTGTTGGTGAAGTCGACGGTGCGCCCCTGGGAGTCGGTGAGCCGCCCGTCGTCGAGCACCTGCAGCAGGACGTTGAAGACGTCCGGGTGCGCCTTCTCGATCTCGTCGAGCAGCAGCAGCGAGTACGGGTGCCTGCGCACCGCCTCGGTGAACTGCCCGGCCTCCTCGTGCCCGACGTACCCCGGGGGAGCCCCGACGAGCCGGCTGACCGTGTGCCGCTCCTGGTACTCGCTCATGTCCAGCCGCACCATGCGCTCCTCGCTCCCGAACAGCGCCTCCGCCAGCGCACGGGCCAGCTCGGTCTTGCCGACGCCGGTGGGCCCGAGGAAGAGGAAGCTGCCGATCGGGCGGTCCGGGCTGGCCAGACCCGCCCGGGAGCGCAGCACCGCGTCGGCCACGGCGGTCACGGCCTCATCCTGGCCGACGACCCGGTGGTGCAGGTGCTCCTCCAGGCCGAGCAGGCGCTCCTTCTCCTCCTTGGTCAGACTGCTGACGGGGATGCCGGTCTGCCGCGAGACGATGTCCGCGACGTCCTCGACGGTGACCTCGGGGCTCCGGTCGCCGCCGGGCTGCTCCTTCCGGCTCCCCTCCTCGATCCGCTTCTCCAGCCCGGCGATACGGTCCCGCAGCTGGACGGCGCGCTCGTAGTCCTCGGCGGCCACCGCCTGCGCCTTGTCCCGGCCCAGCTGCTCCACCTCGCGCTCCAGCGTCCGTACGTCCGTGCCCCGGGTGGAGGAGCGCAGCCGGACCCGCGCCCCGGCCTGGTCCATCAGGTCGATCGCCTTGTCGGGCAGGAAGCGGTCGGTGAGGTAGCGGTCGGAGAGCTCGACGGCCGCCAGCAGCGCGTCGTCGGTGTACCGGACCTGGTGGTGCGCCTCGTACCGGTCGCGCAGCCCGCGCAGGATGTCGAGGGCGTCCGCCGGGCTGGGCTCCGGCACCAGCACGGGCTGGAAGCGGCGGGCGAGCGCGGCGTCCTTCTCGACATAGCGGCGGTACTCCTCGAGCGTGCTCGCCCCGATGACGTGCAGCTCACCGCGCGCAAGCGCCGGCTTGAGCATGTTGCTCGCGTCCATCGGGCCGCCATCGGAGCCGCCTCCGCCGGCGCCCACGACCGTGTGCAGCTCGTCGATGAACACGATCAGCTCGTCGGAGTGGGCCCGGATCTCGTCGATGATGCCGTTCAGCCGCTCCTCGAAGTCGCCGCGGTAGCGCGTACCCGCGACGACCCCGGCCAGGTCGAGCCGTACGACGCGGCGGCCGAGCAGGATGTCCGGGACGTCGCTGTCGACGATCCGCTGGGCGAGGCCCTCCACGATGGCGGTCTTGCCGACCCCGGCCTCCCCGATGAGGACCGGATTGTTCTTGCCCCGGCGGGCCAGCACCTCGACGGTCTGCTCGATCTCCTGCTCGCGGCCGATCACGGGGTCGATACGGCCGTCGCGCGCCATCCCGGTCAGGTCGCGGCTGAACTTGTCGAGATTCGGCGTGCCGCTGCCGCCCGCCCCCGGCCGCTGCTCGGTGCCGCCCGGGGCCGCCGCGAGCCCGCCGGGCGCGCCGCCCGGGGCCCCCGCGCGCGGGTCGAAGTGGGCGGCGTTGAGGATCTGCCCGGCCGTGGAGTCGCGGTTGGCGGCCAGCGCCACCAGGACGTGCTCGGGACCGATGTACGAGGCGCCGGTGGACCGGGCGATCTCGTGGGCGTCGAGCAGGGCGCGCTTGACGGCGGGGGTGACCGCGATGGACCTGCGGGGCGGGCCCTCGCCCGCCTGGCGGTCGATCTCGGCGGCGATCGCGTCGGGGTCGGCCCCGGCCCGGGACACCATGGCGCGGGTCGGCTCCGCGCTGAGCGCCGCCCGCAGCAGGTGCTGGGTGTCGAGGTCGGTGCTGCCGTGCTCGGCGGCGTACGAGGCCGCGGCCGACACCAGCTGCCGGGCCGGCTCGCTCATCAGGCGCCCGAAGTCGAGGTACCTGGCCTCGGGGCGGCGGCCGGTCTGCCCGGTGCCGAGGAAGTGTGAGAGGAACTCTCCGAGCGGGTCCCGGCCGTACTCCTCAGGACCCGTGTACCCGCTGGTCATAGGCTTCCGTCCCGATGGCCCGGAGGGACCGGGCCACGCTGTTCGTTCGTGCGGTGCGGCTTCCGGGCGGGTTTCCCCGTCCGGCGCCGCGACACGTCACCGATGGGCGTACTTGGTTGAATTTCACGCGATCGGCGGCCGCCTTTCCGGGGGCGCCCTGGCCTTCGGGCCCGTAGCCGTCGGCGGCCGTCAGTCGAGCGGCCAGGTATGGGCGGGCGCGTTGAGGTGCATGTAGTCGATGTACTGGCTGGTCATGCGGCGCAGCGCCTCGTGGGGGCCGACATGGGCGGTGTCCTCGATCCGGTGGTACATCTCCGCCTGCCGCAGGGCGCCGTTGCGCTGGGTGACGCACCGCTGCTCGATGATGCCGAGCATCGGCTCGCGCCACGCGGAGTCGATGCCGGAGCGTTCCAGGCCCGCGTGCGCCAGCGGCAGCAGCCGCCGGAGGACCAGCTCCGACACGGGCACCTCGCCCATCCCCGGCCAGTACAGGCGGGCGTCCATGCCGTGCAGCGCGGCTGCGTGCAGATTGTCCTCGGCAGCGGAGAAGGACATCCGCGACCACACCGGCCGCTCCTCCTCCGCCAGCGTCCGCAGCAGCCCGTAGTAGAAGGCCCCGTTGGCCGACGTATCGGCCATGGTGGGGCCCGCGGGCAGCACGCGGTTCTCGATACGCAGATGGGGTGTGCCCTCGACGACCGCGTAGACCGGGCGGTTCCAGCGGTAGATCGTACCGTTGTGGAGGGTGAGTTCGGGCAGCTCCGGGACCTCGCCGCGCTCAAGCGCCTCCAGCGGATCCTCCGGTTCGCACAGCGGCAGCAGGGCGGGGAAGTAGCGGACGTTCTCCTCGAAGAGGTCGAAGACCGAGGTGATCCACCGCTCGCCGAACCAGACCCGCGGCCGCACCCCCTGCGCCTTCAGTTCCACCCCGCGCGTGTCCGTGGCCTGCTCGAACAGAGGAATCCGGGTCTCGCGCCACAACTCCTTGCCGAACAGGAACGGTGAGTTGGCCGCGAGCGCCACCTGGACGCCGGCGATGACCTGGGCAGCGTTCCAGTGGGCGGCGAACTGGTCCGGGCTGACCTGCAGGTGGAACTGGGTGCTGGTGCAGGCGGCCTCTGGAGTGATCGTGTCGGCGTAGGTGCGCAGCCGCTCGGCCCCGTCGATGGCGATGCGCAGGTCCTCGCCCCGCGCCTGGAAGATCTGCTCGTTGAGCAGCCGGTAGCGCGGGTTGTCCACCAGGGCGGCCTCGGTGACGTCGGTCTGCTGCAGCGTCGGCAGGATGCCGACCATGATCAGGTGGGCGCCGACGGAGGCGGCCCGCTCCTCGGCGTGGTTGAGCGCATCGCGTACGTCCTGTTCCCAGGCGCCGGGTCCGCCGGTGGTCAGCTCGCGCGGCGGGATGTTGATCTCGAGGTTGAAGCGCCCGAGCTCGCTGGACCAGGCGGGGTCGGCGATGGCCTCGAGCACTTCGGTGCTCTGCATCGACGGCTCAGCCGTATTGTCGACGAGGTTGAGCTCGATCTCCAGGCCGACCTGGGGGCGCTCGGTCTCGAACCGCTCCTCGCGCAGCATCTGCGCGAAGGCGTCCAGGCACCGGTGCATCTTCTGCCGGTACTCGCGGCGGTCTTCACGGGTGAACACCCGCGCGGGGACGTTGCGTCCCATCCGGTCCTCCCGAGGCCTGCTCGGCGGACACCCCTTCGCATGTCAGCGTCCCACGCCGGGACCCCGCCTGCCAGCGACCATCGGCGCTGGTGCGTACGGTGAGCTGCCGGGTGCGCAGGGTGACAACGGTCGGCGGGCGGCGGAGCCGCCCGGGGCGGGGCGGCGGCACGGGCGGATGCGCGCTAGTCGTCGGCGGAGGGGTCGGCACTCCGGCCGTCGGGGGGACTCACCCAGCCGCAGAGCCCGCAGACATAACGGTTCTGCAGGCCGTCTATCTGCGCTCCGCAGGCTGGGCAGGTCGTGGTCGAGTACATGTCGCTGCTCAACGCTGCGCTCCGCAATTTCCGCACAGCCAGCCGCCGTTCGGGCTCTGTTGCATCTGGCCGCCGCACTGCGGGCACTGGTTCCGGGTTTCTGCCGGATCGATTCTCACAGCGAACTCCCGTCGTTCGTTCCACCAGTGGAGACGTACGGGGGCGTTACAGGTTCCATCCGCCGCTCTCAATGTCAACCTTTGGCCTGAACCATGCTCTCCGTGGTTGAGCTCTGTCCAGCCGGGCTACTGCCCGGTACCGCGCGACGCATGCGTGGCCGTTTGGTCTTTGTGCAATCGGTACCCGGCCGATATCCATGCCGCCCGGCCGCGCGGCCCTGTCCACACGCCGTATGCCCGGCTTGCGTCCGGTTCAGCCGCCCTCATCGCGCCACCTTTGCGGCGCGGTGCCCTCGAGCGCGAACGGCGGTTGCGGCTGGGCTCTTTGGGCTCGAAGCCATGAAATGTGACGTCATTCCTGCGATGTCGGAGCAGACGCGCGGGCGTCTCAGCGGTGTCCACGTACGCCTGCATCCGTACGACCAGGCTGTCCGGTGACGTGCATCACATCGGGCAACCGGCCGCCCCGCCCAGCCGGTTCACGTCGGCGCGGGGCCGACCAGCAGGGCGTGACAGACCGCCCTCGCCCGCACCTGGCCGAAGTGGAACACATCGGAGGGCAGGGCCCGGAGGCGCACGGTCGCGCCGCGGATCCGCTGCTCCCGGTCAACGCTCCGCGTCGCAGCAGGCGTCCCGCCGCAACTGCCGCCCGACCTCCAGCCAGTGGTCCGCCGACCGGTCCGCGTCCGCCCGGCCCGCCGCCCCGGCGTACGCGCCGACCAGGTCCGCCTCCTCGTACGGCACCCCGCCGCGCAGCACCGACACCGTCCTGACGGTTGAGTCGAAGTCCGTGAACGGGTCGCCGTCCACGACCGTCAGATCGGCCAGCTTGCCGGGTTCCAGGGTGCCGAGGTCCTGCTCCGCGCCGAAGGCACGTGCTGGGAGCGCGGTCGCCGTGCGCAGCGTCTGCGCCGCCGAGAGACCGGAGCGGTGCAGGGCGCGCAGCCCCAGGTGCAGGGCCAGGCCCACGGGTGTGATGGGTGCGTCCGTGCCGAGTGCGACGAGTCCACCGCCCGCGAGCACCCGCCGGTACACGCCGATCTCCGTACGGAGCGTGGCGAGTTGCGCCGCGGTCGGCGGCCGCCCGGCGAGCTGCCGGACGAGCGCGGCGTCCCAGGGCGGCATGAGGGAGGTCACCCGCGGGTCCTCCGCCAGCCCGGGATCCGCCCCCACCAGGGGCAGGGCCGTGAATGGCGTGGCGACGAGCCCGAAGCCGGGAGTCGCGTAGAGCTCGGTCACATCCTGGTGGGCGCGACCGGTCGCCGACGTGGCGTGCCCGTACTCCAGGCGCTGCGTGGCCTGCAGGTGCGTGGTCAGGTCCTGCCCGAGCTGTACGCCGGGTGAGCACAGATGACTGCCGGCGGGCACCCCGAGCCGCTCGTGCGCGAACCGCGCGGCCTCCTCCATC
The DNA here is from genome assembly GCF_052246385.1 of Streptomyces sp. 8N616. Lineage (NCBI taxonomy): Bacteria > Bacillati > Actinomycetota > Actinomycetes > Kitasatosporales > Streptomycetaceae > Streptomyces > Streptomyces sp. 8N616. The sequence goes on along the minus strand of NZ_JBQQBY010000002.1, from coordinate 85,636 downwards.
ATCCAACCGGGCGCGCGTACATACGTCTTGACGAAGTCCCAGTCGAGCGCGGCGGCGCGCTCCAGCGAGCGGCGCAGGCCCGCGCGCGTGCGGTGCGCTCTGCCCATGCTGTACGCGACGCGCGAGCCGTCCAGCAGCTCCCCGGTCGCCAGCAGCCGGGGCCCGGCCAGTGCCCCGGCCGCGGTCGCCTCGCGGATACGGGCCTGTTCATAGGCGAAGCCGCCGAAGGAGACGGCCGTTGTGATCCCGTACGCGAGCTGCGTCACCGTCTGCCGCCCGCCATAGGTGTACTGCCAGGGGTGGGTGTGCGCGTCCCACAGACCGGGGATGACCGTGCGCCGGGAGGCGTCGACGCGGCGCACGGCGCGGCGGCCCGCGCGGTGCGGCTCGACGGCGGCGATCCGCCCGCGCCGCACCACGAGGTCGACGTCCTCCCGCACGGTCTCGCCCGTGCCGTCCCAGAACTTCCCTGCGTGCACGACGGTGTCGTCGGGTGCCGGGCGCCGGTAACCGAGCGGGACGCGGACCGTACGGGCGCTGCCGGAGTGCACGTCGAGCAGCCGCAGCCGTCCCGCCGACAGATACAGCAGGGAACCGGAATCCGCGGACCAGGAGGGGTGGTCGGCGGGCTCGTCCGTCAGCCGTAGCGGCTCGCCCTCGGGCGTCCCGTCGGGGCGCACGGGCAGCAGCCACAGCGCGGATTCGGCGATCAGCGCCATGTGGCGGCCGTCCGGGGACCACACGGGCCCGGAGTCGTAGCGGTCGGAGAGGGAGTGGTGCGGCGCGATGGCGTGCAGCCGCGCCGCGCCGCTGCGCGCGTCGATCACCCGGATGAGGTTGTAGCCCTCGCGGAAGCGCTGGTCCAGGCGGTTGCGGTCGCAGAGCGCGATGAAGCGGCCGTCGGGCGACCAGGTCGGCCGGCCCGGGAGCCCGCCGGCGCCGAGCGGAGCGGCCAGCACCCGGTCCGTACCGGCGGCGAGGTCGCGGAGGACGAGGTTCCCGGACATGTCCAGGCAGGCGAGCCGGGCGCCGTCGGGGGAGAGGGCGGGGTGGACGCGGCCGCCGGTGGCGAGCACGGTCTCCTCGCCGGAGGCGAGGTCGCGGCGGCGCACCGCGTACAGGCCGTCCCGGTCGTCCGCGTACACCAGCGCCCGTCCGTCGGCCGTCCACACCGGCCCGAGGACATACCGGGTGGGGTCCGCCCGGACGATCCTGCGGGGGCTGCGGCCGCCTGCAGTATCCGCAACCCACAGGGCGTTGAGGGCGGCGAAGGCCACCTGCCGCCCGTCGGGGGAGAGCGCGGGCAGGTGCACCCCGCGGACCGGCCGCACCGCACCGCCGCCGTCGAAGTCGTGGCGCTTGGCGCGGTAACGGGGCCGCCGGACCGGCAGCGTGGCGGTGAACGGGATCTCGCGGCTGTCGTCCGGGGCGTCGGGGCGCAGCAGCCGGTACTGGCCGCCGACCGTCAGCAGCAGCTCCTCGCGCGAGGTCCAGCGCGGTGGGACGGGCGCGACATCGCCACCGGCGGCGACCGGCTTCCCGTCCACGACGAGCGTGCAGGACGCCTCGGGTGCGGGCGTGGTCCGCAGGTAGGCCAGCCGCCCGCCGTCCGAGACCGCGGGCACCATCACCTGGAACGGGGCCGTTTCGCTGTGCTCCACCGAGACCGGGCCCGTGCCGTCGGCCTGTACGGACGCGATGGTGCGGGCATCGAGCGCGGTCCCGGCCACGTGTGCCCGTACGAATAACACCCGCCCGCCGTCCGGGGACCAGGTGGGATCGAAGTCCTCCCAGGGGCCGTCCTGCGACGGTCCGTCCTGTCCCGGCAGGCCGGTGAGCCGGGTCAGGCCGCCGGTCCGCAGGTCCAGGACCCAGATACGGTACGGGCTCCCCGCCACCGGATCGCCGCCGCGCTCCGAGGCGAAGGCGATCCGCGTGCCGTCGGGCGACCAGGCCGGGCCGCGGTCGTCCCACGGTCCTTCGGTGCGCTGCCGCAGCTCCGTACCGTCCGGGCGCAGCGTCCAGATATGGAACCCGCCGCCCCGGTACGCGCATACGGCGAGCAGCTTCCCGTCGGGGGAGAAGACGGGACGGGTGGGCTCGAGATCGGGCGGGGTGAGCGGGAGGGCCTCGCCGCCCTGCCCCGGGATCGACCACAGGACGTCCTGCACCTCGGCGATCAGGCGGTCACCGCTGGGGGAGAGCGTGCCGGAGCCGTTGGTGGCGGCGGTGAAAGTGAGGGTGGTGGGGGTGGTTCGGGCGGCGGCCGCCTCCGTGGCGGGACCGGCCGCCGTGCCCGCGGCGGCTGCGGTGCCGACGGCAGCGGTGCCCGCTGCCGCCTGGAGGAACCGCCGGCGCGAGAGCGACGCGCCGTCGGTCGGGTCTGTGGTCGCCAACGGGCCTCCTGGGGCACGGGAGTTGTGCGGGACGGACGATGCGGACGGGGCGGGCCTGGACCTTGATCGTCGCACCTCGTACCTGCCCGCGGTCAACACCGCCTCGCGCGCCCCCGCTTCCGCACCCCACTGTCCCTGACCTGAATCCGCCCGGCGGCTCAGCGGAACCGCGCGGCGATCCCGGCCAGCCGGTCGAGGTGCTCCAGCGTCTCGTGCTCCGGCAGCGTCGGCAGGTAGAGCAGCACCCGCTCGACGTCGAGCCCGGTGTACCCCTCGACGACCTCGGGCGTGCCCGGCACCCCGTACACCGTGACGGGCACCTCCCGGCCCGCCGTGGCGCGCACCTGCTCGATCTGCGGGCCGAGCGCGTCCGCCCGCACGTTGTTGGCCAGCCAGGCGTCCCCGAACTCCGCTACCCGGGGGAATGCCCGCTCTCCGCCGCCCACGTAGACGGGCGGGTGCGGGTGCTGCACCGGCTTGGGCCAGCAGTACACGGGATCGAAGTCCACGAACTCCCCGTGGAACTCGGCCTCGTCCTTGGTCCACAGCTCCCGGATCGCCCCGAGCCGCTCGTTGACCAGCCGGCCCCGGGTGGCCGGATCGGTGCCGTGGTCCTCCATCTCCTCGCGATTCCAGCCCACGCCGACGCCGAAGATCGCGCGACCGTCCGATACGAGGTCGAGGGAGGCCACCTCCTTCGCCGTGATGATCGGGTCCCGCTGTGCCACCAGGGCGACGCCGGTTCCGAGCAGCAGCCGCTCGGTGGCCGCGGCGGCGGAGGCCAGCGCCACGAAGGGGTCGAGGGTGCGGTAATACCTCTCCGGCAGCTCACCGCCGCGGGGGTAGGGCGAGCGGCGACTGACCGGGATGTGGGTGTGCTCGGCGATGAGCAGCGCGTCGAACGCGCGCTCCTCCAGCGCCCGCCCGAGCGCTGCGGGCCGGATGCCCTGATCGGTGAGGAAGGTCGAGATCCCGATCTTCACGGCGGCTCCTCCTGGAGGACGGGATACGGGGTATGGGGTACGGGGTGACGGACGTGCCGCTCTCCGCCTCGCCTGTGTACCCGCCTCCGGCGATCTCGCAACGACGATCACACGCAGGAACCCACCGTTCTCAGGGACCGCCGTTCTCAGAGACTCACCGTTCTCAGGCCTCACCGTTCTCAGGACCTACCGTTCCCAGGTACTCACCGATCTCGGGGCTCACCGCCCGGCCGCCCGGGAGCCGACCAGCAGCAGGCACAGCACCGCGATACCCGCGACGAGCCCGGCCAGAGCCAGCAGCGGGTCAAGGGGCCGGGCGGTGCCGGCCGGTGCCGCCGCCGGGACAGCCGACGTACTGGCCGCCGCGGAGGGGGCGGGCGCCGGGGGAGAGCTCCCGGCGGTGCGGATCGCGGGCGAGGACGCGGAGGGTGCCCGGCTCGGCGCCCGCCCGGCCGTCCCGGTGGCAGTCGTCGCGGGACGTGACGCGGATGCCCTCGGCGGCGTACCGCCGGAGTGGTCGTGGTCGTGCCCCGCGTCGTGCTGGGGCGCGGCGGTCGTCGCCGGGGCGGCGGCCGGTTTCACCACGATGCCCGCGGTCATGTCCGGGTGGACGGTGCAGTAGTAGCTGTACGTCCCCGGGGTGGTGAACGTGAAGCTCCAGGACTCGCCCTTGTCGAGCAGTGGGGAGTGGATCGCGACGGGCCCGGACCTGGTCTTCACGTCGTGCGGCGCGGTGTCCTTGTTGGTCCAGGTCACCGTGGTGCCCGCCGCGATAGTGAGCGCGGCGGGCCCGTAGGCGTACCCCTGCATCACCACCTGCCGTCCCACGGCCGACGCCTGGCCTGCCGTCAGCGGGGTGAGCCCGATGGCGAGGAGCAGCAGCGCGGCCGCCGCGCGCACGGCGCGGAGCGCCGTTCTCGTGCCGGTCATGCGAACTCCGCGGCGACCAGCAGCCGCAGCCGGCTCGCGGGCGCGGTGGTGCGGGGCAGGGCGAACCCCGTGGCGCGGCTCAGCGGATGGTAGGGGGCTTCGGCACGGCCGACGACGAGCAGCCGGTCCTCCGTCGGTTCGACCACGCGCAGCCGGAGCGTGGTGGCGATGGGGACACCGCGCACCACGAGGTCCCCGGGCACGTCCAGCCGCTTCCCGCCGGCCGCCGGCTCGATGCGCCGGGACACGAAGGTGAGCAGCGGATGCCGCTCGGCGTACAGGCCACGGCGGCCGCGCAGCCTGCCGTCGCCGAGCAGCCGGCCGGTGCGGAGCGACCCGCTGTCCAGGTCGATACGGAGCGTGCTGAGGGCCGGATCGGGGTCGGCGGCCACCGTCAGGGACGCGCCGGCCAGGGTCATACGACCGCGGAGGGTGGGCAGCGGGCCGAGCCGCGCGGTGAGTTCGGCGACGCTGAGGCCCGGCGCGACGGCGTACGTGCCGGGGGTCGGCAGCCAGTCGGGGCCCGGGGCGGGCGGCGGGGCCGGGGTGGTGGGCAGAGTCACGGTGCTCATCTCGGGCTCCTGTCGGGGCTTGTCAGGGCTTGGGTGACAATGGAGCGGACGGCGGGCCGGCCGACTGCGACTCGGCCGGCCCGCTGTCCTTGCGATGGAGAGGTGTCTCGTCAGCAGTTGTCGAGGAGGTAGTCCTCGGTGGGCTGGAGCATGTGCTCCGCCCAGACGGTGTGCAGCTTGACGTAGTCGTCGGCGTTCAGCAGGTCCTTGACCTGCTGTCCGGGCGACTCCTCCAGGTGCGCGGTCTTGATGTGCTGCAGCAGGACGGTCAGCGTCTTGTCGGCCGTCGCACCGCCGCCCTCCACGGCCGGGTTGAGGATGCTCTCCACCCACACGGTGTGCGTCTTGATGTACTGGTCGAGCGCCAGTGCGTCCTGGACCTGCTCGCCCGGGGACCGCTCGAGATGCGCCGTGTTGATGTGCTGCAGGATCGGGAGCAGGACCTGCTTGACGCTGGAGCACTGGGCATCGTCGTCCCCGCCGCCGGACCCGCCGGTACCGCCCGACGAACTACCGCCGGTGGAACCGCCGCTGGAGGTACCTCCGCCGCTCGAGCCGCCGGTACCGCCGGTGCTGCCGCCCGTGCTGTGGCCGCCGCTGTGCCCCCCGGAGCTCCCGCCGGACGTACCGCCCGTCGACCCACCGGACGTACTGCCGCCGGTGCTTCCACCGCTGCCGCTGCCGTCGTTCTCGACGACGGTCACCGACGCGGTCATGTCCGGGTGCACCGAGCAGTAGTACTCGTACGTACCGGGTTCGGTGAAGGTGTAGGAGAAGCTCTCGCCCTTGTCCAGCGTGCCGGAGTCGAACTTCTCCGGCCCCTTGGTGGTGGTGACCGTGTGCGGTACGTCGTCGTAGTTCGTCCAGAGGACCGTGTCGCCGACCTTGACCGTCAGCTTCGCCGGGATGTAGGCGTTGCCCTTCAAATCAACGGTGTAGTCGGCCTGTTCGCCCTGCTGCGCCGCGGGCTGCGCCTGCTGTCCCGCGGCGGGTGCCGGAGCGCCGGCCGCCGCTCCGGAAGTCGCCGACTCCAGCAGCGCCAGGCACAGGACGGCCGAGAAGGCGGCACCCAGACCGCCGATGAGCAGGACCCGGTTGCCGGACCGGGACGGCGGCCTGGGCCGTCGCTCCGGTTCCGCACCGGGGGTGTCGGTGGTGTCCATGGAGATATGGCTCCTTTGGTTTTCGAGGTGGGGAGGGATGGGAGGGAAAGTGCCGGATCAGCGGCCCGGGTTGGCCGTGACCAGCAGACTCGTTGCCGCGAGAACCACGAGGACAAGCACCGTCTCCGCGGCGACCGAGTAACCGAAGGGCCGCACGGTGGCGGCGTCGCCGCGCAGCAGCACGGCGAGGTCGAGCCTGGTGCGCACCCAGAGTCGGCTGCGCTGCGCCACCAGCAGCACGGCGCCGAGCATCGCGACTTTGAGCAGCAGCAGCCGCCCGTAGGAGGTGTGCAGCAGGCCGTCAAGTGAGCCGACCACCTGCCAGGCGAGTACGAGTCCGGCGGCGGCGATCGCCGTCACCGACACCGCCGCCAGGGTGGAGTAGCGGGGCACCACCTCGGCGAGCTCCCGCGGGCTGCGGCGCGGCAGCACGGCGAAGGTGAGCATGGCCAGCCCGCCGATCCACAGCGAGACGCCGAGCAGATGGACCAGGTCGGCAATCGCGCCCCAGGCGGGCGCGCTGCCCTCGGAGTTGTGGCCCGCCATACCGGTGGTGCGCAGCAGGCCGAACGCCACCGTCACCGCACCCACCCGCCAGCCCGGGGAGCGGGCGGCCGCTTCCCCGGCCTGCAGAATGGCCGCGAGGACCGCCGCGGCCAGGAGCCACAGCAGAGCGCGGGCGGCCAGCACGATCCCGATGTCGGTGCCGAGCACCTCGCGGTACGTGGCCGGGGCGAGCCCGTCGGGGAGCGTACCCGCGGTGGCGTACGCGCCCTGGAGGCCCAGGGCGGCGACGGCCGACAGCAGCCCGGACAGCCACGCCGTACCGAGCACGGCCCTGGCCCGCCGGTCGTCCGTGCCCTGCGGCCAGAGCAGGGAGAGGAAGGCCAGGCCGCCGACGAAGAGGGTGAGGGAGAGATAGCCGAGCCATCGGGTGCAGACGAGGGCCTGGCGTACCGCAGTTGACGGGGCGGGCGCCGCGGCCGGTCTGCTGTGGGCTCCGTCGGGCGCCGCCTGTTCGCTGCCGTGCCCGTGGGATGCGGCCGCTGTGGTGATGCGGAAGCCGAGGTGGCCGGAGGCAGCGTGGCCGTCGTGTGCGTCGAGGACCCGCCAGTCCACCCGCAGCCGGCCGGCGGTGCCCTTGGCGTCTTCGGGGAGCTCGGCGAGCACGGTCGCCGTCGGGGTGCGCGGCGCCTCCGCCGGTCGGACGGCGAGTCGCTCGCCGCCCACGGTGACCGTGACGTCGGCGGGCCGGACGGGTTCGCTGAAGGTGAGGGCGATCCGGGACGGGGGATGGGCGAGGCGGGCCCCGTCCGCGGGACGGGAGTCGCGCAGCTCGGTGTGCGCGGCGGCGCCGGGCGCGGTGCCGAGTGCGTGCAGCAGGGCTGCGACGAGGACGACGAGGCCACTGGCGGCCCGGCGGGGGGTCATGGCGTGTCCGCGGGGGGAGTCGCCGTGGCTTCGGGCTCGAGCCCGGTGCACATGGCGGGCAGGCGGGCCTCGTCCGCGGCGTCGTCCGTGTCCTCGGCATCCGGTGAGGATGGTGCGGTGGCGCCGTCGGGTGTGCCGGGCCCCAGGAGCAGGCCGTCCAACAGACTGGTCACGGGGCTGGTGACGCCTTCGAGCAGTGGCTGGACGAGGTGCACCGACCCGTCGGAGCAGGGGGACTCACCGATGCCGGGACCGTAGTCCCCGGCAGGGTCGGAGGGAGACGGCGCGGGCGTGGTCCCATGACCGCCGTCGTGGCCGCCGGGTCCACCGTCGTGGCCGCTGCCGTGCCCGCCGCCCGGAAGCCCTGATCCACCGTGTCCTCCCTGCCCGTGTCCGGTGTGCTCCACGGGGAAGGTGAACGGGGGGACTTGGAAGCCCCTGCCCGGGGGCGGCAGCACGGCCGGGGGCGCCGCTGGCACGCCGTCCGGTGGAGGGCCGCCTGTTGAGGGGCCGGGGCTGGGCGGTGCGGTGGACCCGGGCTGCACGCCCGGCGGCGCTGCCGCCTCCTGGGCACCCGGCGCACGGGCGCCGCCAATACCCGACGCGTATCCGACGACGATCACTACAGCACCGACGAGCGCACCCGCGACGATCTCGTCACGGTGGTCTCCCGGCCAGACCGCCTTGGTGAAGAAGGGCATCGTCCCTCCTGCCATGGCCTGATCAAAACGACGATTGCCCGACTGAACTGCAGGAGAAATTCACCACGACTACGCGCCAGTTAATCGGCTGTTGCCTGCCTCTCTTTCCGTACCCGCCTATCTGTGAGAACGGGGCACACGTCCCAATACAGCGCATCGTGCCTGGTGAAGACGTGTGAAGTAATGGTGAATTAGAAGCAATGGCAACACGTTTCGCTCTCCTCCGGAATGCGAATTCCGTCGGGTGTACGATTTCGGAGTGCGAACTCGTTGCTCACAAGCCCGGTCCAATCCCATTGGATCCGGAAATGGGTATTCTCCCGCCTTCGGCCGGGATCAGCTCTCCTCCTGCCGGGGAGCGGGGACCGTACGGCGGTGCACCCGCGCCTCCCACGGGGCGAGCACCACCGGAGTCCGCAGTGGCCCCGCCGCCTCCGGTGCGTTGCCCAGCAGCAGCTCGGCCCCTGCCCAGGACTCCCCGTACGGCAGGTCCACCCGTACGTCCTCGCCAGTGAAGTTGCCCAGCACCAGCAGCTCCACGCGCGCGTGCCGCCGTGTGAACGCGTACACCCGCTCGTCGTCCGGCAGCAGCATGGTGAAGTCGCCGTGCGCGACGGCCGGTTCGTCGTGGCGGAGGGAGATGAGCCGCCGGTAGTGGTGGTAGACGGAGGCGGGATCGGCCACGGCCGCGGCTGCGTTGATCGTGGTGTGGTTGGGGTTGACCGCGAGCCAGGGCTCGCCGGTGGTGAAGCCCGCGTGCCGGGAGGCGTCCCACTGCATCGGCGTACGCGCGTTGTCGCGGCCCATGGTGCGCAGCCCTGCCAGCACCCGCTCCGGGTCCGCGCCGCCCGCCACGGCCTCCGCGAAGTAGCGCAGCGACTCGATGTCACGGAAGTCGTCGACCGAGGAGAAGGGGGCGTTGGTCATGCCCAGCTCCTCGCCCTGGTAGATGTACGGCGTTCCGCGGTGCAGGTGGAGGACCGTGGCCAGCAGGGTCGCCGAGCGCACCCGGTACGGCCCGCTGCCGTCGCCGAAGCGCGATACGACCCGCGGCTGGTCGTGGTTGTTCCAGTACAGGCTGTTCCAGCCGGTGCCGTCGAGACCGGTCTGCCACCGGCCGAGCGACACCTTCAGATCGGTCAGCCGCAGCGGCCGCACGTCGAACTTGTCCGCTCCGTGGTCGAGCCCGACGTGCTCGAACTGGAACACCATGTCGACCTCGGCCCGCGCCGGGTCGGTGAACAGCCGGGCCTGCCCGACCGTCACGCCCGGCATCTCCCCGACCGTGAGCAGCGGTTCGCCGGGCCGCCCGGCGAACACCTCGCGGTGCATCTCCTGCAGATAGTCGTGGATGCGCGGGCCGCAGGTGTAGTGCGGCGAGCCGTCCCCGTACGGGCTGCCGTCGCGGACTGCCCCGTCGGGCAGGGCGGGGTCCTTGGAGATCAGGTTGATGACGTCCATCCGGAAGCCGTCCACGCCCCGGTCCAGCCACCACCGCATCATCGCGTACACCGCCTGCCTGACCTCGGGGTTCTCCCAGTTGAGGTCGGGCTGCTTGCGGGAGAACAGATGCAGGTAGTACGCCTCGCTCGCCGGGTCGTACTCCCAGGCCGGCCCTGAGAAGAAGGACGCCCAGTTGTTCGGCTCGGCGCCCGGAGTGCCGGGCTCCCTGCCCTCCCGGGCCGGCCGCCACCAGTACCAGTCGCGCTTGGGGCTGCCGGGACCGCTGCGGGACTCGGTGAACCACGGATGCTCGTCGGAGGTGTGGTTGACGACGAGATCCATGACGAGCCTCATGCCGCGCGCGTGGACGGCGGCCAGCAGGCGGTCGAAGTCCTCCAGCGTGCCGAAGACCGGGTCGATGCCCTGGTAGTCGCTGATGTCGTAGCCGTTGTCGTCGTGCGGGGACGGATAGACCGGGGACAGCCACAGGACGTCGATGCCCAGCCCGGCGAGGTAGTCCAGACGCCGTTCCATGCCGGGCAGATCACCGATGCCGTCGCCGTCGGAGTCGGCGAAGCTCCGTGGATAGATCTGGTAGACGACGGCCGTCTTCCACCAGGGGTCCGGCCTCGCACCGTCGGAGCCGGCTTCGGGCCCGGCTTCGGGTCCCGCTTCGGTCGTGGTTTCGGCAGCGGCGCCGCGGGCGCCGTTCACGGCCATGGTCAAGGGAATCGAACCTCACTGATTGAGTGTCAGATCCGCCTGGCCTCGACGAGGACCAGGCTCTCGGGATGGAGGACGGGGGCCTGGACGCCGACGGCGGCCAGCACCCACCCCGGCAGCTCCGCGCCGTCGCCCCACCAGGGCAGCGGCGAGCGGGCCGGGCCGTGGAGCCGGTCGCCCGGAGCCAGCGGCGCCACCCGGTAGTCCGCACGCTCGTCCAAGCCGGGGAGGCGGACCCGGCCGGGCGGCGACTGGACGCCGGTCGCGGTCTGCACGAGCGCGTAGACGGCCCGGGAGCGGTCGGGGGCGACCACCCCGTGCACCCACAGTGCCGGGTCCGGGTGGTCGCCGCGTACGACCGTCCCGCCGTGCAGCAGCGGCCGCAGCTCCTTGTACGCGGCGATCCACTCGCCGAGCCGGGCCCGCGCCTCCGGCCCGGCGTCGGTGAGGTCCCACTCGATGCCGAAGTGTCCGAACAGGGCCGTGCCGGCGCGGAAGTCGAGGGTGTGGGTGCGCCCGGTCGTATGGGCGACGGGCGCGCCGACGTGGGCGCCGAGGAGCTCCGGCGGCAGCAGCAGCCCGGTCCAGCGCTGGATCTGCTGGCGCTCCAGCGCGTCGATGCAGTCGCTGGTCCAGACCCGGTCCGTGCGCTCGAGGATGCCGAGGTCGACGCGGGCGCCGCCGGAGGAGCAGGACTCGATCTCCAACCCCGGGTGGCGGGCCCGGAGTTCGTCGATCAGCCGGTAGACGGCCTTCGTCTGCGCGTGCACACCGGCGGCGCCCCCCGGGCCCGACCCGGCCTCGACCAGGTCGCGGTTGTGGTCCCACTTCAGATAGCCGATGCCGTACTCGCTCACCAGGGCGTCCAGCCGCTCCAGCAGGTACCCGTACGCCCCCGGCTGCCCGACGTCGAGGACCTGCTGGTTGCGGGCGGGCGGCGGGGTCCGGCCGCCCGTGGACAGGATCCACTCGGGGTGGGCGCGGGCCAGGTCGGAGTCCGGGTTGATCATCTCCGGCTCGACCCAGAGGCCGAACTCCATGCCGAGCCCGTGGACATGGCGTACGAGCGGGTGCAGGCCCTCGTCGGGCCAGACGTCCTTGTCCACATACCAGTCGCCGAGTCCGGCGCGGGCGTCGCGGCGGCCCCGGAACCAGCCGTCGTCCAGCACGAACCGCTCCGCCCCCACCTCGGCCGCCGCGTCCGCCAGGGCCTTGAGCTTGCCCAGGTCCTGCCGGAAGTAGACGGCCTCCCAGGTGTTGAGGGTGACCGGGCGGGGCTCGCAGGGGTGGTGCGCCCGCCCCCGCAGATAACCGTGGAACCGCCCGGCCAGCTCATCGAGCCCGCGCCCGTACGAGCCGTAGACCCAGGGGCTGGTGTACGACGCACCGGGCGCCAGCCGCACCTCGCCCGGCAGCAGCGCCTCGCCGCCGCCCAGCAGCCCGGCCCCGGTGTTCGTGCGTTCCGCCAGCGACCGGTGGTTGCCGCTCCAGGCCACGTGGAGCCCCCACACCTCACCCGTACGGAAGCCGAAGCCGCGCTCGCCCGCGACCTGGACGAGCGTCGCGTCGGCGCCGGTGCGGCCGCGGCGGTTCTCGCGCAGATGCGTGCCGAGGGTGAACGCGTGGCGCTGCGGGGAGCGTTCGCGCAGATGACGGCCGGTGAGATCGAGCAGCTCGGTGGCGTGCCCCGGGACGGGCAGGGTGAGCAGCAGGCCGTCCAGGGTGTACGGGCGGTCGTCCTCGCCCTCGTTGGTGAGCTCGGCACGCTGCCGTACGAGCCCGGAGCCGGTGAGCTCGATCTCCAGCCGCAGGGAGAGCCGGGCCTGGTCGTCGGCGGCCTCGACGGCGACCCGGTGGCGCACCGGGCCGTCCCGGCCGTCGCCCGTCTCCACGGAACGGACCATGAAGGCGGTGGAGAAATCACCGCCTTCGCGGTGGCCGGACAGACCGGGGGTGCCGAGCCAGCCCGCGGACTGCTCGGGCAGCACGCTCACCGGTACCGGGACATCGAGGGTGCTGTTCACGATCTGTGGCGCGTCCGCCGCGACCAGTGCGGCCAGCGCGCCGTCGGTGAGCTCGCCGAGATCGGTGCCCCAGTGGACGACCCGGGGCAGCAGGTCCCCCGCGCAGTCGAGGACGAGACTGGTGCCGGAGGAGCGGAGATGGAGCGGGCGGGGGGCGTGTCCTTCGCCCATGGAAGACCCCTTGCTCGGTGGCGGTGACTGGCAGGGTTAGTTGTATTGCGGAAGTCTGGGGCCGGTCAACCCTGAGGAAGCGCCGGGCTTCATCCGCAGAAAACCGCCCGAATCCCACCCCAAGACTTCCGTGCCAGAACTCAGTAGGGTGCACGCCACCGGACGACCGTGACCCTTCGTGGAGGCTCCCGACCTTGCCCGCGACCCCGCCGCCCTGGACCCCGCCCTCGGGGGCCGCCCACGCCGTCGCCCTCGAGGTGCTGCTGCGGGGCCCGCTGCCGCGCAGCGAGCTGGCCCGCCGCCTCGACCTGTCGCCGGGCAGCCTGACCCGGCTGGCCAGGCCGCTCCTGGACAGCGGCCTGCTCGTCGAAGCCGGTACGAGCCACGAGCCGCGCACCGGGCGGCCCACCCGGCCGCTCGACATCGCCCCCGAGTCCCACCACTTCATCGGGGCCAAGGTCACCGGCGACGACGTCCACGTCGTGGTGACCACCCTGCGCGCGGAAGTGATCGCCTCGGCCCGCGCCGACCTGCCGGGCCGCGACCCGGCCTCCGTCGTCGCGAGCGTCCACCGGCTCGCCGCGGACCTGACCGCCGGCGTACCGCGCGTCACGGCCCTCGGCCTCAGCCTCGGCGGCCGTGTCGCCGACCGCGCCACCGTCACCGCCGCGCCCTTCCTGGAGTGGACCGAGGACGTACCGCTCGGCGCGCTCCTCACCGAGGCCTTCGGCCTCCCCGCCGTCGTCGACAACGACCTCCTCGCCCTCACCCGCGCCGAGCACTGGTTCGGCGCGGGCCGCGGCCACGACCGCTTCGCCGTCCTCACCACCGGCGTCAGCGTCGGCTACGGCCTGGTGGTGCACGACGCGGTCGTGGACAGCCCCGACGCGGGCGTCGGCCTCCTCGGCCACTTCCCCCTCGACCCGCTCGGCCCGCTCTGCCCCTCGGGCCACCGCGGCTGCGCCACCGCCATGCTGTCCGTCCCGGGCATCTGCGCCGCGGTCTCCGTCGGGCTGCGCCGCCAGGTCTCGTACGAGGAGTGCCTGGCCCTCGCCGCGGCCGGAGACCCGGTGGCCCAGCCGGTCGTCATGGCCGCGGGGCGCGCACTCGGCCGTCTCATCGCCGCGGTCGCCAACATCACCCTCACCGAGCGCTTCGTGCTCACCGGCGAGGGCATCGGCCTCGCCGTAACCGTCCGTGAGGAGATGGACGAGGCCATCCGCGACGGCCGCTACCCGGGCGCGCCCCCGCTCTCCCTCGAGATCCGGCCCATCGACTTCCACGAGTGGGCGCGCGGCGCCGCGGCGACGGCCATCCAGACGTACGTCCTGGGCGCCGTCCCGCCCCGCCCGGCCCGCCTTTCGCCAACGAGGCGGGAGGGTGAGGCACCCAGCGCCCAAGACGCGGGGAACTGACGGCAACCGGGCTTCCTTCAGAGCGTGTCCGAAGTGCGGGGAACGTTTCGCCAGGCACGGCCTAAGGAGCGGACTGCACGTCTCCGGTCGTCGACGACGCGATGCTGCCGCCCAGAGCGAAGTCGCCCGGCGGGATGCCGGGGTGGTGCCCGCGCCGGACCGTCGGGTCTGTGCGCGCCGCCGGGCTCGCCGAGGGGTCGAGCGCCAGGCGGGAGACGATGCGGTAGCGGTCGCCCCGGTAGAGCGAGTGCACGTACTCGACGGGACGGCCGGACGTCTCCGTGGTCAGCCGCTCGAACAGCAGGGCGGGGGAGAGGACCGGGACGTCGAGCAGACGGGCCTCGTCCTCGTTGACCACCGTGGGCTCGATCGACTGCAGCGCCTCGTGCACCCGCACTTGGTGACGCTCCCTCAGGTGGTCGTAGAGGTCGCCCGCCTCCAGCTCCGCCCGCGAGAGGCCGGCCACCACATCGGCCGGGAAGTGCAGATGCTCGATGGCGATGGGGGAGCCGTCGACGAGCCGCAGCCGTGCGACGGAGACCAGCTCGGCCGCCGGGGACATGCGCAGCTTGCGGCCGATGCGGGCACCGGCCTGCACGGTGGTCAGCTCCAGCACTCTGCTGGACCAGTCGCCGTCCGCCCGGGGGGCCGTCATGGCCCGGTCGTCGCCGACGAGTTCCTGGGTGATCTTCGCGGGCGCCACGAACATGCCGCGGCCGTGCTCGCGTACCAGCTGACCAGTCGCCACCAGCTCGTCCACGGCGGCGCGCAGCGTGGGGCGGGAGACGCCGAGCCGGGCGCACAGCGTGCGCTCCGAGGGGATGCCGTCCCCCGGGCCGCGTGCGTCGATGAGCTCGAGGAGGAAGTCGCGGACCCTCTCCCGCTTGAGCACCGCCCGTGACGATCCGCCGTCCATCCGACCGCTCCTCCGTCCTGGCTGGGATGGTAACCAGTGCGTCGCAGAGCACACAACTGGTCTGCTGGAAGCTGCCGGGTCGGCCGAGGGGTGCGAATCCCCATCACCCAACTCGGCCTGCTTACGGTGAGATTCGGGACAGCGTGAGCCTTGACGGGGACATTGGTCTATGCCAGCTTCTGGGGCTGGAAGCTGACCAGTTGGCCAACTGGTCAGCTTCGGTCCAGTAGTACGTCGAGACCCCCCACCTACTTCAGACGAGGACGTCGGACGATGAGTCACATACCGACCACCGCCACAAGACTGCGCACGGCTGCGGCCGTTGCCACCGCCGCCGGGCTGGCCTGCGCCGCCCTCACCGCCCTGCCCGCCTCGGCCGCACAGGACGACCGGGCCCCGCAGGACGACCCGGCCCTCTTCGACGACTTCAACTACTCCGCGCACAACGACCCGAAGCTCGCGGAGCACGGCTGGACCGTCAGGTCCGGCTCCGGCGGGCCCGGCGTACCCGGCGCCGCCTGGCGGCCGGAGAACATCACCTTCACCTCCGACGGCGGCAACAGCGTCATGAACCTGGAGACCGGAACCGACGGAACCGGGGCCGGCACGCAGCAGTCCGAGATCCACCACCGGCGCAAGTTCGGCAACGGCACCTACGCCGCCCGCGTACGGTTCTCCGACGCGCCCACGAGCGGCCCCGACGGCGACCAGCTCGTGCAGACCTTCTTCACCATCACCCCGCTCGACGCCCCCATGGACCCCGACTACGGCGAGCTGGACTTCGAGTATCTGCCCAACGGCGGCTGGGGCGAGCCGGACAACGTCCTGTTCACGACGTCGTGGGAGACCTACCGCCCGGACCCCTGGGAGGCCGTGAACACGCACAACGAGGTGCGGGCGAGCTACGAAGGCTGGCACGACCTGGTCGTCACCGTCGACGGCGCGGCGATCACGTACTACGTGGACGGGAACCTGTTCGCCACCCACGGGGAGCCGTATCTCCCGGAGACCCCGATGTCGGTCAACTTCAACCAGTGGATCATCGCCGATGGCCTGCAGGACAGCGCCACCACGCGCGCGTACGACCAGAAGGTCGACTACGTCTACTACGTCAAGGACCGCGTGCTGACACCCGCTCAGATCCAGGAGCAGGTCCGGGCCTACCGCGACCAGGGGATCACGCACACGGACACCGTGCCGTAGGCGCTGGAGCGCGGCGGCCCTTTCCCCGCAGTGGTCCGTGGCGGGCTCCGCCCACGGGCGCCCTCCCCGTGGGGGCACCTCCCGGGCCGCTAGGCCCAGGGGACTGCCGCTGGGGGAGGGTGGGTCAGGGGAGGTCGGCCGCAGGCGCCGTGATCCGCCGGATACGGCCTAAGCGGTGCGGTGCTCGCCGGGCTGCTGGAGGGCGTGCCGGGGGAGCGGGTCCGAGGGGGAGCGGACCGCGTGTACCACGGAAGGCGAGTCGGTCCTGCCCTCGGCGGGGTTCTTCGCGGCCGTTTCCTTCGCCGCAGGAGGCGCGGCGGGTGCGGCGGGTGCGGCGGGTGCGACCGCGGCGGGCGCGGGCCGGGTGCTCAGCCGGTGGCTTGCGGCCTCGTCGAGGCTGACCGGGCGCTGCTGCTGGGCGGCAAGCCGGCCGGCTTCGTGGCCGAGGAGGGCGATGTCCTCCCAGCGGAGGCGGAGCACCAGGCGGAGCTCGGCCTTCCCATCCGGAAGGGCTTGCAGGGGAAGGGAGTTGAGATCGCTCATGCGGCGGTCCTCCAGGGGTTCGGCAGCGGTACGGCGGGCTGGTCCCGCACGCCGGTCCGCGGACGTGTGCTGAGTCATACGGCGCCCGGCCGGACCTCGTTCAGCTCCGGCGCCGAACGTTTCCCGGGTCCTGGCCGTATATCTGAAGGAGCCGCAGGGAGTGCTGCAGGACGTTCAGCAGCGCCAGACCTCAATGGAGCCGCCATGCGCACGCGTCGCCGTCGTGCCCCCGTACTCGTCGCCGCCCTGCTCGCCGCCACCGCGCTCGCCGTGGCCGGCTGCGGCATGGACAGCGGCGGCGGCACGGCTGCGCCCGGCACCGGGGCCCGTGCGGATGCGGCGGACGCGGGTGACGCGGGTGACGCGGGGGGTGTTGGGGAGCCGCTCCGGTTCTCGGGCACGACGCTCGAGGGGAAGCCCTTCGACGGCGCGAAGCTGGCCGGGAAGCCGGCGGTGCTGTGGTTCTGGGCGCCGTGGTGCGGCACCTGCCGCGGCCAGGCCCCTCAGGCCGCGAAGCTCGCCAAGACCTACGAGGGCCGGGTGAACGTCGTCGGTGTGGCCGGTCTCGACAAGCCCGGGCCGATGAGGTCCTTCGTCTCCTCGCGGAAGGTCGGCGGATTCCCGCATCTCAACGACGAACAGGGAAGTATCTGGAGGAAATTCGAGATCTCCCAGCAGAGCTCCTTCGTCCTGCTGGACAAGGACGGCAAGGTCGTGCACAGCGGTGTTCCCTCGGGCCCGGAGGAGCTGGACAGCCGCGTCGCGAAACTGGTCGGGTGAGGGCGCGGATGCGGGCGCACGTGAGGGTGAGGGTGCGGCCACGGGCGCCGGCCGCCGAGCCGTCTCCCGTACGGTCCCGGCCGTACGGGAGACAGCTCGGCACGTCGGTCAGGCGATGCGCCAGGCACTACGCCGGACGTTACGCGGAGCCTGAGCGGTCAGCCGCACTTGCGGCCGCTGTTGATGCAGAAGACGGCCTTGCGCATGAGGGAGGACGACATCACGTTGATGAAGTCCCCGTGGTCGGTGACCGGCTTGTGGAGCTGCTCCGGGAAGCTGTCGACGGCGAAGACCGAGCCCGGCCTCACGTTGTACGTGATCCGCTGGACCAGTTGCGGAATGGCCCGGAAGCCGCTCGGGCAGGAGCCGTCCTGACGGGCGAAGGCCACGTGCGTACGGTGGTTGGCACTGTCGATGTCCGCGCCGTCCCAGCAGCTCTGGAAGTTGAAGGTGCGGACGACCCTGCTGCCGCTCGGGCAGAGCGGGTACTTGTCCTTGAGCTGGCGGTTCTCGAAACCCGTGCAGCTCCACGAGGCGTTGGCGTTGGTCGTCCCGTTGGTGAACGCCTTGGCGTCACCGGTGATGATGCGCAGGAAGCGGGGCATGGCCGTGACTTTGCCGACCGGGCTTCCGCGGAAGGTGAGCTTGACCGAGGCCGGCTGGAGGATGCGTCCCACGTTGCCGTCCTGGCCGCCGCCGGGGGCGTCGGCGTCGGCCTCCCGCTGCCCGTCGCGCAGCCGCAGCACGGGCCAGTAGTGCGTGGAGCGATCGCCGTTGGAGCAGGTGGTGCCGGCTGCGGCGAGGCTCTCGTTGGAGGAGAAGGCGCTGGTGTCGAGGTTGCCGACGTAGTCGTGCTTGTGGTGGGCGCCGTTGCTCACACCGGGGGCCACGATGACGTTGTCCGAGTTGAAGTGCTTTTTCTCGTTGCGGCCGCAGCGCGATGTGAACGTGCCCGTGGACGCGCCGCTGCGGGCGCGCGGCTTGGCCGCGGCCGGCCGCACCTTCCTGATGTCCACGAAGTCGGACTTGTTCGGGCCACTCGCGGCCGGTGCGGAACTCGCGTTCGGGGCGGGGGAACCCTTCGGAGCAGGGGAGGCGGAGGCAGCCGGGGCAGCGGCGTCCCGCTTGAGCGTGCAGGCCGCCATGGAGGCGAGGTTGTCGGGACTCGTACCGACCCGGTCGATGGCCGTACCGATACGGTCGAGGGCGGTGCTGCGCTGCTCTGCCAGCGGGTCCAGGACCTGCGAGTTCACCCACTGCCCGCTGCTCGCCTCGCCCGAGGCGGCGAGTCGCCGGTACGCGTCAGCCACCTGGCTGTCCATCCGCGCCAGTTCCGCGTCCACCTCGGGGCGCGCCTGCTGTGGCACCTGCGAGAGCCGGACGGCGACGTCCGGGCAGTCGATGGTCGCCGCCGTCGCCTGCCCCGTCGTCCCGGGTGCGGAGGCCGACGCCTCCCCGCCCGCCTCGGCGTCGTCGGTGATCAGTACGATCCCTCCTCCGCCGAGAGCCAGAGCGGCCACTGCCGCAACTGCCGTACCGATGACACGGGAACGTCTGTGGCCCTTCTTCTTCACTAGGGGCCCCTTTCCGATCGTTGTCCCTCGCCGGGGGCCGCCTTCCGGGGCCTGGCCCGGCCGGATACGCACCGAGCCCTCCCCTGGCCCGGTGGGGACGGCTCGGCGCATGGAGAGATACGGATGGGAACGCTCTCGTGCTCGATGCGGCAGCGGGAAGCCGACGGGCCCGGCCCCGGGCAGCCGCGCCGGCAGGCCGCCGAGGGGGCCGATTTTGCGCCGATCACCGCCGTTCGGCCACCGAGCGCGCTCGTCCGGGATTCAACGGTCATCCCGGCCAATGGCGGTGAGTTGAGGACACGACCCGACCGCAACTCCGCTTAGCGTCGTCCACAGACCTGCCGGGCCGCCGATGACAGCGGTCAGGTCACCGGACGAAAGGACGACGTGGCATGGATCTGAAGCTCGAACTCGTGGCGGTGCCGGTCTCCGATGTGGACCGGGCGAAGGCCTTCTACACCGAGAAGGCCGGCTTCAACGCCGATCACGATCACACGGTCAGCGACGAGATCCGCTTCGTCCAGCTGACACCCCCGGGGTCGGCCTGTTCGATCGCGCTCGGGACCGGCATCACGGACATGCGGCCGGGCTCTCTGAAGGGCCTGCAGCTGGTGGTCTCGGACATCAAGGCCGCACGTGCCGAGTTCGTCGAGCGGGGTCTGGAGGTGAGCGAGATCCAGGACTTCCCCTGGGGCTCGTTCGTCTTCTTCAGCGACCCTGACGGCAACGGCTGGGCCGTGCAGCAGATCCCCTCCCGCGATTAGGGGGATCCGCCCGCGGAGGTGCGCCGGGCGCGACGCTGCCACACGCTGGGAGCATGAGTCACGGCGCACGGGCTCCGATCGTCGTTCTGCGGGTGATGCCGGGCGACCCCCCGTTCCGCATCGTCGAGATCAACGGCGCCCCGGCAGGAATCGCCCACGACATGCTGGACGTGGTCCGGCTGGCGCAGCATGCGGGGCTACGGCATGTGGATCTCGACGATCCGGCGTACGTGAGGTGGGTGGGCGGCGACAAGTACACCTGGACGCTCTGAGCCGGGCGTATCCGAGCTACGGAGTGCGGGTGCGGGGTCGCGGAGTTGTCGGCGCAGCTGAATCGCTGAATCGCTGAGTCGTCGAATCGCTGAGTCGTCGAATCGCTGAATTACTGAGACGGCAGAGTCGCGGTGCGCGACTGTACGCTCACCGACCGCTGTCGGGGAAGCGCCAGCGGGTCTGGCCGTACTTGCCCTTGGCGAAGCCGAAGACCGTCGCGGGGGCGACCCGGTAGACCAGAGCGGTGCCGCCGTCCTCCGTGTGGAAGGCGCCGTCGCGGACGTCGAAGTGCCATTCGGTGCCGTACTTCGCCTCGTAGGCCTCCGCAAGCCTGATGAGCGCTGCGTGGTCGGTCACGTTCACGGCGTTGCCTTCCGCGACCAGGTCGAGCCCCTCGCGCAGCGCGTTGCACCCGGTGGTCAGCACGCAGTGGGTGTTGGTCCGCAGGTTCTTCGCCTTCCGCTCGGCGGGACCGGTGCAGAAGTGGAGGCCGTCGTCCAGCCAGACCGCCAGGAGGGGGGTGACGTGCGGGCGGCCGTCGGGGCGCACGGTGGTCAGCCAGTACAGCTCGGCGGTCTCGAGGCGCTCGCGCGCCGTCGGCCACGGGGTCGGGGACGCGCCTTTGCTGCTGTAGCGCGCGTCCAGCTCTGTGACCGGTTCCCTGCCTGCCATGGTTCTTCTCCCTGCGTGGCTGAGTGTCGCCGAATCGGTCGGCTGTAGACGAGACACCGCGGTACCGCCGGATTCATCGGTGCACCCGGACGGACTCCCGTCGCCGGGAGCCCGTCGCCCTGGGCCCGCCCAGGAGCCCCCGCCAGGAGCCCCCCGCCCAGGAGCCCCCCGCCGTCACCCGGCCGACGACGCAAGCCGGGGCGTCCTCGTACGGTCGCCCCGGCTTTGCCCGGAGAGGTACTACTGACCAGGAGTTACGGGGCTTGCGGGAGCTTCCGGAGTTGCGGGCATCTCGGCGCCGCCGGACATGCCGGGACTGACGGACGCGCCGGCTCCGCCGGACGTGCCGGCGTTGGCGGACGCCCCGGGGTTGGCGGAACTGCTGGACACGCAGGACTCACTCTGTTCGCCGGCGTGGGGGAGAAGGCCGCCGAGGATGCCGGGGGTGACGTTCTTGGAGCACATCTGCATGTTTCCGTGGGGCCCGTCAGCCGCCTCGGCGACGGCCGGCGCGGCGACGAACAGGGCGCCGCACAGCCCGGCACCGACAGCGGACAGACGCATCACGTTGCGCATGGGAACCTCCTGTTTGAGAGCGCGGTGGTTCCACCGTGTCTTGGAGATCACCGCGCCGCACGCGGGCTTACTGCGACCGGGGTGATCAGGCGTCAGAAAACAATGTGCGTGCAGTGACGGCATGTCAGGTCCTCAGACCATGGGCCCAGCTATGAGCCCGTAGCCTGACGACCACTACCAGGTGATGCGCCGTCACAAGGCGCGGCACGAGCCACGTGACGGAGAGGACGACGACGGTGGACGGAACGCAGCGGACATCCGGGGAGGGCGCCGACGCGCCGGTCATCGTGAGCAGCGAGCCGGGCTCCTTCCCGTACGGCGTCTGGCACGAGCGCCATCCCGCTCTCTTCCGGAAGCTGGGCGACGCCTTCCCCTTCACTCCCGCTCAGCGGCGGGCGCTCGACGGGCTCCTCGACGAGACCCTCAACGGCGTCATCGAGCCGCTGCCGGACACTGCCCACGACCATGCGGTGTGGTCGGGCGCATGGGATGGCGGACACTACGGCAAGCGGTGGACCGACGCGCCTTTCCTGTGGGCAGAGAGCTACTTCTACCGCCGTCTGCTCGGGGCGGTCGGCCACTTCGGCCCGGGGCCGTGGCGGGGTATCGACCCCTTCGGGCCGTCCAAGGAAGCCGAGCTGAACAGCGCCCTCGTCGACGGGGAACTCGCCGCTCTCGACACGGTCGAGACCTCCTCCGACGAGGCGCTGACGGACGCACTCTTGCAGGCTGCCCTCTGGGGCAATCGCGCAGACCTTGGCTTCCTCATCACCGCGGACGACACCCGGCAGGCCGATTCCACCCCGCCTCTGGTCGCCGACGACCGCGCGGTGCTCCATACGCTGCTGCGGACCGCGGCCGAGCGCGGCGGCAAGGGAGGCAGCGGAGACGGTGGCGGTGGCGGAGACGGAGGCGGTGGCGGTGGCGGTGGCGGAGGCGGTGCCGGAGGCGGAGGCGGAGACCGCATCGTCATCGTTACCGACAACGCGGGCCGCGAGCTCATCCCCGATCTCGTTCTCGCGGATCACCTCCTCACCAGCGGGCGCGCCGCACAGATCACCCTCCAGGTGAAGCCCCACCCGTACTACGTCTCCGACGCCACCACCGCCGATGTCCTGGCGAGCCTGCGGAGGCTGAACCGGGCCCCCGGCCGGGCGGGCAGCACCGGCAGCCGCCTCTGGACGGCGCTGCGGGAAGAGCGGGTGACCCTCGGCGCGCACCCGTTCTTCTGCGCTCCTCTGCCGTACGAGGAGATGCCCGACGACCTGCGGCGAGAGTTCGCGTCGGCGGCGCTCACGATCCTCAAGGGCGACCTGAACTACCGCCGTCTGGTGGGCGACCGGCACTGGCCTGCCACCACGCCCTTCGCGGAGGTCACCGGCTATTTCCCGGGCCCGGTCGCGGCGCTGCGGACGCTGAAGTCCGACGTCGTGACCGGCCTCTCGGCCGGAATGCTCGCGTCGCTGGACGCGTCGGGGGAGCCGTGGCGCACGAACGGCCGCCACGCGCTGATCCAGGCCAGGCCGTGACGCCGGGCCCTGACGGCGCGGCAGGGCCCTGGTTCCGGGGCGAGAGAAGCCGGGGCGGCCGCGTTCCGGCCGCCCCGGCGCCTGCAGCGGGGGCTCTGTACGGGTGTGTCAGCTTCCGGGGTTGACGGAGCTGCTGGTGACGCAGGATTCGGCTTGGTTCCCGGTGTTGGGGAGGAGGCCGCCGAGGATGCCGGGGGTGATGTGCTTGGAGCACATCTGCATGTTGCCGTTGGGGCCTTCGGCGAAGGCGGGTGAGGCGAGGGCGAGGGCGCCGCCGAGTGCGATGCCGACAGCGGCCAGGCGGATGACGTTGCGCATGGGAAACCTCCTGTGAGAGCGCGTGAGACCACGGTGTCCCGCTGATCAGCACGCCGCACGCGGAAGTACTGCGACCGGGGCGGAAAGGTGACGGACCGTCGGCGTGTCGGGTGACAACGTGTCAGCTCGCGCTTTCAGGTCGGCGGCCTCCCGGGTGCACGCGAGGAGCCCGGTGTCCGGGGCCACCGCGGCCCGCGCCCAGGCGGCTACGCGTCCTCAGTGGGCGTGCCCCGATACCAGCGCCGCCCGGAGGCTCCGAACTCCACGAACTCCGGGTCGAGCACCTCGTACACCAGCTCCGGGGATGCCCGCACTTCGGGTCGAGGATCCGCAACTCGGCCTCGATCACGGTCCGGACGGCCTGGACCGATTGCTCCCGTCCGGTGCACCCGTCATGCCGGACACCCTAGGAACCACGGGCTCCGGTGGCGACGGCATGTGGTGACGGCACCGGCACTGCGACATATATTCGCAATTAAAGACGCCCAGAGTCTGGGGTCGGACCGGACCCCGCACTTCCCCTGCCTCATCCCTCATCCCATTCCCGTTTTCCATTCCCGTTCCCCAGCGAAGGAGGGGCCCGCCGCATGAGTGGACCGCCACAGGTGCACGGCGCGCGCTTCGCCGATCGCGTGGCCGTGGTGACCGGAGGAGCATCGGGCATTGGCGCGGCCACCGCCGCCCGCCTGGCCGACGAGGGCGCCGCCGTCGTCCTCGCGGACGTCGCGGACGAGCGGGGCAAGCACGTCGCCGAGGCGATCCGCGCACGCGGCGGCCGCGCGGAGTTCGTCCGGGCCGATGCCGCGGACGAGGACGACTGGCGCCGCGTCATCGACGCCGCCCACGCCACCGGCCCCGTCGGCGTCCTCGTCAGCAACGCCTACATCGATCACCTGACACCGGCTCACGAGACCTCCCTCGCCTCGTGGGACCGGCAGGTCGCGGTGAATCTGACCGCCGGATTCCTCGGCGTCCGTGCCGTCCTTCCCGACCTCCGCGAGCGCCGCGGAGCCGTCGTGCTGACCTCCTCGGTGCACGCGCACCACGGCATCCCCCGCCACCCCGCGTACGCCGCGGCCAAGGGCGGGCTGCTCTCCCTGTGCCACCAGCTCGCCGTCGAGTACGGGCCCGAGGTGCGGATCAACGCCGTACTGCCGGGACCGATCCTGACGGCGGCCTGGGACCGGGTGCCGGAGGAGGACCGGCAGCGCAGCGTCGCCGGAACCGCCGCGCGCCGCTTCGGCACACCCGAGGAGGTCGCGGCGGCCATCGCCTTCCTCGCGGCCGACGAAGCCTCCTACATCACCGGAACGAGCCTGGTCGTCGACGGCGGCTGGAGCGTCGTCAAGGCCTCGGCCTGAGCACGTGGACCTGGACCTGGACCTCGACCCGGACCTGGATGCATCACTGGCCCTGCGCCTGGCCCTGCGCCTGGACCCGGACGCCCCCACAGAGAGCCACAGAAAGGCAGGAACGACATGACGCCGTACGTGCGCCGCGGGCTCCACGGGCAGACCGTGGAGACCCTCGCGCGCCGGGTGTTCAGCGGCGAGATTCCCGAGGGATCGACTCTCGATCTCGTGGCCCTGCAGCGCGAGTTGGACGTCAGCCTGACCGCTCTGCGGGAGTCACTGAAGGTGCTCGCCGCCAAGGGGATGGTCGACGCCCGGCAGAAGCGCGGCACGTTCATCCGCGCCCGCGCCCACTGGAACCTGCTCGACGCCGACGTGCTCCGCTGGCAGCTCGCCGCGGGCTGCGCGTCGGGCGACGACAGCAGCCTGCTGCGCAACCTCGGGGAGGTCCGGGGCATCGTCGAGCCCGCCGCGGCCCGGCTGGCGGCCGAGCGTCGCACCGGCGCCGACCTCGACGCCCTGGAGGCGGCCCTCGCCGCGATGGGGGAGGAGGACGCGGACGACGGGGAGGGAGCGAGCCCCGCCCACGCCGTCGAGGCCGACCTCGCCTTCCACCGCGCGCTGCTGACCGCCACCCACAACGAGCTGCTGGAGCGGATGGAGATGGTCATCGAGTCCGGTCTCGCCCACCGCGACCGCATCGTCCACAGCTCCCTCCACCACGACGATCCGGTGCCCAGCCACCGGGCCGTGCTGGAGGCCGTACGGGCGCGGGATCCGGACGGCGCGGAGGCGGCCATGCGGGCGCTGCTCGACAAGGCCCTCCGCGACCTCGACAAGGCGCTGGGCGACCTCGGCACAACTCTCCGCGACC
Organism: Streptomyces sp. 8N616; assembly: GCF_052246385.1. Taxonomy (NCBI): domain Bacteria; kingdom Bacillati; phylum Actinomycetota; class Actinomycetes; order Kitasatosporales; family Streptomycetaceae; genus Streptomyces; species Streptomyces sp. 8N616. The sequence continues at coordinate 60,310 of NZ_JBQQBY010000002.1, read as the reverse complement.
CCGGCGAGGTCCGCGGCGCCGCGAACGGGAAGGCGGTACGTGACCGGTGAAGATCGCTCGTATCGAAACGTTTCTCGTGCCGCCCCGCTGGCTGTTCTGCCGGATCGAGACCGATGACGGGGTCGTCGGCTGGGGCGAGCCGGTAGTCGAGGGGCGCGCCGAGGTCGTCCGCGCGGCCGTCGACGTCCTCGCCGAATACCTCGTCGGGCGGGATCCGCTGCGGATCCAGGACCACTGGCAGGTGCTGAGCAAGGGCGGCTTCTACCGGGGCGGGCCCATCCTCTCCAGCGCCGTCGCCGGCCTCGACCAGGCCCTGTGGGACATCGCGGGCAAGACCTACGGGGCCCCCGTGCACGCGCTGCTCGGCGGGCCCGTACGCGATACCGTCCGCGTCTACGCCTGGGTCGGCGGCGACGAACCGGCCCAGCTCACCGAGCAGATCACCGCCCAGATCGAGGCGGGCTTCACCGCGGTGAAGATGAACGCGGCGGGCCGGGTGGCGCCGATCGCCACCCCTGCAGAGACGGCCGCGGTCATCGAGCGCGTCACCACGGCCCGCGAGGTGGTGGGCCCGCACCGGGACGTGGCGGTCGACTGCCACGGCCGCTTCACCCCAGCGGGAGCCCGCCGCCTCCTGGCCGAACTCGCCCCGCTGCACCCGCTGTTCGTCGAGGAGCCGCTGCTGCCCGAGCAGACGCACCTGCTCGCCGGACTCGTCAGCGGCAGCCCGGTGCCGGTCGCCACCGGCGAACGGCTCTACGACCGGCCCGGATTCCTGCCCGCCCTGACGGCCGGGATCGCCGTCGCCCAGCCCGACCCGTCCCACGCGGGCGGCATCACCGAGGTGCACCGCATCGCCGCGCTCGCCGAAACCTACGGCGCCCAGCTCGCCCCGCACTGCCCGCTCGGCCCCATCGCGCTCGCCGCAAGCCTGCAGATCGCCCTCGCCGTACCGAACTTCCTCATCCAGGAGCAGAGTCTGGGCATCCACTACAACAAGGAAGCCGACCTGCTGTCGTACGTCGTCGATCCCGAGCCGTTCCGCTTCACCGCGGGGCACGCCCGGCGCACCGAGCTCCCGGGGCTCGGCGTCACGGTCGACGAGGCGGCGGTACGCACGGCCGACCGGCGCGGACACGCCTGGCGCAACCCGGTCTGGCGGCACGCCGACGGCTCCTTCGCCGAATGGTGACGGAGGAACTTTCGTCAACCGGCCCCCGGCAAACGGCCCCCGGCGGCCCGACGGCCGCAGGCGCCCGGCCATGACCGCGACTCGGACGGAGCAGAGACGATGACCGACGCAGAGACGATGACCGACGACGTACCAACGCCGCGCTGGGCGGACCGGCTCGAACTGGGCGAGGGCATCCGCTGGACCGACGGCAGGCTCGTGCTCGTCGACATCCTCGCCGGACGCCTGCTCGAGGCCCCCGGCGAGAGCGGCACCGGCCCTGCCCCTGCCTCCACCTCCGCCCCCGCCGCCCTGCGCCTGCTCGCCGAACTGCCCGTGCCACTGGGCGTTGTGGCTCCGGTGGCCGGCCGCCCGGGAACCTGGATCGCCGCGGCAGGGACCGGTATCTGCCTCATCGCCCCCGACGGCACCCTCGACTGGCTCGCCAGGCCCGAGGACGATACGCCCGCGCACTCCCGTATGAACGACGGCACTGCCGACCCGCACGGCCGCTTCTGGGCGGGCAGCATGGCGTACGACGCCACCGAGGACGCGGGATCGCTCTACCGCGTCGACCCCGGCGGCACCGTCACCCGTGTCCTGGACCGCATCACCGTTCCCAACGGCCCCGCGTTCACGGCCGATGGGACGGCGATGTACCTGGCCGACAGCGCCCGCGGCGTCATCCGGCGCTACCCGGTCGACCCGGGGACCGGCACGCTTGGCGCGCCCGAGCCCTTCGCCTACGTCGAGGACGCCAGCCCCGACGGGATGACCGTCGACCAGCAAGGTCGCCTGTGGGTCGCCATCTGGGGCGGGGGCGCCGTCCACCGCTACCTGCCGGACGGCACGCTCGACCGCGTCGTCCCGGTACCGGCCATCCAGCCCGCCGGAGTGTGCCTCGGGGGTCCGGACGGGCGGACCCTTCACATCACCAGCGCCCGGATCGGCCTGGACGCGCCGGGCCCGCTGGACGGCGCGGTCTTCACACTGCGCGTGGACACCCCGGGCCTCCCCACGATGCCCTTCCGCCCCGCTGGGCCCGGCTGACCCCGAATCTTCGTCGCCCAACGCACGGTCGGTCATCACGGGCTCCCGCCCCTCCGACAGCTTTCGGCGCGCTCGGCGCGGAGACGGCCCAGCATCGCGTGAGCCTGCTCGACGGTCTCCAGGTCGCGATGCTCGATGCCCCAGCGCAGAGCGCGCACGGCAGCCACCGCGGCGTACGCGGCGCACGCACGGCGCTCATCGCCGGTGAGCTCGCGCCCGTAGCCCTCGTAGAACGCGGACCGAAGACCGGAACGGGCGTGCAGGATCCCGTACTCCAGGCGGCATAAGTCGCGACGCACTGCGGGCTCGACACAGGTCCGCTCGAAGCCGATGACGCGCAGCAGCTGTTGCTCCTCGTCCCACAGCCAGTTCCGAGGCTGGAAGTCGGCGTGCGCCACCACCTGCGGCCGGGCCGGCGGCGGCTCCTCGGTGATCGCACGGACCAGCGCGTCGTCCTCGGCGGTCAGGTACAGCGCGCCGCCGTTGAGCGCCGCCTCCACATCCGCCGCCCAGGACGTCCCGATATCCGGCCCGATATCCAGGCTGGAATCCGTCCCGGATTCTGTCCCGCATTGCGTCCCCCGTTCAGCCCCGGCTTCCGTCCCGCTTCCCAACCCATCCCGCCCCGGCTCCGGTTGGCCGACCGGCGCGGAGTGCAGCAGCGCGAGCAGATGTCCGGCCTGCCGGTAGGCCTCGCGCTCCCGTTCCGGCGCCGGCGGACGGCAGCCCAGGCTGCGCCCGGGCACCGCGGTGACCACGATGGCCTGCGCCGCGGTGTCGGCGGCCGCCAGCACAGGGGCGCGCCCCTCGCCGAGCGCCGAGGTCCACCTCCGGTACGCGGTGACCTCCCGGCGGTGCCCCTTCGGGCCCGTATGCCGTTTGGCGAACCACCGCCGCCCGTCGAGGCCCTTCACCTCCCAGACGGCGGGCCGGCCGGAGCCGCCCCAGGAGTGATCGGCGGCAATGGTGAACTCGCCCGCCACTGAGGCCACCAGGCGACGGATATCCCTGGGCATCTCAACCACGATGTCTCCCCCCTTCCGTTCAGGCACCGGCGTGCGTGCCCCTGCCCCTGCTCCCCGGCCGGTCGGCCCGGTCGGCCCGGTCGGTCCTGCCGGTCCGGTCGGTCCTGCCGGTCCGGGCTCAGCGCCGGTGAGTGACTCACCGGCCACCCATGGTGACCGGGTGTTGGTAGAAGGATGCCAACTGCCACTGACATCGGGACCCCATCGCGCGTACAGCAGTCGGCTACGGCAGCCGCGAGCCACGTACATCCGGGTCCAGTGCCCGCCCCGCGGATCTGACGCTCTATCGTGGATGCCATGTCCGCCCCTGAACTGATCCGCATCGTCTCCCGTTCCTCGCCCATGGCCCTCGCCCAGGTGGAACGGGTCCGCACCGAGCTGGCCGCCCTCCACCCCGGCATCCGTACGGAGGTTGTGCCGGTCACGACGTCGGGCGACCGCTGGATGGGCGACCTGGCGAAGCTGGGCGGGAAGGGCGCGTTCACCAAGGAGGTGGACGCCGCGCTGCTCGCGGGGGAGGCGGACCTGGCGGTGCACTGCGTGAAGGACGTGCCCGCGGACCGGCCCCTCCCGGCCGGCACGACGTTCGCGGCCTACCTGAAGCGCGACGATATCCGGGACGCCCTGATCCACCCCGGCGGACTCACGCTCGACGAACTGCCCGCGGGCACCCGTATCGGCACCTCCTCGGTCCGCAGGATCGCGCAGCTCGCCGGCTCCCACCCGCATCTGGAGTGCGTGCCGATGCGCGGTAACGCCAACCGCCGCCTGGAGAAGCTGCACGCCGGGGACGCGGACGCGCTGCTGCTCGCCGTGTCGGGACTCGAGCGCATCGGCCGCACCGACGTCATCACCGAGATCCTCTCCGTGGAGACGATGTGCCCGCCGATCGGCGCCGGGGTCCTGGCCCTGCAGTGCCGCGAGGACGACACCGCCACCATCGACACCGTGAGCGGGCTCGGCGACCCGGACGCCTTCCGGGAGACCACGGCCGAGCGGATGTTCCTGCACGTCCTGCAGGGCCACTGCAACTCACCCATCGCCGGGTACGCGAGGTCCGAGCGCAATGGCGGGCTGTCGCTGCGGGCCCGCGTCTTCACTCCGGACGGCAAGACCGTTCTCGACGCCCACGAGTGGGCGGGCCCGCTCGACCCGGCGACGCTCGGCACGTCCGTCGCCGTAGCACTGCTGCGCCAGGGCGCGCGCGAGCTGATCGACGGCATCGCGGGTCACTGAACCGGGCGGGCGTCACGGGAGAGGCCGGCCGCGCGACGCCGGGGGCGCGGCGCGTCTCGTCGCGTCGCGTCACGGCGCATCGTCACCGAGCGGGAACGCCCCTGCCGAGCCTGTCGTGTGACCAGTTCGGCGGGACCCCGGCGGCCCTGCACACGGCGATGTACAGCAGGATCGGGTGGGTGTACGGCACGGTGTCGTCGGGCCAGTGGATCAGGCGGGGGACGGCGGGCCGCGGGACTGCTCCCGCGCGTCCTGCGCGCGCTCCTACGCGTCCTAAGCGTCCTACGTGTCCTACGCGTCCCTCGCGTTCCTCCTGGAGCGGTGCGGTCACATAGGCGCCGACCGAATAGCGCGCCATGGGCGGCCATGTGACCCCGTATTGGGACTTGGACGGGACGACCCACCACCATCGCTCGCTGTCGGCGAAGACGCACCCCACCCGGGGCAAAGCGTCCATGATCCGGGGCCCGTGGTGCCGGTCCACCCCGACGGCGTCGCATCCGAGGGCTGTCGGTAGGGCCGACGGTATCTCAAGGCGCCGCCGACGGGCGGGTTCCACCCGCTGTCTCCGCTGTCCGAGCAGGCCGGACAGACGGGTCACCAGGTCGAGGCCGTGAGTCATGGGCGGGACCCGCCGTGGGGCCGGGCCGGCTCGCGCCTGTGCCGGCGCAGAGCGCGGGGTCGCTCGCGCCTGTGCCGGCGCACGCCGTTGCCCGAGAAAGGGCCTGCCGTCGTACGAGACGTCATCGCCTTACCGAGCGCCACGGCGATTCCTATCGGTGGGGGGCTTGCCGGACTCTCTGCACCACAGCCACGTGGACCGCGTCACCACGATCAATATGGTTGCAGCCGCTGACACTTGGCAAGACCCACTCTGGACATTGCAGAGTCGGAAGTGCAGTGTGTCCAGGCCTTCCCGAGTCATGGCACACTGCCGACATGAGCGTGCGGGGAGACGCGACGTGAGTGAACCGCGGTCGGCACCGACCGTGGGTCAGGTCGTTCTCGGCAAGCGCCTCCAGGACCTGCGCGAGAGGGCAGGTCTGAAGCGCGATCAGGCCGCCCGGGTGCTCCGCGTCGCCTCGGCCACGATTCGCAGGATGGAGACGGCCGAGGTCGCCCTGAAGATCCCTTACGTGCGGATGCTGCTCGAGGCCTACGGGATCACCGGCGAGGAGGCCGAGGCCTTCACCGAGCTGACCGAGGAAGCCAACAAGCCCGGCTGGTGGCAGAGGTTCCACGACATCCTGCCGGACTGGTTCAGCGTGCACGTCAGCCTGGAGGGTGCGGCGAGCCTCATCCGGGCGTACGAGCCCCACTTCGTCCCCGGCCTGCTCCAGACCGAGGATTACGCCCGCGCCGTGCTGCGGTCCGGTGCTCTCGGACGGGCCAGGCCCGACGACCTCGAGCGGTACGTGGCGCTGCGCATGGAGCGCCAGAGTCTGCTCACCCGTCCGAACGGCCCCAGGCTGTGGGTGGTGATGGACGAAACGATTCTGCGCCGACCCGTCGGAACGCCGGATGTGATGCGGGCCCAGGCTGACCGGCTCCTGGAAGCGGCCCGTATGCCCAAAGTCACGTTGCAGATTGCCGAGTTCGCCTCGGGACATCATCCCGGCACCTACGGGCCCTTCGTCCTCTTCCGGTTCGCCCTCCCCGAACTGCCCGACATGGTCTACGTCGAATACCTGACGGGCGCCGTCCATCTCGACGAGCGCAACGAAGTGGCCTCATATCTCGAGGTGCTGGACCACATGGCGGCCCAGGCGGCGACCGCACAGCGGACAAGAAAAATCCTCACAGAATTCCGCAAGGAGATCTGAATGGACCGCATATACAACGGCATGCGCGCCACCGACCTCGGCAGCGAGGGCTGGCACAAGCCGTGGAGCGGCGGCAACGGGGGAAACTGCGTCGAGGCCATGAGACTGCACGACGGCCGGGTGGCGCTGCGCCAGTCCAACGATCCCGAAGGCCCCGCACTGATCTACACCAGCGGCGAGATCCTGGCGTTCATCGAGGGAGCGAAGGCCGGTCAGGCCGACTTCCTGCTGCCGGAATGGGAGCGCTGACCGTCCCTCATCGCACTCCTGCACTTCGTACCGGACGAAGACGACGCCTACGGGCTCGTCCGGAATCTCGTCGGCACGCTGGCGCCGGGCAGCTACCTCGTCTTCTCTCATATCACCGGAGACTTCGACCCGGGAGGCGACGGAGCGGCAGTCGCGCTCTACGGCAAGGAGGGCGTGACGCTCCGGCCGCGCTCCCGCGCCGAGGTCGCCGCATTCTTCGAGGGCCTCGAACTCGTCGGCCCCGGGCTCGGCCCGGTGGCGCACTGGAGCACACCGGCGGCGGCCGGCCACGTGGGAAGGGCCGTTGGGCTACGAGGTCGAGCAGCTCGCCGTCACGGCAGCCCGTGATGTCGCGTTCGCGCACTCACGCCTTCAGCCCGGGACCACTGACAATCCCGGGCTTCCTCCTCACCGCGCGGCGTGGCCGGGAAGCAGCCCGGACAGCATGTTGATCACCTCGTCCAGCGGTCGTACGGGGGTGGACTGGTCCGTCATGACCGTGACGTGATCGTGCACGACCACGTACGTGATCATGTCCCGCGCGTTCTCGTCGACCGTGCGCCGTGGCAGCCGCTCGAAGTCCGCCGACTTCAATGCCTCGCGCAGCGAGCGGAGTTGAGTGGGCCTCAGGGTGCTCTTCGGGCCGTTTCTGCCCTTGTCGAGGGTGGTGTACGTGCCGTCGTCGAGGACGCGGATCTGTTCCTGGCGTCCGGCGAAGCCGCCGCTGACGACCATCTCGACCAGGACCGGTGCCGGTACCTTCCGGTCCTCGGAGGCGGAGGCGGAGGGGGAGGAGGACGGGGGCGGCGTCCGCTGCTGGTCAGCCGGCGAGGACGTGGGCGACGAGGGCGTGGCCGGCGAGGGCGACGGTGCAGGGGAGCCGTCCTGCCCACCGGTGCCGGTGCAGCCCGACACGAACACGAACAGCACAGCGGCTGCCGACAACGCCACCGCCGCACCTGTCCTGCCGTTCCGGAATCTCTCGGTCACGGTGACTCCTTCCCATCGCGCTCGTGTGGCATCAGTCAATGATCCTGCCGGACCTGCCGGACCTGCCGGACCTGCCGGACCTGCCGGACCTGCCGGACCTGCCGAACCCCGCCGCGCTCCGCGCAGCGGAGAGCAGAGACCCCATTGAGCATCTGTAGGAATCCGCGGCCCGAACTTATGGCATCTGTCTATGGGTGTCGCAGAGCGTGGCTCCTACCTTGAGTGCTGCGCGACACCACGCACGTGCGGCACCACCGGTGACCAGGGACGTCACCACGGTGCCCCGGGTGGCTGAGGAATGTGCGCGCGCACCAACGCGCACCAACGCGCACGAACACAGGGCCGCCGTGACGCACAACCTGCGGTGCCGGCCGAGCCCCCTGGCGGCGGAAACCCCGAGGCCGTCACAACGGCAAGCAAGCCGTCTCGCTCACGCCCCCCGACGCTCACACCACCTATTGATGGAAGTGACCCATGAGCACCGCAGGCAGAACCCGTCCACGCACCGGCATTCTCCGCCGCCAGCCGATCACGGGCGGAGCCGCGCCCGAGGAACGCAGCGGCCTGAAGCGCACGCTGGGGCTCTGGCAGCTCACCGCGATCGGGCTCGGCGCCATCATCGGCGCCGGCATCTTCTCCCTGGCCGGCACGGTCGCCAACGGGACCGCGGGACCGGGCGTCAGTCTCTCCTTCATCATCGCCGGGATCGCCAGCGCCGCCGCGGCGCTGTCCTACGCCGAGTTCGCGGGGCTCATCCCGCGTTCGGGATCCGCCTACACCTACAGCTACGCGGTGCTGGGCGAGGCCGCCGCCTGGATGATCGGCTGGGACCTGCTGCTGGAGTACACGGCGATCGTCGCCGTGGTGGCCATCGGTATCTCCGGGTACTTCTCCTTCCTCCTCGACGGGCTCGGGGTCGATCTGCCGGCGTGGATGCTCGGCGCTCCGGGCACCGGCTCAGGCCACCGGGTCGACCTGTTCGCCGCGCTGCTGTGCCTGCTGATCGCCTGGCTGCTCAACCGCGGCATGAAGACCAGCGCACGCATCGAGACGATTCTCGTCTTCGTCAAAATCGCGATCGTCGTCGCGGTCGTCGTGGTCGGCGTGTTCCACGTGAAGTCCGGCAACCTGAGCCCGTACCTGCCGTACGGTTTCGGCGGCGTGGTCACGGGAGCGGCGACCGTCTTCTTCGCCGTCTTCGGATACGACGCGATGAGTACGGCAGCGGAGGAGTCCAAGGACGCCCAGCGCAATCTGCCCAAGGCGATCGTGCTCTCGCTCGGCATTGCCATGGTGCTCTACCTGCTCGCCTGCGGGGTGCTGACCGGCATGCAGCGCTACAACCACATCGACCCGGAGAGCGCCTTCTCCTCGGCCTTCGAGGCCGTCGGCCTGCCCGTCTTCGCCGACGTCATCGCGGTCGGCGCGATCGTCGGCATCCTCACGGTGCTGTTCTCCTTCATGCTGGGCGCCTCCCGCGTCTGGTTCGCGATCAGCAGGGACGGCCTGCTGCCCGGCTGGTTCGCGAAGGTGCACCCCCGCACTCAAGTACCGCATCGCCCCACCTGGATCGTCGGCGTGGTCTCCGCGGTCATGGCCGGCCTGATGCCGATCAACGAGGCCGCGGAACTCACCAACATCGGCATCCTGCTGGCCTTCGTGGTGGTCTCCGCCGCCGTGATCGTGCTGCGCTACCGCTCTCCGCACCTCCCACGGACCTTCCGCTGCCCGGGCATGCCGCTGGTCCCCGTCCTCGGCATCGTCTTCTCGCTGTGGCTCATCTCCCAGCTGCAGCCGATGACCTGGGTGCGCTTCCTGGTCTGGGCCGTGCTCGGCGTCGTCGTCTACGCCCTCTACGGCTACCGGCACTCCAAGCTCGGGCTCGCCGGGGGAGCGCCGGGCGGACCGGACGGACCCGGTGGACCGGACGGACCCGACGGACCGGCTGGACCGGACGGAGCAGGCAGGACGGGCGCCACCGTGGCCACCACGACCGCCGCCGGCCCCGACGGCAGTCCCAAGGGCAGCCCCAACGGCAGCGGTGAGCAGGAGAACCAGTCGTTCCGATGACCGCAGTCACGGCATCAGACCCTTCCCTTGACGGCGCCTCACCCGAGCACGAGGAGGACCGGGCCACCCCCGGTGTCCAACGCGCGGGCGGCGGGGCATGTTTCGTCGTCATCGGAGGAGACGTGGCCGGCAGGGCCTGCGGATCGCTGCGCTCTGCCGGCCACCTCGTCCACCACCTCGGCCGGCCCACGGACGCGGAGCTGCGCCGTGTGCTGGACCAGGAGGTGGCAGGCGTCGCGATCCTGCTCGACGACGACGTCGAGGCCCTGCGCTACGCGCTCGCGGTGGAACACATCCGCCCCGCCGTCACGCTCGTGGTGACGATCTTCGACCGGACCGTGGCCGAGCAACTCGTACGGGTGGTCCCCAACTGCCGGGTCACCTCACCCGCCGACGTCGTCGCCCCGACCTTCCTGGCCGCATGCGTCGAGCCCGGACTCCTGGCCCTCACCCGGACGTCCTCGGGCCACGTCGCCGCCCGGCGGCACGGGGACCACGTACGCCTCACGCCGTACCGGCCGCCGCGCTCCCTGAAGAACCGGGCATGGCTGGGGCGGATCCGGGGGCAGCTGCGGCCGCACGACGGCAGCTCGCGGATCATGCTGACGGGCCTCGCCGGGCTGCTCGCCGTACTGGTATCCGACTGGGGCTGGTCCGTGGCCGTCAACCACCGGCCGCCGGTCCAGGCGTGGTTCGAGGCGGTGCGTACGGTCTCCACCGTCGGCCCGGGATCCGCGCACGGCTCGGACGCCTACCTGGTGTTCTCCAGCGTCGCGATGCTCATCACCGTCGTCTTCACCGCCGTCTTCACCGCGGGCATGGTGGACCGCCTGCTGGCGCCGCGCTCGGTCGGCATCGTCGGCGCCCGGACCCTCCCCCGGGCGGGCCACGTGGTCGTCGTCGGACTGGGGCAGGTGGGCCTGCGGCTCTGCACCCAACTGCAGGACCTGGGCATGGGCGTGGTCGCGGTCGAGCGCGACCCGGCCGCCCCGAACCTCCGGCTCGCCAGGGCCCTCGGCGTACCCGTCGTCGTCGCGGACGCGACGGACCGGTTCGTCCTGCACAAACTGGGCCTCCACCGGGCGCAGGCGATGGCCGCCGTCTCCTCGGACGACCGCGACAACATCGCCGTCTCCGTGGCCGCCCGGGCGATCGCACCCGAACTGCGCGTGGTCATGCGGGCAGGCGACCACGAGGCCATCGCGGAGACCCAGTCGCTGTTCAGGATCGGCATCGTGCACGACCTGGGCAGCATGAGCGCCGCGTACGCGAGCGCCAGCCTGTGCGGGCTGCGGCCGCGCGGCGTGCTGGCACACGGCAAGCGGTTGCTGGTGGAGTGCGCGGACGGACGCTTCGTGCCCTGGCCCCACGCCGGCCGGTGCGGTCACGAGGACGACGGGGCCGAGCCCCGGGAGTGACCGCCGTACCGGCCCCCGGCCGCGGGAGCCGCGCTACGCGAGAACGCACTCGGGATACATCTGGGACATCTGCCAAACCGGTCCCGCTGCATGCCCGGCATCCGTATTGTCGGCTCCCGCAGACCCCTCAACTCTCTGCGGAATCACCGACCCGGAGAGGCCAGTCCTCGCGCGTGGCGACGCCTGCCCCAAGGGAGAAGCGGATGACCTACCTGACCGTACCGGTCATGATCATCTTTGGGATCTTCCTGCTCGCCATGGTCATGGTGGGTATCTGGACGTACCAGGAGACCACCACCTTCTCCGACTTCGCCCTCGGCGGCCGCAGACTGAGCGCCCCGGTGGCGGCCCTGTCCGCGGGGGCCAGCGACATGTCCGGCTGGCTGTTCCTCGGCCTGCCCGGGGCCGTGTACGCGGCGGGAATCGGCGCCACATGGATCGCCGTCGGCCTGGTCATCGGCACCTATCTCAACTGGCGGCTCGTCGCACCGCGCCTGCGCACCTACACCGAGATGGCCGGCAACTCCGTAACCCTCTCCGCGTACTTGGAAGAGCGGTTCGAGGACGGCAGCAAGGTGCTGCGCACCGTCTCGGCGACCGTCATCGTCGTGTTCTTCACCGTCTACGTCGCGAGCGCCCTCATCGCAGGCGGCGTGCTGTTCGAGGAGATCTTCGGCGGTGGCTTCGAGTTCGCGCTCACCGTCTTCGCCGTGGTCATGGTCGTCTACACCTTTCTCGGCGGTTTCCGCGCCGTGAGCGTGACGCACTCCGTACAGGCCACGCTGATGTTCTTCGCGGCACTCGCACTTCCCCTGATAGGAATCGGGCTGCTCGGGGGCTTCGACGCGCTGGGCGGTGTGCTCGGCGCCAAGACTCCGGCGCTGCTGGACATGGGAGCCGAAGCCGGCTTCGACGACGGCGGGTGGGAAACCGGCAAGCCGCTCAGCGGCGTCGCGGTGATCTCCCTGCTCGCCTGGGGGCTCGGCTACTTCGGCCAGCCCCACATACTGGTCCGCTTCATGAGTATCCGCAGCACACGCGAGATCCCCATGGCCCGCCGCATCGGTGTGGGCTGGGTGATCGTCGTGCTGGCGGGTGCCTCGCTCGTCGGGCTCGTCGGGATCGCCGCGCTCGACGAGCCGCTCGAGAACCCGGAGACCGTCTTCATCGCGCTGTCCGCGCAACTGGTCAACCCCTGGGTCGCGGGCATCCTGCTGGTGGCCGTGCTGGCCGCCATCAAGTCCACGGCGGACAGCCAGTTGCTGGTGTCGGCGACCGCCCTCACCGAGGACTTCTACCGGGCGTTCCTCAACCGGCGCGCCTCGGACGCGTGCCTGGTGTTCGTAGCGCGCGGCACGGTCGTGGCCGTGGCCCTGGTCGCCTACGCGATCGCGCTCAGCGGCGGCGCCGTCCTCGACATCGTCGCGTACGCGTGGGCCGGCTTCGGCGCGGCCTTCGGCCCGGTGATCCTCCTGTCGCTCTACTGGCCGCGCATGACCAGGGCCGGGGCGATGGCGGGCATCGTGACAGGTGCGGTCACCGTCGTGGTGTGGAAGCGCATCGACCCACTCCTCGGGCCTCTCGAGACGGGCGTCTACGAGATGGTGCCCGGCGTGCTCGTCGCCACGGCCGCCGCGCTGTTCTTCGGCAGATTCGTCGGCCGTCCCCCGCTGCGCGACTGGTACGGCCCGATGGACAACCGAACCCCTCAGCGGATGATGGCCGGCTGAGCCCCTTCCCCGTGGGCGGGCGGGCTCATGGCTCAGACCGCGAGAACCCTCGCCTCCTTCTCCGGGGCGAGACCGACGGAGGGGCGGTCGGGCCGCCGGGGCGCTTCTCCGCCCAGGCTCCTGAGCCAGGCCCAGGTGTCGGCCACGGTCTCGGCGACGGGGCGGCAGCGCAGCCCGGCGGAGACCGCCTTGGACACGTCCCCGCGGTGCAGGGTGTCGTACAGCTCGCCCGGAGGGAGCCAGACCGGGAACTCCGTCCAGGGCTCGATTCCCGCCGCGAGGACCCGCTCCGGATCCAGCCAGCGCAGCTCGGCGCCGGAACCCGTGACGCGCGCGCACGTCTCCAGCAGTTCGCCCATGGTGGTGTGGCCCGGCGGGCTGACGAGGTTGTACGGCCCGCCGAGCCCGCGTCCGGCGGCGCCGAGGGTCCACGCGGCGAGGTCGCGGGCGTCGATGTACTGCAATGCCAGCTTGCGCGGTCCGGGGGCGGGAACCGGGCCGCCCCGTGCGATCCGGTTCAGCCACCACGGCAGCCGGCCGATGTTCTCGTAGGGGCCGAGGATCAGTCCGGCCCGCACCAGCAGCGCCCGGTCGCCGAAGACCTCCGCCGCGGCGAGTTCCCCGCCGCGCTTGGCCTGCGCGTACTCGACCTCGCCCGCGTCGGGCGAGGCGTCCACCAGCGGGGCGTCCTCGGCCGAACCGGCCGCGGCGGGAAAGGAGTACACCGACCGGCTGGAGACGTAGGCGTAGTGCCCGGCCCGGTCGGCCAGCAGCCGGGCCGCGTCCCGTACCGCCGACGGTGCGCCCGACCAGGTGTCGACGACGAGGTCCCACTCACCCCGGCCGAGGGCCGCCAGACCGCCCGCGGCGCCGCGGTCCCCGTGCAGCGCCGTGACGCCCTGCGGCGGCTCATGGAGCCCGCGGTGAAACACCGTCACCCTCCAGCCCCGGGCCAGCGCCTCCTCCGTGACGGCACGCCCCACGAACTCCGTTCCACCCAGCATCAGAAGCCTCATGACGGCGACACTGCCCGCCGCCCGCGGCCGGTGGAACCTCTGCTTGCTCTCAGCGGAATCGCCGAGAGCTGAACCGGGCGGCGCCTACTTACGGAGCAGCAGGACCACGGCGGCCAGCACCGCGCCGAGCACGACGGCCGCGATGCCGTAACCGAGCCGGTGCGCCCGCAGACCCGGCAGGAACCGGTCCGCGGCCAAGCGGCCAGGCCCGGTCAGGGCGAGGGCGGCCGCGGCTGCCGTCAGCAGCAGCTCGTACTCCACGCCCTCGGGGGAGAAGAAGCCGCCGCCCCACTTCACGGCGATGGCGTTGACCATGGTGCCGGCCACGGCTGCGCCGGCCAGGGGGGTGAGCAGCCCGAGGACGAGACCGAGACCGCCGAGGGTCTCGGTCAGCCCGGCCACGGCGGCCATGGCCTTGCCGGACGGGTAACCGCTCATCGTGAAGAACTGCCCGGTCGCGTCCAGGCCCGCGCCGCCGAACCAGCCGAAGAGCTTCTGCGCGCCATGGACGGCCATGGTCAGTCCGAGGGCCAGGCGGAGCACCAGGAGCCCGGCATCGTAGGCGGGCAGGGAGGGGGCGTGACGGTCGGCCGGGGCGCCTGTCGCGGGGGTGGTACGGGTGCTGGCGGGCGATGTCATGGGGGTCGCTTTCCTGTGTCGGCGGTGGGGGGGGCGGGGCAGCAGGCCGCCACCGAGCAGATCTTGAAAGTTCAAGCTTGCTTCAAGCTACCAGACGGCGGACCGGCTTCGTGGGCCGGATCACCAATCACCTGCAGGGGGCCCGGAGGGTCCGTCGCCGTACTCCTCCCGCCAGCGGCGGAAGCGCTCGCGCTGCCAGGCCAGGGCACGTTGGATCTGGAGCGGGCTCAGTCCGGTCTCGGCCGCCAGCTGCTCCTGGCCGAGACCCTCGGGGTGGTGCCCCAGCGCACGGGAGATCCTTCCCGCCCACTGCTCCTCGTTCACGAACGGCCTTCGCCGGTACTGCTCCTGCAGCTCCTCCAGATGACGCGGGGAACAGGCGGTCAGGAACCGCTGCCCGTCCAGGTCCGGATCCCGGGCATGGATCACGGAGGAGTCCGGCACGAGCGCATGGACCTCCGAGCCGTTGGAGATCGTCACGCCGCACAGATCGCACAGCTCGGGGAGCAGCTCGTCCTCGTCCGGCTCGCCGTCATCGTCATCGACCACGGCGGATTCCTACCCGGCTCGTCCCGGACCGTCACCGATGCTGGTCACGGCCCCCGCGGTCGTACGTGTCGCGGACGGGGAATCCGGTCTGCTGGTGGTCGGCCGCCGGAGTCACCGGAAGACCCTGATGCCGCGGATCGGTGTCAGCGTCGTGCCGAGCGCTCGATGAACTCGTACGAGTCGGCGCCGCCCTGGCCGTCGAGGAGCTCGTAGCTGCCGACGGCCCAGTGCCTGCCGGTGTGGCCGACCGGAGCGAGGTCGGTGACGTTGTAGGACTGGGTCTCGCCGCCGGGGACCGTCGCCCCGGGCACCCGCGCCCAGCGCCGGCCGTCGTAGCGCCAGAAGACCGGCGGTCCCTCCCATCCGGTGGGGTCACCGGTGAGCCAGACGCTGCCGCGGCCGTCGCCGCTGAGCGCCTGCGGCGCCAGCCCTTCCACCGGCCCGGTGACGTCCCGCCAGGTCCGCCCGTCCCAGTGCAGCACCCTGGGCTCGTAGCCGTCGCCGCCGGTGGGGGAGGTGTGACCGCTCACCCAGACGCTGCGCGCGGACTCGGCATAGACGTTCGCGAGGCGCAGCCGGGTGTCGGGCAGCGGGACCTCGCTCCAGCTCGCGCCGTCCCAGTGCAAGGCCACCGGCCGCGACTTCTGCCCGACCAGGGCGAATCCGCCCACCGCCCAGGCGTCGGCGGCCGACCGCGCGTCGATGTCCGTGATGCCCGTGCCCGCGCCGAAGTCCGTGGTCCGCCACCGGCCCTTGACGTTGGTGCTGATCCGGTGGTCGCCGGCCAGCCAGATGCGGCCCTTTACGGCGGCGAGCTCGGAGAAGCCGTAGATCGCCCCTCCCGGCAGCGCCGGCAGGTCGACGCGCTGCCAGCGCCGCCCGTCGTAGTGCGCCACCAGCTCCTCGGTCTGACTCCAGCCGTAGGCCCAGACGTTACGGCGCGACACCGCGCTCACCGAGTGCCAGTAGCTGACCCGGGGCAGCCCGGCGCTGGGGTCCTGGCGCCATCGTTTGCCGTTCCACCGCAGAACGACGCCCTCCGGCACGCCGTCGAAGCTCTCGTGCCCCACAGCCCAGGCCGCGCGTGGGCCCGCCGCCGTCACCGAGCTCAGGTGCGCCCCCGACGACAGCCGGCCCGCCGAGGACATCTCCCAGTGGAGGGATCCGGTGGTCGTCCGTGGGGACGGGGAGGCGCCCGCGGCCGGGGCCATGAGTGTGGTCGTGGCCGCGACCAGTGTGATCACGGCGATCCTGACGAGGGCGCTCGCTCTCATGCTGTTCCTCCCCCTGCACGGCGTCATGCTCGAAAATTCGCCACGCCCGTGAACGCATGCCCGTGAATGGTCACCACACGGAAGACTCGTCAACCCGCAGTAGGGTTGTGCGTATTGCTGTGCACACCTGGCGGTCAGGGCTGATTCCCAGCCAACTCGGCAACCCTGGCCTGCAGTTCAGTCCTCGATGAGACAGCCAAGATCAGAGATGCGCTGCGCGACCGGATCAACCATGAGTTCGGAGCCGCGGCCCTCTCGGCCGGATTTCCACGCATCGTCTCCTACGTGATCAGTCAATGCTCCACGCTGGGCGCACTGCTGACGACGGCGGTCGAGACCCGGCGCAGAACGAAAGCGACCGCGTTCCGGAACTGGATCTACGAAATCGAGGGAAAGCTGCGCAACCAGGAGGACCTCGTCGGCATCAGGCAGGTCCAGGACGCGTTGCGACCGGCCGCGGTCGGCGCGCAGGGCCCGGGGTTCCGCCCACGCGTGATCGTCCTGCTGGTCCCGCTCGGCGAAGTCCCGGGCCTCTTGATCCACACCAACGTGACGGATTTTCACCCCACCCCTCACACCACGACCGCCAGGGTGATCCGTATCGTTGACGCGACCAGCAAGATTCGCCTCAACACCGGCCGCCGGTGCGCCGAGGCCCCCGGGGGATGACGGCTTCCCCGGCGGGCTCCTGCGAGGGTGCCGCCCGGTCGGTCCCTGCCGACCCATCCGTCCTCGTCCGGAGGATTCGATGACACCCATGCCGGACGCAACGATCTGGCTCCTGCTGCCGGGCCTGGCCGCGGCCTGGGCAACCGCCCTGCGGTACCGGAGGACCGTCTCCACCCGTGCGAAGTCCGTAGCGCGGCCCGCCCCCGCCGAGCGCTCCGCCCCCGCAGCCCCGGCCGAGGAGCCTGCGTCCCCTGCCCCGGCCGAGCGGCCCGCGGTCCAAGGGGACCAACGGTCCCTCCCCGTACGCCCCGACGGACTCCCGCAGCGCCGCAAAGGCCGGTCGCGGCGGCACACCACACCCCCGCCCCCCGCCATGCAGACCCCGTCGAACCCCGCCGCCGGCCTCGGAGCGGTCGTACGGGGCCGCCGAGCCGCACAGCAACAGCAGATTCCGGACGAAGGGAACACGGAGTAATGACCACCCCCGGCACCGACCTCAGCGGCCTCGGCTGGATCCTGGACGAGAACATCCTCAGGCTGCCGCACACACTGCGCGCCCTGCTGCTGTCCGCCGACGGCCTGACCGCGGCCTCGTCCGAGGGGGTCGACCGTGACCTGGCCGACCGCATGGCCGCCGCGGTATCCGGGATGCAGTCCCTGAGCCGCGAGGCGGCCGAGTTCGCCAACTGCCAGGGCGACCCGTGGGAATTGACCATGATCCAGTACGCCGGTGGCTTCATCTTCACCATGGCCGCGGGCCCCGGCACCTACCTGGTCGTCGCGGCAACCCAGGACGCGGACGTCGAGGCCGTCTCCTACGCCATGGAGAAGGCCGTCGACCGCCTCGGACACGAGATGAACCTCCCCGCACGGGACGCCGAGGGCAGCTCGACGTGACTCCGCCGCGGCGCGGCCGGGGCAGCGGGCTGGTACGGCCCTACGTGGTGACGGGCGGCCGGTCCGGTCCCCAGCCGGAGCCACTTTCGATCACATCACGCTCGTCCGGGCGTCCACGGCTGCCCCGCCCCCGACCCCGCCCGGTCATCTCCGAGACGGCCGTCGAACGTCGAACGCCTCCTCGACCGGCTGCCCGACCCCACCCTCGCGGTCGCCCTCGACCAGTCCAGCCGCAGGCGCGGAACGTTCCGCTCCGGCTGGACCGCTCTGCCCGTCACCTTCCCACCCGTCACAGTCCCAGCGACGTCTGGAGAGACCACATGGACGACACCCAGCGCACCTCCGGCTGCCCCTTCCGGCTCGACCCCCTGGCCACCGACATCCACGGGGAATCCGCCCGCCTCCGCGCCGAGGGCCCAGCAACACAGGTAGAGCTGCCCGGCGGGGTGCAGGCCTGGTCGGTCACCGACACCGCCCTCATCAAGCGGCTGCTCACCGATCCCCGCGTCTCCAAGGACGCCCACCAGCACTGGCCGGACTACATTGCCGGCCGGATACCGGAGGCCTGGCCGCTGCGGACCTGGGTGGACGTCCGCAACGCCCTGTCCGCGTACGGCGACGAGCACACCCGCCTGCGCCGTCTGATCGGCGCGGCGTTCACCGCCCGTCGCGTACGCGCCCTCGCACCGAAGATCGAAGCCATCACCGGCGACCTGCTGGACCGGCTGAGCACCGCCCCCGCTGGGGCCCCGGTGGATCTGCGGGCCCGGTTCGCCTGGGTGCTGCCGCTGCTCGTCGTCAACACCCTCTTAGGCGTCCCCGAGGAGGCACACGACGGCTTCCGCCGCACCATCGGCGGCCTGTTCGCCACCAACTTCACCGAGCAGGAGGCGACCGAGAACGCCCAGGAGGTGTACCAGCTGCTGACCGACCTCACCGCCGCCAAGCGCGAAGCCCCCGGCGACGACGTCACCAGCGCGCTCATCGACGCCCACGACGACGAGACCGACTCCCGCCTGTCCGAGCAGGAACTCCTCGACTCGCTACTGCTGTTGATCGGCGCCGGGCACGAGACCACGGTCAACCTGCTCGACCACGCCGTCGTCAACCTGCTCGCCCATCCCGACCAGCTGGCCCTGGTCCAGGGCGGCGGCGCATCCTGGGGTGACGTGGTGGAGGAGACCCTGCGCCATCAGGCCCCGGTCGCCAACCTCATCATGCGTTTCCCGGTGGAGGACATCCACGACGCCGGCAGCGGCCTGACGTTCCGCCAGGGCGAAGCCATCGTCATCAACTACGCCGCCGCGGGCCGCGACCCTCACCTCCACGGCGAAGCCGCCGACCGCTTCGACATCACCCGGCCCACGCGCCGCGACCACTTGTCGTTCGGGCACGGCGTGCACTACTGCCTCGGCGCGGAACTGGCCCGACTGGAGGGCCGGATCGCCCTGCCCGCCCTGTTCGACCGGTTCCCGGACCTGTCGCTGGCCGTGCCGCCCGGCGAGCTGCAGCCGCTCGAGTCCTTCATCTCCAACGGCCACCAGTCCCTGCCCGTCCACCTCCACAAGCCGGGCGACCGTATGACGGCCGCCTGAGGCGCCGCTGCGACGCGGCCGCGAACCCTGTTGATCTCCAGCGAGCACGCCGCTCATCGCCGGCATGGCTGCCGTGGCGGTTCTCGCCGGTGGTGCCATCCTCCTGGCCACCCGTAAGCGCCGCACCGCACGCCACTGACCCGACCGTGATCCGCTCCGACCGTGCCCGCTGTTCACCCGAACCGCGGGCACGGCCCTGTTGGAGCGGGCCTCCGCCCCACCTCGAAGCGGAACCCTCGCACCGCGGCCTGAGCGTCGCGTCCTGTACCGGTGGGAAATGCCCGGTGCTCGCCTGTTCGCGGGGCACACGGACAGGTAAGTCAAGCCTTACTTTCGTGGGAATTCGGCCTCATAGTGGAGGGCCACATCGAGAGGAGGCCGGCTGTTGCCGCAGTTCAACGAGGTCTACGACACCGCTGCACGCCAGGTCGAGGTGGAGCAGGCGCACGTGTCCGCCGTATACGGGCTGCTCGACGAGCGGCTTGCGGACATGCGGGCCCAGCTGACGGACGTGCTGAGGTCGTCGGCCGACAGCCCGGGCGAGGTGTACGCGCGCGACGTCGCCGCCGACCAACTGGTGCGGCAGCTTCGCCGGCTCGAACGGGCCGAGGAAGGGCTGTCGTTCGGCCGGATCGACGGCGCGGACGGAACCGTCCTGCACATCGGGCGGATCGGCCTGCACGCGGACGACCGCGAGCTGCCGCTGCTCGTCGACTGGCGCGCGGATGCGGCACGGCCCTTCTATGCGGCGACGTCCGTCCACCCGATGGGACTGCGGCGGCGCCGTCACCTGCGTGTCGAGGACCGTACGGTACGCGCGGTGAGCGACGAGCTGCTGGACGGTTCCGTCCCGACGGCCGACGACGTCGTGGGCGACGGGCCGTTGACGGAAGCGCTGGAGACGGGTCGCACGGGGCGGATGCGTGCGGCGGTGGCGACGCTGCAGGCCGAGCAGGACGCGATCGTCCGTTCTCCGCACCGGGGGGTGACGGTGGTGCAGGGCGGCCCCGGCACGGGCAAGACCGTGGTCGCGCTGCACCGGGCGGCGTATGTGCTGTACGCATTTCCGCGTGCTGCCGAGCGCGGTGTCCTGGTGCTCGGGCCGAATGCGCGGTTCCTCGACTACGTCTCTCAGGTTTTGCCCTCGCTCGGGGAGAACGACGTGGTCCTGGCGACGTGCGGGGAGCTGGCCGGCGTGGTGCCTGCCGCCGTGGAGCCGTCCGATGTGGCGCGGCTCAAGGGGAGTTCCGTGCTGGCGGAGGCGCTGGCAGGTGTGGTGCGCTCCCGGCAGGCGCCGGGCGGCGGCTTCGCCGTGCGTGTGGGGCAGGAGTGGGTCCGTCTGGAGAGCGGGGATGTCGCGGGCGCGCGGGACGCGGCCGTGGCGAGCGGCCTGGCGCACAACCGTGCGCGGGCCGTGTTCAAGGAGCGCCTGGTCGGCGCGGTCACGGACGCGCTGGAACGTGGTGCCGTGGAGGCCCTTGAGCACATCGACGCCGAGATTGCGAAGAGCACGGGCATCGACCTCGACCGGGCCGCCGAGGCCGACCTGCGCGCTCTCGGTTTCGACGGCGCACCGGCCGCGGGACCGGCTGAGGAGTTCGACGCGGACGCCCTCCGGGCGGACCTTCGCGACGACGCCCACGTCGACCGCGCCGTCGAGTCCCTCTGGCCGCGATTGACACCCGATGCCGTGGTACGTGCCCTCCTGACGGACGCTCGCGCGATGGCCGCGCATCTGCCGTCGCTGACCGGGGCGGAACGGTCCCGGCTGTTGTGTCCCCTCGACGCCCCGTGGGCCGACGCCGATGTACCGCTGTTGGACGAGGCGGCGAGCCTGGTGTACGGCCCGCCGGAGCGGACATTCGGGCACGTCGTCGTCGACGAGGCCCAGGAGCTCACCGCCATGCAGTGGCGGATGGTCGTGCGCCGGTGCCCGGCCAGGTCGATGACGCTGGTGGGCGACTTCGCCCAGGCAGGCCCGGCGTCGACCGCCCGTGACTGGCCCGAGGCGCTGGGCCCGCATCTCGGCACCCGGTTCGCCCTGCACACCCTGACTGTCGGTTACCGCACCACGGACGAGATCCTGGCGACCACCCGGGGCCTGCTCTCGCGGATCGCCCCCGGTCAGACGCCGAGCCGGTCGATCCGCCACGGCGACCTTCCACGCAGCCTCACCGCGCTCCCGCACACGCTCGCCACCACCGCGGCGGGGGAACTCCGGGCCCAAGCCGCGGCGTACCCGGGCGACTTGCTCGGAGTGATCTGCGCGGAGGCCAGGGTGGACGACCTGGCGTCTGCCGGAATCGCACGGTGGGCGCGCCTCGTTCCGGTGTCCGAGGCCCGCGGCCTGGAGTTCGACGCGGTCCTCGTCGTCGGCCCGGAGGAGATCGTCGCGGCCCGTCCCAGTGGCGAGCGGGACCTGTATGTCGCCCTGACCCGGGCCACCAAGAGGCTCTGCACGATCGCCATCCGGCCCGCGTGACAGAACCACGCGCACTGATCACCTACGAGAGGGAATCGACCATGACCGAGGAATGATCGACGCGGCCCATGGATCTGCGCGTGGGCCCAGCGGCGATCCGGGACGTCCTGGAGCGCGCGCACAGCCTGGCAGGAGGTGGCCGCCGCCCACGTCGCCGCGGGGGAGCGGCCGGCCTCGTGCACGCAGACGAACAGCACCTCCCGGACGGTTGTCACGACGACTCCGCGGACTATGGCTGTCGGTGGGCGGGCTGGAACAGTTCGACGAGGTTGCCGGCGGGGTCGGCGAGCAGGATTTGGCGTCCACCGGGGCCAGTCACCAGCTCGCTGCGGAAAGACAGTCCGGCGGTGCGCAGTCGGTCGATCTCGGCGTCGAGGTCGCTGACGATGAGATGGATGCGGTTGCGGCCACTGGAGGAGGCGTCTGCGGGTGTGGCCCGGGCGCCGGAGCTGGTCGGCCCGGACAGCAGCAGTCGCAGCGGGCCGCGGATGACGTCGGCAAAGGCGGGCGCCGCGTTGCTGTGCACGGTGAAGCCGAGGTGAGTGGTGTAGAAGTCGACGGCTGCTTGGACGTCGTCGACGAGGTAGCGGACGCTGGCAAGCTGGTCGGGCGCGGTCATGGTTGAACCTCCGGGTGCGGGCTGCGGGTGAGGACAGCCAGCAGGTAGCGGACGCGGGTGTCGATCTCCGTGGCGGCGCGATGAAAGACCGGGTAGCTGTCCTGGCCTGCGTCACCGCCGGTGGCGGGGTCGGGGATGCTCCAGTGGACCGTCCGCGGCTGGTCGGGGAATTCGGGGCAGACCTCGCGGACCTTGTCGCACAGGCTGATCACGTAGTCGAACCGGCGCCGGGCCACCGCGTCCAGATGCCGGGGACGCTGGGCGGCGATGTCGATGCCGTAGTCCTCGCGCAGTACCCGTACGGCGTTGGGGTGGATGCGCTGTTTGGGGTCGCTGCCGGCGCTGGTGACGTCGACGTGGCCGGCGGTGTGGTGGCGCAGCAGGGCCTCGGCGATCGGTGAGCGGGCGCTGTTGCCGGTACACGCGAACAGCACGCGGGGCCGGCCCTGCCGTGCGGCGGCCGGGGGCGGCAATGAATCGGGGTCCTGTGCCGGGCGCCGGCCGGGATGCAGCGCCGGGTGCAAGGCGGCACCGGCGGCGGCCAGCGCGCCCCCACAGCGATCCAGGTCCAGGTGGTAGTAGCTGTCGCGGCCGTCGAAACTGCTGCGACGGGCGGTAACCAGCCCGCTGTGGCGCAGCAGCCGCAGGTGGTACGAGACCAGGTTCTGGGGTTGGCCGACCAGGCCGGTCAGCTCGCGGACACGGTAGTCGCTCGCGGCCAGCGCGGTCAGCAATCGCCACCGCAGCGGGTGGGCGGCCAGGCGTACGAACGCCGGGGTGGCTTGACCCGAGGGCACCATGACCACAGGATACATCAAACTAGTTTGATGTATTGCGGGAGGGCTCCCGCTGAGCAGTCCCAAGCAGCGCGACGTCCGTGAGACCACAAAGCGTGAACACGCGCTGCACGGCTGCCCTCCACAGACTGGGCCTTCACTGTGGAGGAGATGCAGTACGAGCCGGAGAGCACCGGCCGCATGGCGCTGGGCGAACCGCTGTTACCTCAGCAGGGGATTCCCTGCCGGCGCAGCCAGTCACACTGGGTTTCCCCGGAGGTCTTGCCGCCGTCGTAGGCGCGGGGGTCTTTGTACCCGGGCCCGACAGGCTCGTTCTCCTCGAAGACTCCGTCGCCGTCGATGTCGCCTCCGCCGGGTGTGATCTGCGCGCCTTCCGGGAAACGGCAGGCCGCTCGGTCGGCCGGGTCCGTCGTGCACGTGCCCTGCCCCTGTTGCGGTTGCTGCTGTTGCGATCGGGGCTGCTGTTCCTGCTGTTGACCGGGTTTGGCATCGTGTGCTGCGGCCTTTGCCCGAGCGGTCTCAGCAGCCTTGCTCTGGGCCAAGGCCTGCTTCTCGATTGCATCTGCTGCGGGAGCGGGTGAAACCATCCAGGCCGCTACCGGGCCGGCCTGGGGCGAGGAGGATTCTGCGCTGCCGCACGCCGCGATAGGGACAACGGCGAGCGCCGCAACGAGGGCACAGGTGCTGAGGTGCTGGCGATGCCGGTGTCTGCGGTTCATGACACGCCCTGCGCTGTAGTGGTAGCAAACCGCTTGTCCGAGGTCGGGGGCGACGTCGTCCCGTCGTGCCCGGCTCTCGACTTCGCTTTCGGCCGCCGGGTCCGCGCGGCTGGGTCCATTATCTCCCCGACAGTCGTCGTCGGCCTCAGCCCAAGGAGCGGCTCGGAAAGCGTCACTCTCCCCGTCCGGCCGCCTGGAGCGTACGGCGGTCCCGGCCCGTGTCGTGCTGGGCAGCGAGCGTGCTGTACGGGACAGTCGCCGTCGACGAGGCGGCCGGGCTGACGGCGCGGTCCTTCGAGAGCTACGGCATCGGAACGTCAGAGGCGGTTATCGAACCCGGATGTCCGCTGTCCGAGGGGTTGCGCTCTGAAAACGCGGCGGTGCCGCCGCCCCAAGGGACGACGGCACCAGCCGGACTCAGTGCGCCGGTCAGTACCCGACGTACAGGTCCCAGTCCCACCACGACTCCTGGCAGTCGTAGATGCGCCACATACCCTGCGCGACCCCGTCGCTGCCGACCTTCTCGCACTCCTCCCGAGTCCAGAAGTCGTCATAGAACTCCATGTTCCCGGCAGCCTGCACCGCGGCCACCGACACGGAAGCCGGGGCCTGCGCGGGCTCGGCCGCTTGCGCCGGCGCCGCCAGAGCCCCCAGCCCCAGAACGGCACCGACACCAACACCAGTAAGAACACGGCGAATACGCATGGATTCCCCCATGAATCGCTGCTTCCCCCCGACAGCACTTGCCGCGAGGGGCGGCTGGCTTCGCCAACCAACGATCACGCTAGGCCCGGCCCCAACGCCCGTCACCCTCAGACGTCTCAGGGCGAGATGCGGATCTCGATCTGTGTGACTGGCAGTTGCCAGAAGTTGCCAGAGCTCCCGACCGCTCTGGCCGAGGGCTTCCGTGCAGCATGACCAACTGATCCACGGCGAGACGTACCAGTCGTACGGATGCCGGAGTACCACTTCCCGGACCCGGTGCCGCCCGAGCCCGGCGCTTATCTCAGCGAGGTGGTCGCGCTGGCGGGGGACGTCGTACGCGCGTACGGCGACACACCTTCAACCACGGCGAGGTGACAACGAGCCCGCCGACGAGTACATACGCCTGGACTGGAACGGCACCCGCTGGACCAAGCAGCCGGACGCGAAGGGAGACTGCGCCGGCCGTGTCCCCGCGGTCCGCGACGGTGAGCGCGGGCTGCTCATGAGGGCAACCGGTACCTCACCGAGGACGGCGCCTGCGTCAGGATCACGTACCCACGGCTGCCGAGCACCCATGGGATCAGGTCCAGCTCACGGCAGTCGCTCCGGTTGAACGCCATCGAGCTGATCCCGTCGTCAACCAGCCCGGCAACCCCACGAGTAGATCGGTGATCGTCAGCCTGAAGCGCTGAAGGTGGCCTGGTCGGCTCCTTCCGCTCAGCCAGTCGAGCTGAACCGCTCAGCCCCCACTGGCCGGTTCGCTCGATCCAGCGATGGCACCACACCTGTCGCAGTCGATGTCGGCTGCGCGACCGGCGCTGAGCCGTATCAAGTCGTCGTACTTCGCCTTGCGTCACACTCTTCGCCCAGAAAACACTCGTGCTCTGACGGTCGAGCCGACCAAATCGTCCGCCGGAGCCCGTAGTTGTCCTGCGAGCTGCGCGGCGACCGTCAGCAGTTCCAGCCAGTCCGGCTGTTCCTGTCCGCCTGGGCGGTGTGCGCTGTCGCACGTTCGGTCCACTTGGGGCCACGCAGGGGCGGGCCGAGGCCCAACGCACCGTCAGGCGCAGCCGCGCACCCAGTGCCAGCCGATGAAAGTGTGCCGCAGGGTCACGTCGAGCCGGCACGAGGCGGTGCCGTCCCCCTTCAGCTGCACGGCGGAGTCGTGGGTGTTGGCGTACCAGTCGCCGGTGAGGTCGAAGATCCCGCGGTAGCCGAACTCCGCGTGGGCGGCGGCGCTTGCGCCGGGGCAGGTCCCGGGGCAGCCCCCGGTCTGGCTCGTGCCCGCGAGGGACCAGCCTCCGTCCCACGGCTCGCGGTTCCAGTCGTGCCGCGCGGTGGTGTTGACGTCGCGCACCTTGCTGTCGACGTTCTCCCAGGTGGAGGTGGTGTACAAGGCGGTCATCAGGATCCCGCAGCAGTCGTACATCTCCGACCAGGTGCGCAGCTCCCGGCGGTCGGCCGCGGTCTTCCGCCGCCCGTCTGGAGCGGGCACGAATCGGACCGGGCCCAGGTGCGGCTTGCAGTCATCGCCGACGCTGACCTCCTGCCGGACGGCCATCCCGGCCGGAGGCGCGGGCAGTGCGCCCGTCACCCGGAACTCCCCGCACGCCTCCCCCTGCCGTGCGGTGCCGGACCGCGCGTCCGGGACCGGAGCCGCGGCGGCGGAGGCGCTCAGCGGCGTCGGCAGCACGAACACAGCGGCCATGATCAGCGATAGCAGCGGCAACGAGCGCAGCGACAGTAAGCGGCTTCGCATCCTTTACCTTTCTCTCTTCGGGCGACCGGCAGCTCTCTCTTCGGGCGACCGGCAGCCTACCGGCCAGTAGCACACCTCCGTCCCGGCCCTCGACGATCAGCTCAGCCCAGCAGCTCGGCGCCGGTCACCGGCTCGGACCGGGGCTGCCCCATCGTGGTGCCACGGGTGATCACAGGCAGGCGCCGCCGGCGTAGCGCCGGAGCGCGCACAGGAAATGTTGTCCGCTTCCTGGCGAGTTGCTGGTCGTACGCTGGCCGGCCGCTTGACCGCCTGTTCCTAGGGTCGTTGACGTTCCGCAGGCCCGGATCGCGAACTGCGTTCGGGCCCCGGCTGCTTGAGGTCCGTCCCCACAACTGGAGTTTCCATGAACGCCAAGACCCGCGCCGCTCTGGCCGCCCTGCCCACCACCGTCGTGCTCTTCGGACTGGTCGGCTGCGGTGGTTCCGACGCCGCTGGTTCCGCCGACAACGCCCAGGCCACCACTGCGCCCGCCGCGGGCGGGGAGTCGAACGCGGAAGCCGAGGGGGGTGACGCGGTGGAGACGCCGCTGACCGGCGAGGCGAAGCAGAAGGCCGAGGCGGCGGCGCTGAAGGCATATCCGGGCACCGTGGTGAAGTCCGAGGAGGACGCGGAGAACCCCGGCCTGTACGCGGTGGAGATCAAGAAGTCGGACGGCACCGAGATCGAGGTCTACCTCAACCCTGATACCTACAAGGTCGTCAAGACCAAGGACGAGGCCGGCGACGAGGACGGCAGCTGACCCGCGTGCCAGGGGAGGCGAGCGGTCGGCTGCCCCGGCCGGAAGGCCTGCCGTGACGGGCGGCGCCCCAGCCCCGCCGTGCACGCTGGCACCGGTACGTGCGACAGCGTTCGCCCTGGACGGCAAGGCGAGTTTGCGTGACTACTCCACTCGTTGCGGCCGGGCTGTGTGAGTCTGACGCCATGCAGGTGTTGCTCATCGAGGACGATGAACGGATCGCCGGCCCGCTGGCGGAGGGGCTTGGCCGGTACGGATTCACCGTTGAGCGGGCCCGTACCGGGGCCGCCGCGCTGGCGGCGCCCGAGCCGGAGATGGTGCTGCTCGACCTGGGCCTGCCCGACATGGACGGCATCGACGTGTGCCGTGCCCTGCGGCAGCGCTCGAACGTACCGATCATCATGATCACCGCGAGGGGTGAGGAGATCGACCGGGTCCTCGGCCTGGAGCTCGGCGCGGACGATTACCTGGCCAAGCCGTTCGGCGTACGGGAGCTGGTGGCTCGCATCCGGGCCGTCACACGCCGCACTCGTCCACCCGTCATGGTGCAGCCCGCGCGGGCGCCCGGTACCGGCCACGCCCCACCCTCGGACGCCGCCCAGCACATAGGTCCGCTGACCCTTGACCGCCGCACCCGCCAGGTCCACCTCGCCGGCCGGGCCGTCGCCCTGGCGCCGAAGGAATTCGACCTGCTTGCCTACCTCGCCCAGGACCCCGGCGCGGTCTGCTCCCGCCAGCAGATCGTGGACCAGGTGTGGGACCCGCACTTCTTCGGCCCCACCAAGACCCTGGACGTGCACGTGGCCGCCCTGCGCCGCAAACTGGGCGACCCGGCGTGGATCGAGACCATCCGCCGGGTCGGCTTCCGCCTGCACGTGCCCGACGGGACCACGCCGACGGCAGACTCCGTCCCCGGGCACGACGAGACCCCCGGGTGACCCGCCGACTGCTCGCCAGCTACCTCGGCCTGGTCCTGCTGGTCCTGCTGGGTCTGGAGATCCCCTTCGGTCTCGTCTACGCCCGAGGCGAGCTGTCCCGCTTCTCCAACAGCATCGAACGCGACGCCGGAATGCTGGCCGAACTCGCCGAGGAACGCATCGAGGAAGGCGACACCGCCGAACTGCCCGAACTGGCCACCGACTACGCCAGCGAGCGCGGCGCCCGCGTCGTCATCGTCGACCGGACCGGCACCGTGCTGACCGACTCCGCCGGAACCAGCGGCGCCGACCTGTCCGCCGAACCGGACATCGCCGCCGCCCTGCACAACCAGCCCACCGTTGGCACCCACCACGACCCGGTCACCGGCACCGAGACCCGCTATGCCACCATGCCGGGCTCCTCCGGAAGCACCATCCGCGGCGCACTGCGGATCAGCTACCCCACCACCGTGCTGACCGACCGCATCCACGACATCTGGCTCACCCTCGCCCTGACCGGCCTGGGCATCCTTGCCGCCGTCGCACTGATCGCCTTCACCCTCGCCCGCTGGATCGTCCGCCCCGTGCACGCCCTGGAACGCGCCACCGCCCAACTCGCCGATGGCAGTCTCACCGAGCCGCCCGCCGCCCACCTCGGCCCACCCGAACTGCGCCGCTTGGCCGCCTCCTTCACGGCCACCGCCACCCGCCTGCAGCATGTGCTCCGTGCCCAGCGCGCCTTCGCCGCCGAAGTCTCCCACCAGCTGAAAACCCCGCTGACCGCACTGCGGCTGCGCCTGGAGAACTTCGAGCCCCACCTCGCCCCATGCGCTCACGACAGCCTTGAGGAGGCCATCGGCGAGACCGAGCGCCTCGGGCGCATGATCCATGGACTGCTCTCCCTGGCCCGCCTGGAAAGCACCGCGACCACTCCTGAAGCGGTCGACCTCCACACCGTCGTGGCCGACCGCGCCGCCACCTGGAGCCCCTTCGCCGCCGAACAGCACGTCCGCATCGCCGTAGCCGGCCGGTCATGGGGCCAGGTCTGGGCCATCCCTGGAGCGCTGGAGCAGATCATCGACAACCTGCTCGCCAACGCCCTACGTGTCTCACCCCCCGGCACCACCATCACCCTCGCCACGACAAGCACGCCCCAGGCAGCCGAGCTCCACATCATCGACCAAGGGCCCGGCATGACCGAAAGCGAACGCCGACGCGCCTTCGACCGCTTCTGGCGCGCCTCCGACACCCACCATGACGGCACCGGCCTCGGCCTGCCCATCGTCGAGCAGCTCACCCGCGCCGGCGGTGGCCACATCACCCTCGAACCCGCGCCCGGCGGCGGCCTCGACGCCGTCGTTCGCCTCCGCCCCGCCACTACCAGCAGCCCGCCTCGACCCCAGGCCCCCCGCCACCTCGCCGGCCCCGGACAGCAACCAGGAGCTTCAACAGACCAACGTGGGCTCGAATCGAGCCGCCACTTCCTGACCGAACGCCGATAACGGGGTGGTCGGTGGCGGGATCACCGCGAGGTGAACGATGCGATCGCCTGGAAGTACCGGACCGGATCGCCGTGGGTTCACCTGCCGGAGAAGCACGGCAACTGGAGGGGCGTCTACACCCGGCTGCGGATGGCGGCCGTCGATGGCACGTGGGAGCGGGCGTTCACCGCGCTGATGGCCCAGGCTGATGCTCCGTGCCCGGCCGCGGGAGCCCTGACCGCCCTGGCTCTGGGTGCGTGTCCGGGATCACAGGGCGGCTCGCCGGAGGGGGGAATGCCGCGACCGCCGGGACGGTTGGCACCTGCACGCATTCAATGCGTGTGCACATACCGCCTGGTACCTACGAGGAGCACCCCCGTGACCGTCTCTGCCCCCTCGGCCTCCCGCGCGGCCGAGATCCTGTCCCGGCCCGTCGCCCTGAACGGCCTGACCGTCCCGAACCGCATCGTGATGGCGCCGATGACGCGCATGTTCTCCCCGGGGGGCGTCCCCGGTGAGGACGTGCGGTCGTACTACGCCCGTCGCGCCGCCGCGGGTGTGGGCCTGATCGTCACCGAGGGGACCTATGTCGGCCACGAGTCGGCCGGGCAGAGTGACCGTGTGCCGCGGTTCCACGGTGAGGAGCAGCTGGCGGGGTGGGCGGAGGTCGCCGAGGCCGTTCACGCGGCGGGCGGCACGATCGTGCCGCAGCTGTGGCACATCGGCATGGTGCGCAAGCAGGGCGACCCGCCCTACGCCGACGCCCCCGCCGTCGGCCCCTCCGGCATCCGCGTCGACGGCACCGAGGGCACCGGCAAGGCGATGACCCGACGTGACCTGGATGACGTCATCGGCGCCTTCGCCGAGGCCGCCGAGGCCGCCGAGCGCATCGGCTTCGACGGCGTCGAACTGCACGGCGCCCACGGCTACCTCCTCGACCAGTTTCTGTGGGCGGGGACGAACCGCCGTACCGACGCCTACGGCGGCGACCCCGTGGCCCGTGCGACGTTCGCGGCCGAGATCGTGGCCGCGGTCCGCGAGACCGTCTCGCCCGACTTCCCGGTGATTTTCCGCTACTCGCAGTGGAAGCAGGAGGCCTACGACGCGAGGCTCGCCGAGACCCCGGAGGAGCTGGAGGCGATCCTGACCCCGCTCGCCGCGGCCGGCGTCGACGCCTTCCACGCCTCCACCCGCCGCTACTGGCTCCCGGAGTTCGAGGGCTCGGACCTGAACCTGGCGGGCTGGACCAAGAAGCTCACCGGCAGGCCCACCATCACCGTCGGCTCGGTCGGCCTCGACGGCGACTTCATCCGCGGCTTCATGGGCGAGGGCGCCCCGGTCCAGGGCATCGACAACCTCCTCGACCGGCTGGAGCGTGACGAGTTCGACCTGGTCGCCGTCGGCCGCGCCCTGCTCCAGGACCCGGAGTGGGCGGCGAAGGTCCTGGGGGACCGGTTCGAGGAGCTGAAGCCGTACGACGCGGCGGCGCTGAAGACGCTGAGCTAGGCGGCTTCGTTTGGATCGCCGGGCTGACCGGAAGAAGATGCCCGTGACGTGGAGTCCGGCCAGATGGATGGTCGCGGTCTTCTCGTAGCGGGCGGGATACCGCGCCACTGCTTGAGGCGGTTGATGCACCGCCCGATCGCGTGGTCGTCCGGCTCGCCGGCCGGGGCTCCTTTTTGTGAGCCCCGGCCGCGGGCTGGTGAGCGCGCACGATGGTCGAGCCCACCGAGACAGCCCAGTTCAGATCCTCGTCGGCATCAGCCTGGGCCATCAGCGCGGTGAACACCCGCTCTCACCCGCAAGCCCTCAGGGGAGCGACCACGACCGGCCGCCGGCCCCGCATCGCCAGGAATAACCAGCACCCCGTCGCGACTTGGCCCCGAACATGACCGCCACACCATTCAACCCACGCACGCTGCTCGCGGAAGGCCGACTCGGTGTCCTCGCAACGATCAAGTCGGACGGCCGCCCCCAGCTTTCCCCCGTCATGCCCTTCTACGACCAGGAGGCCGGTGTCATCTACGTTTCGATGACCGAGGGACGAGCCAAGACGGCGAATCTGCGCCGTGACCCACGAGCCACGCTGGAGGTCACCAGCCCCGACGGCGGGGCGTGGGCCACTGCCGAGGGCACGGCGACACTCACCGGACCGGGAACCGACCCCCACGGTCCCGAGGTCGAGGCACTGGTGGACTACTACCGCATCGCCGCCGGGGAGCACCCGGACTGGGACGAGTACCGGTCGGTGATGGTGTCCGACCGCCGGGTGCTCATGGCGATGACGGTCGACCACGTGTACGGCGCGAAGATCCGCTGACCGCCTGCGACGGCCCCGGCGATCCGCCCCGCGATTCGGGGCCTTCGCATGCCCGCCGCGCATGGCCGGGTCTTGGACCCGCGATCCAATCTCAACCCCCGTACGAGGGGCCCCAACACGCCCTCTCTTGGCGCCCCCTGCGCCCCCCAGCAGGCAATTAGTCACATTGCATCCACGTCGCTACCACGGTTATCTGGGGGCTGGCACAGCCAGGCGCGGCCGCGGTCCTGGAGATAGTGGTCTCTCATCATGGAGGTTTCCGTGCGCCCGACCCATCGCCTCACCGCCAAGATCGTCGCTGCCGCACTCGTGGTCGCAGGCGGCCTGATCGCTCTCCAGCCCAGCGCCTCGGCGGCACCCGCACACGCCGCCACGAGCATGCACACGCAAGCCACCGCAGCCGTGACAGGCTCGGTGGACATCGGCCTGTCGGCCGGCGGCACGATCACGATCCCCGGCGCGAAGTTGTCCGCCGGAGCCACCCTCGACACCGGCATCCAGGTATCGGCAGTCGCCCGGGTGACCAACAACACCGACGCCACCCTGGTCTTCTCCGGCGGCGGCAGCGCCAGCGTCACCGTCGCGCCCGGCACTTCGGCGAGCGTCAGCGCCCTCGCCAGCGGCAGCTTGAAGATCCGCGTCGTGTAGCGGACGGACACCCTCGAGTGCCGGCGGTTCCTGGAACTCCCGGGAACCGCCGGCACGACTCCGCACCCACCACGGCCACTGCCCCCACCGGGCGACACTGGTCGTCCACTCGCAGTCGTGAAGGCAGCTGCGGCTACAGGCACGAAAATCCGAGGTTACGGCGCTGAGAAGAGGTTCGTGACCATCAGCGCGTCCAGAGGGCTCCTAGGTCGTCACGTGCTCACGACTCGTCGTTCACCCAGAGCTGCCACTTGCCGCTGCTGGTCGGTCGGCACTCCCACTCGGAGTAGACGGAGTTCTTCCCGTCGTTGTAGCACGCCCTGTGGGTGCGGTAGGTGCCGACGTAGATCCACGAGTTGGCGATCGGTGCCGCGGCCGTCGTCATGCTCGTGTCGGAGGAGGCGGGTGTCGCCTGCGCGGTGGCGACGGTGCCACCGGTCAGCAGGGCGGCTCCCATCGCGGCACTGGCGAGCACAAGTCGAGTACGCATGTTTCCCCTTGAGGTCGAAGTGTTGCTGTCGGCGTGATCCTGAGGCAGGAAGTGGGCCGAAGGGAACAGCGATCCGATGTCCTGGACGTACTTGGCGTGTCCCGGACGCCCTGCTTGGTATCCACGCTGGTCAGCGTCCTGTCCCGCCGACGGTGTCCGTACGTCGTCCGCATATCGCGACCGCGGAAGCCGTAGCTCGTGATGGAGCCACATCCCGTCCCCTGCGGGCATCGTGATTGGCGCGGATCGCCATTGACGGCTCGCACGACGACCACGATGATCAACTTCATGGCAAACCTGGGGGGTTGGGAACTCGGAGAAGTCCATGACTTACCCGCATTCATGGAATTGCTGCGCCAACTGAAGAAGGATTCCGGACTGTCGTACCGGCAGCTGGAAGAGCGCGCAGCAGACGTCGGGGACGTGCTGCCACGCAGTACCGCCTCCAGCATGCTGAGCCGGGACGTCGCACCGCGACCTGACCAACTGGCTGCCTTCGTGAAGGCCTGTGGGGAAGGGGAACGGGTGGCGCAGTGGCTCCAGGCCCGGGACCGAATCGCCGGTCAGCAGGTAAGCGAAGCCTGTAAGGCAGAACCGGCTCGGCGGGGCCCGCTCGTCAGGCCGCTGCGCAGGGGCACAGCACTGAGTGTGTTGGTGGCCGTCCCGGTCCTAACCGCTGTCGGAGTCTGGATGCTCGCTGCTTCTGGCGAACCGACAGGAGATGCCGGGGCGGACCGGAGTGTGGGGTCCGCGTCCCCTGGCGTCAGGTCGGCACTGCTGAGCGGCTGGGTACACATCCGCCCGGTCACGGCTCCCGATCTGTGCCTGACCGACGGACGGGTCCTGGACCGCCGCTACACCCCGCTGGTGGCCGTTCAGCGGCGGTGCAGCAAGGTGGCACCGCAGGCCACCAAGCTGGAGCCGATGGGCGGGGATACGTACCGGATCCAATGGCATCATCCCGACTACGGCAAGGGCTGCCTCAAGGCACTCGATGAGGGCGCCGGTGCCGGGTTGCTGGAGCCGTATGACGACTGCGCGCAGGCCAGCCGGTTCCACCTCGAACCGTCCGGACCATACGCAGGCGGCAGGTATGTCCTTCGCGTGGCCGGACAGGGATGCGTGGGGATCAAAGCCTCCGACACCTCCGAGGGAACTGAGGCAGTGATGGAGCGGTGCGTGGGCAAGGGGGGCCAAGTGTTCTTCATCGAGCCTGCATCCTGACCCGCGAGCGCCGCCCGGAGCCGCCGTACCGAACGAAGGCACTGTCCAAGCCGCAGATCACCGCTATGTGGCAACTGGACGCGTCCGTACGCGAGAAGACGTTCTGGAAGCTCCCCGACTGGCCTGGTAGCCGGGGGTTTGGGCCCGAGGGAATGCGCGTGCTCGTCGACGACACCCTGTGCTTCGAGGACGGTCCGGCCGCGCCGCGTGCGACGGCGGTGGTGAACCGGTGGCTGCATGAACCCCCGGCCGGCGGGGCGCCGGCGCCGAGCTCGTGCGTGCACGACTGCCTTGAGCTGGATCGGGCGGCCACGGCAGAGGGCACGCGGTGGCGGCCGCCGCGCCGGTGGGGTGAGCCGCTGATGGTGACCGAGCCGATCTTCCGGAGCTGCGCGCTCGCCCGCCGCCTCGGTCATCAGTGCGGGAGGCAACTACGATCTCGCCATGGCCAAGCTATTCACGCACCGATTGCGAGTGCGCTACAGCGAGTGTGACCAGCAAGGCGTGGTGTTCAACGGTCACTACCTCTTCTACTACGACGTCGCCGTGACCGAGCTGTGGCGAGAAGTCGTCGAGGACTACACGTCCATGGTCGAGAGCGGAGCCGACCTGGTCGTGGCAGAAGCGCGGATTCTCTACCGCCTGGGGGCGCGCTTCGATGAGCTGCTCGACATTGAGATGCCCATCACCCATCTCGGAACAACCAGCATGATCGTGTGCCCGGTGTTCAAGGTCGGTGAACGGGTCATCGCAGAAGGTGAAGTACGGCACGTGTTCATCGATCCCGCGACCCACAGCAAGAAGGAGATGCCCACCACGGTTCGTGCGGCCCTCCAGCCCTACACCTCAGCAGGATAGTAGGACCAGCACAACAGCACGCGCTTCACCACCCGATGATCACCGTTGGGTCCCCCCGCCGCGCAAAAGTGCACCGTCCGTCACGGAGCCGGGCCCTCACGAACCGCGTCCGTCAGGACGCAGGCCAAGAGGGCCCGGAACCACCAAGCTATCGGCACCCTGCATATGAGGGTGGCCATCAGCTGCACGGTTGGAGCGACATGGCTCTCAACTGAGGTGTCCGAGTGGCTCGCATTCACCCTGCCGAAAACAGGTCAGCCGCCTCCCCGCACCGCGAACCACCGTGATCGGGACCTGCAGCTGAGGGTGACCCATCGCGACGGTCGGCCTGTTTTCAGATATGTCGGAGCGTGTATTCCGCGCTGGCGTATGCACCACCCTGGAGAACGCACTCCGCCGAGTCCGCGTCTGGCGGAATGCTCGACGCGAAGGCTTCCGCGTCGTCAACGGGCGTGTATCCCAGAACCGAGCCAGCCTCGATATCCCAGAACCGACGAGTGTTGGCGGAAACGGCATACACGGTCGTGAAGCGAATGCCCGGGGCGGTGAGAGCCGCGCGAACGAAACCGAGGCAGTCGCGCGGGCTCAGCCACGTGGCCAGATGACGTCGCTCGGACGGCGCGTCTTCAAAGCTCCCGATACGCAGGCACACCACGGACAGACCGAACTTGTCCGCATACAGACGTCCCAGCGCCTCGACCGCTACCTTGCTCACCCCATAGAGACCATCCGGACGCGGCGGCAGCTCGGCCGTGACGGTCTCCGAGACCGGATAGAAGCCGGTGAGGCGGTTACTGCTGGCGAGCAACACTCGCCCAACCCCTTGCCGACGTGCACCCTCCAGCACGTTATGCGTCCCCCGAACATTGCCGTCCAACAGGTCCGGCAACGGCGCCTCATCCGGGACCCCGCCCAGATGCACGACCGCATCCGCATCCTCCAAGGCCGCTGTCACCGCCTCAACATCACGCAGGTCAAGCTGCCGCACCTCCTCGGCCGACGACTGCGCAACGAGACCGACACGATCGACGAGCACCAGGCGCTCCACCTCACCGCGCAAACCGACCCGCACCGCCGACCCAACACGCCCGGCAGCGCCGGTGACCACCACAGTCCCAAGACCGGTTCCCATAGCGGCCACTCTGCCTCACACCACCGACAGCTCGGCCGCAGAAGGTCTCGTCAAGAGGGAACAGGAACTCCAACCCGACAGTGATCTACACCACCTCGCTGTCCGGGAATCGCGACACTGCGCGCAACCGTCGAAGCGAAACCGTTCTCGGCAAAGGCCCCGCTCAATTGCTACACCAACTGATCCGCACACGGTCTCTGCGGGCACAAGGCACAGCGTGCTGACCCACGACGCGTGTGGCGTGTGCGAGTTTGCTGCTGATGCTCCACGCACTGAGGGCCTGTGCGACGCCATCGGCGGGAGTGCATTGCAGGCGCTCTGTCGCGTTGATGGATTGAAGCTGCCCATGCTGGTGATCAGCAGGGTCTCGACGATGATCACCGTGAGGAGTCCGGAGATGCCGGGGAGGGTTCGTGCGAGTCCGAGTGGGAAGATCGAGCGCAGCCAGCCGGAGACGATCATGATGCGGTGGGCCGTAGCGGGTGACGAGGCGCGCGGAGAGGCGGGCGCCGACGAAGCCGCCATCACGGGGCGCTTGGCCGGGTGCTCGACCCGCGGCCCGAGTGGGACCGCGACGATCGCGGCAACGGTAAGGCCGGCAGCTTCCAGGAGCGAGAGGGCGAATGCCGGCGAGTGCAGCACCCGGACCGCGACGAGCGGGAAATGCCCCGAAAGCGATTCACGTGCCGTATGTGCTGACGGCCTAGGCCGGCCACAGCCACCCGAAGCTGGGCCCCAATCTCACGCGCACATGGCTCCTCGCGACAACCGACGGTTTGGATGCTTGAACCACATCAGCCACGCTGGAGCGTGATCAAACAACCAATCCTCGGCGAGCCACAACGATCAGTTGTGCACGCCTAAGGTGAGCCAGTGGACACCGAGGCATTGCGATCGTTCGTCCGGGCGGCCGAGCTCGGACAGTTGCAACATGCGGCCGATGAGCTGGGCGTGACGCAGCAGGCGGTCTCCAAGCGGATCGCCGCCCTGGAGCGCAAGCTGGAAGTCCGTCTGTTCGCACGTACCGCCCGAGGGGTTGAGCTGACGCTCGATGGTCAGGCGTTTCTCCCCCACGCGCGGAGCATCGTCGCGGGTGTCGAGCGCGCCATCACCGCGGTCAGGCCGGGCTCCCGGGCCCTTCGGATCGACGTTCTCGGCCTGCGAAGCGCGCAGGCCGTTGTTCTGCACGACTATTGGCGGTCGCATCCCGAAACCAACCTCGACGTGGTGACCCTCCGGGTCAACGACCCACGTGTGGCGGTCGCCGCCGTCGAAGCAGGCGATATCGACGCCTCGTTCCGTACCGTCACTGACCCGGACACACTGCCGCCAGACGTTCAAATGATTCACGCGTTCGACTCTCCGCTGGAACTTCTCGTCGGCCCGAGACATCCGCTCGCCTCCGCGCGAAGACTGACGCCACCGCAGCTGCGTAAGCACCGGATATGGGTGCCGGGTATCGCGCCCCGAAGCGAATGGGCGGAGTTCTACGATCAGCTCGCCACCGAATTCGACCTACGCATCGACGCGGCAGGCCCGCACTTTGGAGACGAAGTACTCCTGGACACCCTCGCGGACTCCGCGGACGTGGCCACCCTCGTTGGGGCACGCGACCGGTACATCTGGCCGACGAACTACGACCTACGCCGCATCCCTATCGTGAATCCGACCCTCGCATACCCACTCTCTCTCATCCTCCCCAGAACGAATGCACATCCAGGACTCCGTGGAATCATCACCCACCTCGGAAGCCTGCCAAGGCTCCCTGAGACGGTCTGGCTCCCGTTCTGGGCAACGACGCCACGGCGCGGCGACAGCGACATCGCACATGCTCGCAGGTCCCAACCCCGGCAAAGGTGACTCGACCGGCTGCTGATAGCAGCCTCCACCAGCGCCCAGTGAGTCTTATCCAGTCACCGGTACACCAGAAAGGATCGTGGCATGTCCAGCGACCGTCTCATGCGCATCCATAGCGCCGAGTTCCAGGCCATGGCCGAGAGGGTCCTGCGGGTCACCGAGCTCACCTCCCGCCTGAACGTCCTGCCCTTCGAGGACGAAGCGGGTAAGGCGGAACTGTTCGAACAGATCCTCGGCAGTCCGCTGTCGACGAGAGTCACGATCTATCCGCCCTTCTACACGGACCACGGCCTTCACTTGGACCTCGCGGAGCGCGTGTTCGTCAACCAGAACTGCACGTTCCTGGACTACGCCGGCATCCGGCTCGGCAAGCGCGTGATGGTCGGGCCAAAGGCCACGTTCATCACCGTCGGTCACCCGGTCGATCCTGAGGAGCGACGGGGGTGGCTAAGCGGCGCGCCCATCGATGTGGCGGAGAACGTGTGGATCGGCGCCGGTGCCACGATCCTTCCTGGCGTCAGCATTGGCCGTGATGCCGTGGTCGCCGCTGGCGCGGTCGTGACCGATGACGTTCCGCCGGCAAGCCTGGTGACCAGCAGTAAGGCAACCGTGCACCGACGGTGGTGACGACCTCTCAGGGGCCACACCGAGCCCGGACTACGGGCAGTCATCAACCACATCGGAAGCTGGCGCCCCTCCCCGAGACAACTGGCTCCGGTCCAGGGCGACGAACCAACGTCGCGGCCATCATCACAACGCCTCACACAGCCACTGACACCGAAAGCCCACGCGCGTTGCCAGCATCACTCACTGATCCTGCTCGCCGCCAAGTTTCTGCCGCCAACAACGTCATGGCCAGCAACACCTAGGACTCCGGAGCCGTGTACTTCGGGTCTGGTTTCCGAGCCGGAGCCTCAGCTGTTGGCCAGGGTACGGTCGAGGAGGGGGAGCAGACGGTCCCAGTGGCGCTGCAGTGCGGAGGGGTTGAAGGCGTCGGTGTCGGACATGGTGTAGCCGTGGATGGTGCCGGGGCAGATCTCGGTGGTGTAGCCGACACCTGCGGCGTCCAGGGCCTTGTTGAGCTCGTTGATGTCCTCGGGCGGCATGTCGTTTTCGGCGAGGCCGAGGTGGACTTGGGCGGTGAGCTTGGGGACGAGGCGGTGCGGGCTGTCGGGCGCGTCGGTGACCAAGAAGCCGGGGTGGAATCCGGCGACGGCGGCCACCTGGTCGGGATGGGCCGCTGCAGTGCGCATCGCCAAGGCGGCGCCTATGCAGTAGCCGATCACGGCGGCCGGTCCGGAGCTGACCTCGGGCTGGGTGGTGAGGAACCTGAGGTAGGCGTCGGCGTCGCGCAGGACCCGTTCGGTGGTGTGCGCCTCGATCAAGGGCATCAACTGGGCGATGACCGCGGGTCGGATGTCTTCTCCGATGTGCTCGGGAATTCGATCACCGGTGCCGGGCCGTGCCGGTAGTAGAGGTTGGGGACGAGCACGTAGTACCCGTGCTCGGCCAGTTCGCGGGCCCTCTCCTCCAACTCGGGCCGCACGCCGAAGGCGTCCGTGTACAGCAGCACCCCCGGGTGCCGCTCGCCACGGTCGGGGAAGGCGGCGAAAGCGTCGGCCTGGCCGTCCGCGGTGGGAATCGGCAGCGCTGGTGGACTGGGCGAAGAAGTACCTCGACATCACCATCAAGACGGTGCGGCGCCCGCCGGACGCGAAGGGGTTCGTCGTCCTCCCGCGCAGGTGGGTGGTCGAGCGTTCGTGGTCGTGGATCATGCGGGCCCGCCGCCACTGCCGCGATCACGAACGTCTCCCAGAGATGAGCGAGTCACTGATCACCTGGGCCGCGATCACCCTGATGGCCCGGCGACTCACCCACCGCAAGGCCCGCCCTGCCGAACGCCGCGACGTCACTCCGTACTACCTGGCGCAGGCTGCCTGATCACTCGGTGATCCAGGGACCATCGTTTACGTTTGTGAGAACCAGCGTGGGCGCTGAGCTTGTCCCGGAGAAAATTTTGGGGAGCTGTCGATCTGACTGTGTCCCGTTCGTCGTCATGGTGTACGGCGCCCCGGCGCGCGAGGAAACCACAGGACCTGACAGGAGTCGGACCTTGAAGTACATGCTGCTGATCAACGCTGGTGCGATCGACGAGGACGGCGGAGCCGCCGAGTGCACCTTCGAGGACTGGATGAGCTACGACAAGGAGGTGAAGGACGCCGGGATCTGGGTTTCCGGGGAATCACTGGCGGACCTGGTCACCGCCACGACGGTTCGGGTCGGCCAGGACGGCAGGCGGGCGGTCACGGACGGGCCGTTCGCCGAGACCCGCGAGGTCCTCGGCGGCTTCTATGTCGTCGACGTACCGGACCTGGATGTCGCGCTCGACTGGGCCGCGCGCTGTCCCGGCGCGCGCGGCAGCGGGTCGGTGGTGGTGCGGCCGATCGCCGAGTTCGGGGCCTGACATGAGGGACGGGGGAGCCGCAGGACCCGACACGCCCATCGAGTCACCCCATCAGTCGCCTGGCCAGTCGACAGTGGAGGCGGTGTTCCGGGAGGAGCGCGGCCGGCTGCTCGCCTCCCTCGTCCGCCGCTTCGGCGATCTCGACCTGGCCGAAGAGGTCACCTCCGAGGCCGTCGAGGCGGCACTGGTCCACTGGCCGGCCGAGGGCGTCCCGGCCAAGCCCGGTGCCTGGCTGCTGACCACGGCGCGGCGCAAGGCCGTCGACCGGCTGCGGCGGGACCAGACGTATGCCGCCCGCCTCGCCATCCTTCAGGTGGAGGCGGACCGCGCCGGTCCCGCCCCGCCCGCGGACGCCGACGGCGACCTGGCCGACGAGCGGTTGCAGATGTTCTTCACCTGCGCCCACCCCGCTCTCGCGGCCGAGGACCGTACGGCGCTGACCCTGCGCTACCTGGCCGGTCTGACCACGCCCGCGGTGGCGCGGGCCTTTCTGGTCCCGCCCGCGACGATGGCCCAGCGGATCGTGCGGGCGAAGAAGAAGATCCGCGAGGCTCGTATCCCGTTCCGCGTGCCCGGCGCCGACGAGCTGCCGGAGCGCCTGCCCGGGGTGCTCCAGGTCCTCTATTCGGTCTTCACCGAGGGCTACGCGGCCAGCTCGGGCCCTCAGCTGCAGCGGCTCGACCTCGCCGAGGAGGCCATCCGGCTGGCGCGGATCCTGCGCCGGCTGCTGCCCGCTGAGCGGGAGGTTGCCGGCCTGCTCGCGCTGATGCTGCTGATCCACGCGCGGCGCGACGCCCGGACCGGTCCGGACGGCGAGCTCGTGCTGCTCGATGACCAGGACCGCGGCCGCTGGGACCGCCCGATGATCGAGGAGGGCCGTGGCCTGGTGGTCTGCGCGTTGACGGGCGGGCCGCCCGGCCCGTACGGGGTGCAGGCCGCCGTCGCCGCCCTGCACGACGAGGCCGCCGACCTCGCGAGCACGGACTGGCCGCAGGTCGTGGCGCTCTATGACGTGCTGCTCGCGCTCACGCCGTCCCCCGTCGTCGAGCTGAACCGGGCGGTGGCGGTGGCGATGCGCGACGGCCCGGAGGCGGGCCTGGCGCTGCTCGACGAGCTGGTCGACGAGCCGCGGCTGCGCGGTCACCACCCCTAC
The DNA here is from genome assembly GCF_052246385.1 of Streptomyces sp. 8N616. Lineage (NCBI taxonomy): Bacteria > Bacillati > Actinomycetota > Actinomycetes > Kitasatosporales > Streptomycetaceae > Streptomyces > Streptomyces sp. 8N616. The sequence goes on along the minus strand of NZ_JBQQBY010000002.1, from coordinate 18,527 downwards.
CCGGCCGCCCGGGGAGACCTGCTGCACCGGCTCGGCCGATTGCCCGAGGCCGCGTCCGCCTACCGGGAAGCAATCGACCTGGCCGGCACCGAACCCGAACGGGCCCACCTGCGAAGCAAGCTGACCGAGATCGAACCGCCCAACCCAGCCGACAAGACCGGCACATGACGGCGGAACCCCAAACCCACCTGCCACCCGAGGAGAGCTGAACATGGACCGGACCGCCATACTCGCGTGGGTGAAGGCCGAACGGCTCAGCCTCGCCGACTTCCTCGACGACCTCGACGACCACGAGTGGCAGACAGCCTCCCTCTGCCCCGGTTGGACCGTGCACGACGTGGCCGCACACATGACGCTGTCCACACGCACCACACTCCTCGGCACGATCAAGGGCGCCATCCGGGCGCGCGGCAACTGGAACCGGATGGAAGCCGACCTGGCGCGGGAACGGGCCGCCAGATTCGGGCCCGCCGAGCTCATCGCCCAGCTGCGCGAGACGGCAGGCTCGGCCCACCGCGCGCCTTTGTCCAGCCCGTTGGACCCGCTCGTCGACGTGCTGGTACACGGGCAGGACATTGCGCGACCGCTCGGGCGCGAGCGGGACATGCCCGCGGAGCAGACCGTCGCCGCGCTCGAACACGTCCTCGCCAGCCCGTTCTACGGCGCCCGAAAGCGCCTGGCCGGGACGAGACTGGTGGCCACCGACCGGGAGTGGTCAGCGGGTGTGGGACAGGACGAAATCCGAGGGCCGGCGGGTGATCTGCTCCTGCTGGCCACGGGGCGAGCCGCCGGGCTCGCAGGCGTCTCCGGACCAGGCGCCGAGCGAATCGCGGCAGCGCTGTAGGTATCGGTGCCGAGGAACGTCTCGCAGTGATCGTCGCGATTCAGGCCCTTTCCGGGCGGCGGGGCCGCAGCGGCCGGTAGCCGGCCGGGTCGAGCTTGGCGAGCTCGGTGTCGACTTCCACGTTGTCGTGCCGAAGAAGTTCACGTTCTCGCTGTGGGCCGGAGAGATGTGCGCGAGGAGCTCGTCGTCGACCGCCCGGCCCTCGGCACGCATCTGCGCGATGGCCAGCCCGTAGTACTCCGTCGTCCAGGTCACCACCGAGTTGGTCAGCAGCGTCAGGCACCACGCCTGCTCGGTCTGCGCGGCCAGGTGGCGGTGCCGGATCGCGCCCTCGTGCGCGTACAGCAGGCTGCGGCGAAGCGAGTGCGGAGATTCGCCCTTGTTCAGCTGCCAGGCGGAACAGCAGCGACGGGGAGTCGTGCTCCTTCGCGCGGGCGAGCAGGAACTCGTCCATCTCCTTCAGCTCCAGCGTCTTCGCGGGCTTCCAGTTCAGGTACCGGGTCACCTCGCGTAGGTGCCCGGTGCGGGTCTGCTTCAGCCCGTCGTAGAACTGCATTCACCCACGGGGATCTGTAGATGTTCGGAGAGTCGGGCGACCGCCGCCGGTGGCGCCGAGGCGACGTCGTCCGGGACGAACCCGAGCCAGGGGAGTGTGCACAGCTGGACCGCCAGCCCCAGCCGGTCCTTCGGACTACGGCCGCGGCCGGGTCGATGAACCCCACGTCCGCCGGTGTCAGGGTGAAGAACCGGATCAGCTCTTCCTTGTTGATCTCGAGCCGCGCAGCCGCGCGCGGACGGCACGCCGCTATTCAACCAATTGGTTGACAAGCCGGAACCCTCGGCCGTAAGGTATTTAACCAATCGGTTGAATATGGGAGGCGCGAGGTGACCGACGACCGGCTGTCGCTGGTGTTCTCCGCACTGGGTGACCCCACTCGGCGCGACATCGTGGCCCGGCTCGCCGCCGGGGACGCCACGGTCAACGAACTGGCCGAGCCGTACGACGTCACGGTGCAGGCCGTGTCCAAGCACATCAAGGTTCTGGAGGACGCCGGTCTGGTCAGTCGCAGCAGAGTCGCCCAGCGGCGGCCCTGCCACCTCGAGGCAGAGGTCTTCGACCTGATGACGAAGTGGATCGAACGTTATCGGCGCGAGGCGGAGGACCGTTTCCGCCGCCTCGATGCCCTCCTTGAACAGATGGGCGAGCAGCCGGCGACGGACACCCCGACGGAAGAAGCGGCATCATGAGCACCACCGACACGCACCACCGCAACGAGACGCGGATCGTGGCCGACCCGGATCTGCCCACCATCCTGATCATCCGGGAGTTCGACGCTCCGCCGGAGCGCGTGTTCCGGGCGTACACCGACCCCGATCTGGTCGTCCAGTGGCTCGGCCCGCGTCGGCTCACGATGCGGATCGACCAGTACGACGCGCGCAGCGGTGGCTCCTATCGCTATGTGCATCGCGACGACGACGGAACCGAGTACGGCTTCCATGGTGTGTTCCACGAGGTGCGCCCCAACGAGCGCATCGTGCAGACCTTCACCTACGAGGGATTTCCGGACGGCGTCAGCCTGGAGACCGCCGTCTTCGAGGACCTCGGTGGTCGCACCCGGGTCACCGGCAAGTCGCTCATGGACTCCATCGAAGCCCGCGATTCGATGCTCAAGAGCGGCATGGATTACGGCGTCCGCGAAGGCCACGAGCGGCTCGACGAGCTGCTCGGCGGCCAACAGAGCGACAGCGCCGACCGACACACCGAGACGGGATCTTGATCATGGCGAGAACAGCAGCAGATGAGCACCGCACCGTGGCACGCGTATTCACCGACCGCGTACGCGGCACGGATCCAGAGGCATGGGACAACCCGGCGCCGTGCGAGGGGTGGGCAGCCCGGGACGTCGTCCGTCACCTCGTCGAGTGGTTCCCCGACTTCCTGAAAGCCGGCGCCGGAGTCGAACTGCCGAAAGGGCCCTCGGTGGACGACGACCCGGTGGCCGCCTGGGCGACGCACCGCGATGGGGTGCAGGCCCTCCTCGACGATCCGGCCACCGCACACAAGCTGCTGTCGAACCCGCACATCGGAGAGATCCCACTGGACCAGGCGGTCGACCGGTTCTACACCGCCGATGTCTTCATGCACACCTGGGACCTGGCACGGGCCACCGGTCAGGACGAACACCTCGACCCCGCCAAATGCGCCCAGTTGCTCGACGGGATGCTGCCGCTCGACGACGTGCTCCGTGCGAGCGGGCAGTACGGACCGCGGGTCGAGGTGCCGGAGAGCGCCGACGTCCAGACTCGCTTGCTCGCCTTCATCGGCCGCAAGCCCTGACGAGTTGGAAGGCACCGTCGGCGGGGTCAGCGCAGGACATCGCGCGCGGTGCAGGCACGCCCGCTCAGCGGCGTTGTCGGCGTGTACCGCCGCCTTGTCGTACGCTTCCGCCGCCGCGGCCGAGGCGGCGGAGCAGGTCGACGCGGGCGGCATGGAAGACGTGGTAGCCATCCAGAATCCAGGGCCTCGAACAGGGGCAACCGCCGCCGCCCCCGGGTCTCTGCCACAGCGACCGCGCGGTTGAGCCCGACCACCGGGTCGGGGCCAGGGCCATCAGCTGGTCGTCGAACTGCACGACCTGGCCCCAGTCGGTGGCGTCCGCCGTCGGAGCGTCACTGTGGACGGTGTTGATCGCGGCCTGGATCTGGTACGGCCCCGGCCGACCGCGACATAGACATCGACGGACCAGGGCCTGGCCCTCGGCGAGGAGCACCAGGTCGCCGCTCCGTCTTCCGGCAACGTGGCGAGCAGTAAACCGCGCTACGGCGATGATCCCCCCGGCCACCCAGTCAGCCCCGCAGACCGGGCAGATCCGCCGCCCCTCGCCCCGTTGAAGTGCCGCCACCCGCAGCCGGATCCGCCGTACCCGGCGTCACTACCTGGAACGGCACAGCCCCGAGCAGTACACCCCCGGGGCGGAGCATCCGACCTCAACCGTAAATCGCACCCAGGACAGCGCCACTCACCCACCGGCCCGTTGACCTGGGCCACACAGCCAGCCGAGACGCCGCAAGAATCCAGAAGGAGGGTTGAGAAACGGGCACTCAGCAGTGCGCACCCTGGACGTTTGCGATGCGGCACGACCAGTCCCGTATTGATGTACGCGCCGTCGCCGAGCACCGTGACGCCCTGGCAGTGTTCGGCCAGTCCGGAGTCTCGCCAGGCCCTGACGTCGGCGGTGGTGCCGGGCCTCGGACGAGCCGCGGCCACCACCAGGCGCGTGTCCACATCCACGATGACCTGCACGTTCACCGAGAACCGGTAGTTACGCGAGGATGGGGCCACCGTGCGGTCGCGCACGGGGATCAAGGTGCCGTCCACGATCCACAGACGGTCCACGGCTTCCGCCGACGGACGCACCGGCTCCAGCGCGAGCAGCGGGCCCAGCCGCTGGATCATCCGGCACACGGTGGCGGGTGAGACGCCGAACAGCGGGACGAGCTGCCGCGTGGTCAGGTTGCTGCGGTAGTACACCGCCACCAGCAGCACCCGCTCGGCCAGCGGCAGACACCACGGACGGCCCCAGCCCGTGCCCTCCCCACCGCGCTCCCGCACCGCCCTCAGCAACCGCGTTGTGCAGGCGGGCGATGTCGAGCGTGGCGTGGTGGACGTCGTCGCTCTTGAGGCGGCAGTCGTGGGGTGGGTCGTCAGCCGGTCAGCTACCCCGCATCGTGTTCGGCGCGCTGGGTCTGGGCTCCAGGACCACCACCGCGGTCTCGGACGACCGCAGCGCCGCGTAGGCGTCCAGATTCGTGTCGATCTCGCTCCAGCGGGCCCAGAGCCGCAACCGCTCGTCACCTCTTGCGGCGTGACCTCGTACCAGCCGCCGCCCGTCGACCAGATCGACGGTCGCGTCCGGGTGCGTCTGCAGGTTGAGCCACCAGGCGGGCTCACCCTCACCCCACCCGTTCATCGCCAGCGAGACCAGGTTCGGACCGTCCTCGAAATACCCGATGATGACGCTGCGCTGCCGGCCGGTGCGGCGCCCGGTGGTGGTCAGCCGCAGCGCGCCCCACCCATTGGCGCGTGGTCGCCACAGCCCGATCCGGCCGCCAAAGACCCGGTACATGCCCCGGTGCACCGACCAGGCCAGACGGATGAACCAGCGCGGCGGGAGCCGCGGTGGTTTCGTCCGGCGCTCGACCGACATGGCGACCTCTCACACACCCTGGCTGGCTGCGGTCACGAACAGGATGCTAACCGCAGCCGCCGGCGGCCGGTAGAGCCGACGGCCTGCTGGCACACGTCGGATGACACCTCGGCCCTACCGCTCGATCGGAGCAGACGTGAGGATGAGGGAAGCGAACTGGGCAGCCGCCTGATGTCCGCATCAGGGGTGAGATGATCTTGGTGTGGGTGGTGTGATCACGGCGCCGGAGCCGTCCTGGACAGCTCCATTCACCCGTCTCAGCCCGCGGCTGTTCCGGAGGCTGGTGACCGCTTTACGCCGCGAGGGCGCCGATGCGGTCCGGCGGGGCCGGCCCTGTGCTTTGCGGCGGCGCGGCTTCAGCGCCAGGCGTGGGCCCGCTTCGGCGGCGCCAAGCTCGGGGGCGTTCTCGAAGAGGAGGGGCCGGTGCAGCCGGGAGAGCCCGTGTGGTCGTACGTAGCCTTCGATGTGAGGGAATCCCAGCGCGGAGGCGACTTGATCTACACGGACGGCGCCGGCAACAGGTAACCAGTGGGATGTCCCTGAGCAGGACAGCGGGCCCGATGTGAGTGACCTCCGGGCCGCCTTCACCGGCTAACATCCCGGACCCTCAGCGCACCGACCCAAAGGATGTGCCCTGTCCCGGGAGAGCCCTCGCCCAATTGAGCCTGGCGCCTCACCGCAACATCCGCTGACGCGGCCGGCCCGTCGCCGCCCTCACAAGCACCCCCGGCGCCTCAGGAACGGCCACACACAACGACGGTCACTGGTGGCTGCACTGGCGCCCGGGACGCGGAGCTGGCTGCCCGCACCGCGGCTCTTCCGCGGGCGCGGTCGCAGCGAACGCCGTCACCTCTGCTGCCGCCGCGCCGCCCAGTGAGCGGCCCGACTCGCGGGTCACCATAAGTGAAGAGAGGCCTTCCTCATGTAACAGTGCGTACCCAGGGCCAGGCGTCAACGCTGCAGAAGCCACGTCACGTGCCTGAGCGGCACTAGAGATCAGGCACTCACACCCGTGCCGGCACCCGCACGATGCGACGCGGTCCTATGCTCAGCGCCCAGGCGTCCCTGACGTTTGCCTTTGAGATGCCTCCCATCGCGCAGGCGTACGCGAGGAGGTTGGCGTCGTAGGGGAAGGTTATGCCGGGTCGCTGCCAGAAGCGGTAGAGCCAGTGCTCCGGCGGATCATCCGGCCACGGGGCACCGTGGCCGATCTCCTCACGCCGCACCTGATTGCCGTCGCGGTAGAGCGTGCCGAAAGTGCCGCCCTTGGGGTTGAAGAAGAGGCTGTAGGTGGTGGCCGGGGACAGTCTGCGGGACAGTTCGTGGTGGTCCAGTGCCTGCCAGAAGGGCTGGCTGATGATGCAGCCGTTCGCGGTACCGGTGACGCCCAGCGCGTGGCCACCGGCCGCGTCGAACAGCGAGAACTGGTCCACCTGCGGATCCTGCTGCAGCACGGGGCAATCCGCCGGGTCGGCGCCGAGCCGGCCGATGACCTCGTCTTCGCCGACCACGTCGGCGAAAGTCACCTCAAGGCCATCGGAGTGGATCTGCTCTGCTGCGAACACGCCGATGAGCCGGTCGGCCCGTACCTGGTCCACCCGTTGTGCCGCGCTCAACGGCACTGCTCCCGGCGTCCTTTCCACCAAAGGTGCCAGCTCCGTCGTCAGCGCCAGCCGCCCCGGCGTCCACTCACCCACGCAGGGCCGCCACGCATTGGCTCCCGCGTCGAGCAGAACCTGCACGGTCTCGCCCTGCACGCCCGCGACTGCCCGCCACAAAGGCGTGAGCCCCTGTGCGTCCGGCACATCCACCTCCTGCGCGAACTCGAGCATCACCGCCACTGCCTCGGCGGTGCCCCTCTCAGCCGCCAGGTGCAAAGGCGTCTCCCAGACGTAATCGGACCCCAATCGGTCGGTCGGAGACTCCTCACTCTCAAGCCGCGCCCTGACGCACGCCAGATCGCCCCAGTCCTGGAGGTACCAGCTTCTCTCGCTCATGTCGTGATCGTCGCAAACAGCACTGACAGCACCAGAACTCGCAGATACTGCCTCGCTGCTTGTAACAGAGCTCAGGTGTGCACTCACCAACAGGAGCGAAGTTCGGAAACAGCTTCTCGGCCCCAGCTAACGCCACCAGAACATCGCTGGGCACCCCCTGCCGCCCAACACGTCATGACGCGGCAAGAAGAGCGGGGGCGATGACCCTTGACCCGGTTAAGACCGTTGCGGCGGACAGCAGGAAGTCCCGGCGGCGACGGGCCCTCCTGCGTTCCGAGCCAGGGGCGAGGCGCCGACGTTCGTGGGACCAGCTGTGTTTCCCGGCGACGAGGTCGACCCCGCGACTGCTTGAAGCCCGCGGGCACGAATCCGACGGTGTGGGGGTGCAATGTCGGAGGAGGGCTCATGGCCGACGGGGGGTCACGACCCAGCTGACTGGTACGGCCCAGCAACGGGCCTGTGTTATCGGGAATCGATGACGGTGTACACGCCGTCGAGGGCCTTTGGCTTGCCGTTGGCTGGGAGGTTGAAGAGGCCCTGACCGTGGAAGTCGGTGACGACGATCGGGCGGCGGCGGCTGTTGTAGATGGCCTCTACGGACGAAGGACGGATCTCGAGACCGGAGTGCGTCACCAGGGTTTCCTTCTTGTGGGAGAGCGGCGCGATCGTCAGGACCCCGCCGTCCTTCGTCTTCAGCGCGTACGTCTGGGTGTGGGCCGGCTTGGTCTCGAAGAAGGCAACCCGGGCCCTGGAGCCGAACTCGTCGTTGCGTTCCTTGTAGATCCTCTTGGCCTCGGTCAGCGTGGAGGAGGCCGCGAAGACCCTGCCGGCGTTCTTACCACCGGACTCGAAGATGTCCTCGTAGGCGTGGGTCATGTCGCTGGGGGACGGCGTTCCCCGGCTGCGGTTGGTCGTGGTCGTGGTCGCGGGCGATGGCTCTGGGCCGCGGCTGTGTGCGGGGTGCGGTGGTCCGCTGATGCCGTCGGCGAAGGCGAGGGTGTTCTGTCCGTCGGTGTGCCGCTCGCGGCACGGGCGCCGGATACCCCCTGTTCATGGGCCCAGGTCGGCGCAGTCGCGTTCGTGGGGGAGCAGAGGGCGGAACGTCAGCCAGTAGGTGTGGCCTGAGGAGGTCCAGGGAGTTTCCGGGGTGGCTTTGTCGGCCAGGGGCTTTGCTTGGGCCGACTGGTGTGGGGTGAGGATCGTGCACCAGCCTTCGCGGGTCTGTGTGCCCTGGTCGGGGGGTGTGAAGGGCCAGGGTTTCGCGGGGGCTGTGGAGGCCGTGGTGTAGCCGGCGAAGACTGCCAGGCGAGGTGGGTCATATGGGCGGGGGTTGGCGCTGAAGGCGGTGGATGGCCAGGAGGCGGGGGCCAGGCCGGCTCGGTAGTCCTGGAGGCTGCCGTCTGCGGGGGCTCGGGTGGTCACCACACCCTGGTCCGTAGTGAGGGTGATCAGCAGTGTGGTGCCATCGATCGTCTCCGACTTCTCCGGGCTGCGGGTCCTTGCCAGGCCCTGGGCGTACGCGTCCGCGTAGAGGCGCTTGAGTTGGTCTTTCGTCAGGTGGTACGCCGTGGCGCGCTCCAGTGCCCCCGTCTGGCCCGACGGGGCTACCAGCGTGCCGTCGCCGTACAGCGAGATGCCTGGCATGGGGCGCAGCTTGGCGGCGCCGGGCTTGCCGGGGATGTCGCGGACGCCCAGCACCAGAGTGGTGCTGCCGGACGGAGGGCCGCCGGGGGGCACGGGCTTGTCCGCGCCGCAGGCGGTGGCCGACAGCAGGGCCAGTGCAGCTGCGATCCGGCGCAGCGCAGGGGTGAGGCGCATGGTCACTCCGGTTGGACTGCGGGGCGGCCGGAGGGACCCGGCCGCCCCCTGACTGGCTACGAACGCGTGATGGTGTAGCTGCCGCTGCCCGCACGGTTCACGACGACCACGCCATGGCAGCCGTCGCCCAGGGAGACCGTCAGCTGTTCGGCATCGCCGGCGCCGTGGCCCGTACTGCTCGCTGTGGCGTCGGTCCGGTTCGCCACGTTGTCGGAGCCGCCGGAGTCGGCCGACAGGACGTACAGCTCCGCATCCTGGCTGCCGGCCGAGGGCGTCACCGTGAGGGTGACGTCCTGCTGCGCGGACAGGCACACGTCCCAGACCGCCGCGAGCCGGTTGGCGCCCATGGTGATGGTCTGGGTGTCGGCCAGCAGGCCCTCCGTCTCATCGCCCTCGATCCGGTAGTCGCCGGTGCCGGTCCCACCGGGGCGTCGCACCTGCGGGTAGTAGTCCCCCAGATCGCGGCGGTTGGAGTTGATGGCGACGAAGTCCGTGGCGTCACCGGTGTGGACGCTGCTCGCCAGCAGGTTGCTCAGGCCCGAGTCCTCGTAGAGCGACAGGTCGTAGTCCGTGTTCGCCGGCGGCCGCAGCGTCACCACAGACCAGAAGATCTTGGTCGTGTCGAAGCGGTAGTTGTGGTCGACGAGCGGGGTCGGTCTGCTCAGCGACACATGGTCGGCGAGACGGTCACGGAAGTCGTAGTCGATGGTGTTCTGGTAAAGGGCGCCGAGCGCCGCCTCGCCGGTCTCTTTGCCGTTGCCGCCGCGCTCCGTCCACCAGTCGTGGAAGGTGTGCGGGCGGTCGTCGAGGAAGGTGTACCAGACGTTGTCGAGGGTGTCGTTGTAGTCGTCGAAGGCCTCGTCGCCGCCGTCGACCAGATCCCACAGGGCGCCCGCGATACGGCCCTCCACCCGGTCGCCGTTGTCCCACGGGTCATTGGCCATGTCGGTGCGGACCGAGCCCCAGGTCGCGGCATCGAAGTCGACGTTGATGTTCTGGTCGACGGTGTCCCGGTAGACCGGGTCGTTGAAGACAGCGACGCCGTACCAGTCGCCGAAGCCCTCGCTCCAGGCGCACTCCTCCGTCTCCTGCTTGTGCGCCTGGTGGTCGGAGCCGCAGTTTGTCTCGAAGTCGTTGTCGTCATACAGGTCATCCATCACGGCGTGGCCCAGCTCGTGCGCCACCACGTTGCGGTCGTCGGCGTCCTGGTCGATCAGATAGATCTCATCTTCGCCGGGGCGGAAGAAGGTGCCCTCGGTCTGCCCCGGCTCCCAGTTGAAGTCGATGCGCTCACAGTCGGGATCGCGGGAGTCCCAGCAGTCGCCCGGGGTCCAGGCGGAGGCGGTGTTGGCCACGTCGTAGACGCGCAGCGAGCGGTCGAGCCGGCGGTCGGCGGGCGACAGATCGCCGAAGTCGGTGGTGGTGCCGTCGCCGAGGTTGTCCCGCTGACCGGTGCGGAACGTCCAGGGGTCGTCGTCCCGTTCCACGCCCCACTGGCCGTTCTGGGTGACGAAGCGGAGATACACGTCCTGGCCGCCGCGCGCATCGGTGCTGTTGTCGAAGCAGAGCCGGTAGCGGCCGTTTGCGTCGGTGAGGCCGACCGTGAGCAGATCGTCGCTGTTGGCCGGATCCTCGTCCCACACCTGCACCTGGAGGTTGACGGAGGACTGCCAGTTGCCGTCCCGGTCGGTGTAGCTGAAGCTACCGCGTACGCAGCTGAGGGCCGCTGCCGCGGTGGCCGAGGCGCTGTCCGGGACGGCCAAGCCTCCCAGCTTCGGCGCGGGCAGCGTGGTCTGCCGGCCCACCTTGGTGCCAGCGGGCAGGTGGGCGGTGGCATACGGTCCTGAGTCCAGCCCCAGCCGGGAGTTGGCGGCGGTCTTGCCGACGGTGAGCAGGGCGGACTGCTCGGTGCCCAGGCCGTATCCCGAGGGCGGCAGGACCCGTACCCGGATCGCGTAGTCACCGGCGGCCGCGGCTGTCACCTTGCCGGTGAACCGCAGGGACTGTCCGCGGTCGAGATCCGTGGAGCGGGATGCGCGGGTGACGGACCCGCCCTCGTCCGGCTGGGTCGTCTCCTTCTTGCCGGTGGTGAACCCGGTGGGCTCGGCCGCCCATGTCAGACCGTTGGGCAGGTCGATGTGGATACGCGCCCCGGGCACATCGGCCTTGGAGCTGACGGTGACGGAGAGCGCGGCGGTGCCGCCCACGGCGGGTGCTCTGTCCAGCTTCGCGGTGGCGGTGACACAGCGCGGCGCCTTATCGCTGCGCTGGTCGCAGGCGGCGAGCGGATCGGTCGCGGGCGCGGCGGTGGCCGACTGAGTCTGGCTGAGTGCTCCGGCGAATAACGCCAGAGCGGTCAGGACGGTGCGCAGACGTAAACGCAAAATTCCCCCCTTGTATGGACATAGCCCAAGGGGCAGTTGAGTGCCCCGACCGATCCTGTGTGCCGTCCATGCAGGTGTCACCACCGGAATTGGCCATGCCGCTTGCATCACTGGGGTGGTGCGGGCGTACCCCAGTAGAGGGGGTCGGCCGCCCCTCAGCGCCGCCTGCTGCTGGCGCCGTTCGCGCTGGGCACGAACATGGGCATCCGCGCGATCGTGGCGACCGGCGAGCACGGCGAGAGCGAGGCCGCGCTGCGGCACGTGCACCGGCACTTCATCACCGTCGACAACCTCCGTGCCGCCGTGGCCAGGCTCGTCAACGCCACCTTCGCCGCCCGCGACACCGCCTGGTGGGGCCGTGGCAATGCCTGCGCGTCGGACTCGAAGAAGTTCGGATCCTGGTCCAGCAACTTCATGACCGAGCACCACGCCCGCTACGGCGGCAACGGGCGTAATGATCTACTGGCACCTCGAGCCAAGAACGTCTGCATCTACTCCCAGCTGAAGTCCTGTTCCTCGTCCGAGGTCGCGGCGATGATCGAGGGCCTGCTGCGGCACTGCACGGACGCCGAGATCGAGTCCAACTACGTCGATACCCACGGTGCGAGCGTGGTCGGGTTCGCCTTCACCGAGCTGCTCAACTTCCGCCTGCTGCCGAGGCTGAAGGACATCGGCAGCATCCGTCTGTACCGCCCGGACGAGACCCCGCCCGGCCGGCCCGCCCTCGGCACCTCGCTGACGCGCCCCGATCCGCTGGGAGCTGATCGAGCAGCAGTGCGACCAGAGGGTCAAATACGCCACCGCGCTCCGGCTCGGGACGGCGGAGGCCGAGCAGGTGCTGCGGCGCTTCACCCGCGGTGGCCCCAAGCACCCCACGTACCAGGCCCTCGAAGAACTCGGGCGCGCGGTCCGCACGGTCTTCGCCTGCGACTATTTGGCCGGCCCCGGCCTGCGCCGGGAGATCCACGGCGGGCTCCAGGTCGTGGAGAACCGGAACAGCGCGAACAAGCGCGGCCGCAGCGGCCGCGACTGGTAGTCCCGCGGCTACCGTGCTCCACTACGGCAAGGACGGTGCCCTGACCGGCCCGGACAAGGAGCACGCCGAGACCTCGGTGCTCGCCCTGCACCTGCTCCAGTCCGCGCTCGTCCACGTCAACACCCTGCTGGTTCAGCACGTCCTGGCCGAACCGGCCTGGGCATCGCGGCTGAGCGAGGAGGACCGGCGCGGCCTGACCGCGCTGTTCTGGTCCAGCGTCAACCCGTACGGCACCTTCCGCCTGGACATGGACAAGCGCCTCGACCTGGGGCCGGCCGCCGCCGTGCCCCGCCCCCGCACCCCGGCGGACACCGCCGACCGATCGCGTACGGAGACACAGTGAATGACTTCCAGGACTTCACCGACCCGAGGCTGAACGAGGCCCTGTGGCGGGCTGGCGGGCACGGCGGACGGGAGTGCCTTGGCCGCCAGAGCGGTGAGCAGGAGCAGCACGGCGCTGGTGGTGAGGCTGATACGCCGTGCTGTACCGGCGGACGGGGCTCCCGGGAGGTGGCGGCGAGCGGAGTCCCCGTAGGGAGGCCGGCGCAGGCAGACGGCGTGGCGGGCGGCGCGGGCCGGTCAGCCGACGCGCACGCTCTCGCCAGGCAACGTTCGCCTGGCCCGTTGCCGGACGAGCCCGCAGGGTCGTTCAGGGCCTGCGGCCGTGGAAGGTGCGGCGCAGGTCGCTCACCCAGGCGTCGGGGTTCTCCCAGGGGATGAAGTGGCCGCCGTGGTCGTGGGCGTTGACGTTGACGTGGTTGAACCAGTCAGCCTGCGGGCTGGCCTTGAACGCCCGGACGCGCTCGTTGGTGGTGTGGATGCCGGGCGGGTTCTCGTACGTGACGAAGGTGAGGCCGACCGGGGCCTGCACGACCGGGGTGCGGTCGTGGGCGGGGGCCCAGGGGTAGCGGTTGGCGTTGGCGTAGTAACGCATCGACGTGGCGATGGAGTTGTTCACCCAGTAGATCGTGGCGTGGGTGAGCAGGTCGTCCTTGGTGAAGACGGACTCGACGTCGCCGCCGTTGTCGCTCCAGGCGTTCCAGCGCTCCAGCAGCCAGGCGAGCAGTCCGGCGGGTGAGTCGCTCAGCCCGTGGGCCAGGGTGGCGCCGTCGAGCATGTGCACGGCGAGGTGGGCCGCCGAGCGGTGGTCCAGCTCGATGATGCGGGCGCGGACGTCGGCGGGCTGGTCGTCGGTGAGGGGCCGATTCCGGGCGAAGTCCCAGGCGCGGGGGCCGGTGAAGAAGTCGAGCGGCAGCCCGGAGCCGATGTGGATGCCGTACAGCTCGTCAGCGTACTTGTGGCCGAGCTGGCTGGAGACGATCCCGCCGATGTCGCAGCCCCCGGCGGCGTACTTCTCGTATCCCAGAGTCTCGGTCATCAGGGTGTGCCAGAGGTCGGAGACCTTCCAGAAGTTGACGTCCGAAAAGCCGGTGAGCGGGCCGGGGAAACCGAAGCCGGGCAGGGACGGCACGATGACGTCGAACGCGTCGGCGGGGTCACCGCCGAAGGCGGCCGGGTCGGCGAGCGGGTCGATCACCTTCGACCAGTGCCAGAACGTCCACGGCCAGCCGTGGGTGAGGATCAACGGGATCGGGCTAGGGCCGCGGCCAGGCTTGCGCATGAAGTGCACTGGTACACCGGCGACGCTCGCCTGGTAGTGCTCGTAGGCGTTGATGGCGGCCTCGGCCTTGCGCCAGTCGTAGCCGTCCCGCCAGTAGGCGACCAGCTCACGGAGATAGCCGTCCGGGACGCCGTAGGACCAGTCCCCATTCCCCTCGTCCAGCGGCGGACGGGTCAATGTGAGACGGGCGCGCAGGTCATCGAGGACCTTGTCGGACACATGGATCGGGGTGGGCTCCAGGGGGAAGGCGTGCGGGGTGGTCATGGCGTGGTTCTTTCTGGGTAGGGGGGAAGTGGTGCCGTCGGCCTGTTGGGTGGTTGGGCGGCGAGCCGGGCCATTTCAAGGAGTGCGGGCAGCGATGCGGCGAGTGCCTGCCGGTGGTGCGCGTCGAGCTGGTCGGCCAGGGCGGCCAGGCAACCGATGCGCTCCTTTCGCCGCGACTCGACCACCTTGGCACCAGCGCGGACATTCAACGGCTTTGACGATAGAACGTTTCCACATCCGCCCCGGGGCGGCGTTGCATAGGCGGTCGCCTGTGAAACACGCGGCCGTCCGACGGTCCACCTGCGGCGATCACGTTTCATGGGTCGTTGCAAACGACTGGACTTCTGAAACACCCTCATGAAGCAGTCCGGGGCGTGACCGACGACTTCAAGCGCGTGGAAGCACGCGACTGCCCGATGTCCGCCTGTACCGCCCCGGCGGGCTCCCCGTGCCGTACGACCAAGGGGAAGGTGGCGATCCAGTACCACACCGCCCGCGTCCGCCTCGTGCCCCAACTCGCCAAGGTGCTCAGCGTGCCGACCCCCGCCGTACGGAAACCGGGATCGGTGTGGACCGAGCTGCCCCGGCCTGCGAGCGCCGGCACCGAACTGGTCGGGCACCTCCGCCTTGGCTATGCACGCGCCTTGACCGTGAGGCAGCGGACCCCGGGGCCCTGGCCGTCGACGAAGCCCAGTGGCTCAACGGCGAAGCGTTCGAATACTTCCGCTATCTGTGGGACGACCCCTCCACACAGCTCGCCGTCACCTTCGTCGGCGGGGAAGGGGGAAGGCTGCCACACCGTGCTGCGCCGCGAGCCGATGCTCTCCTCCCGCATCTCCATCCGGCAGCACTTCACCCGCCTCACCCTGAGCGTAGGCCCGGGAGACCATTCCCCTGTTCCACCCGGGCCCTCCCGTCTGGCGCCGCGGGTCAGCTCGCGGCGGCGCGTTCGGCCTGGGCCGTGGCGTGGGCCAGGCGGGAGGACTCGGTGCCGGTCTGGGTGATCGCTTCGTTGAAGGTGAGGCGGTCAACGATGGCCGCGGGTCGGTGAAGGTCTTCGTCCAGCCGTTGAAGGACAGCGCTCCTGTCGCGGCGCGTGCAGTGGCGGTTTGCCTGTTGGGGAAGTTGCGATCATGGGTGGAGCCACTCTGTAGCGTGTGAGGAAGTCGATTCGTGATGCCAGCTGTTCCTGCCGATCCGACCGTGGTTCACCCGATGCCCGACCATCCTCGTGTCGTGCTGCTGAGGCCGCTGGTCACCTCGCCGCTGATCGAGATCGGGGAGTTCTCCTACTACGACGATCCGGACGAGCCGACCGCGTTCGAGACCCGCAACGTGCTGTACCACTACGGGCCGGAGAAACTGGTCATAGGGAAGTTCTGCGCGCTGGGCGAAGGCGTGCGGTTCATCATGAACGGCGCCAATCACCGCTTGGATGCCCCCTCGACGTTTCCTTTCCCGATCATGGGCGCCTCGTGGGCCGAGCACTTCGATCTGATCACCGGCCTGCCCGGCCGGGGTGACACCGTGGTCGGCAACGACGTCTGGTTCGGATACCGGGCCATGATCATGCCCGGCGTCCGCATCGGCCACGGAGCGATCATCGCGTCCGGCTCCGTCGTCGTCGACGACGTCCCTGACTACGGCATCGTCGGCGGCAACCCAGCCAGACTCATCCGTCGCCGCTACAGCGATGAGGACGTCGCCCGCCTTCTGGCCCTCGCCTGGTGGGACTGGCCGACCCAGCACATCACCGAGCACATCCGCACGATCATGTCCGGCAGCATCGACGACCTCGAGGCCGTGGCCCCGAGGAAGCAGTAGCCGCACTACTGGCCCTGCCGCCCATGTGGGGCGGCGGGCCGTCGAGTTGCCCTGGTAGAGGTCAGCCGGCAGCGGCGGGTTCTTCGGCTCGTGCCCTCCGAGCTGCCGCCGCCGACGGCGAACCGGGCGCGGGTCTCGTTGACGAGGCCGCCCGTGCTCCGACGTCCGCGCCCGGCCGCCGCGCGGCCCTCCGGCTGCCACTCCTTGGAGGCACGCAGGGACCGCAAGTTCGCCGAGGAGAGCACTGAGATGCTTGCGAAACTCTGCGATGAGTACCGGTGGATCCAGGCCGCCTTGAAGGACGCAGCAGGCTGGCAGGCCGAGCCTGCTACGAACGCCGCCGCAGACCTCCACCCGGCCCTGCTGGAGCCGTCCGGCAGCATCATCTGCCTCCGCCGCCTCCGAAGACCGGCCCAAAAGGATCATGCTTCACCCGGTCGGTAGTCTTGCGGCATGGCATGCACGAGCATCCCGCACTGCTTTCTCTGACGCTGCGGTGAGGACAGCGGCCTGACACCGGTCTGACCAGACCGTGCCGTCACGCCGCTGTCTTTGGCATGCCCGCTACCGACTGCTGATCTCACAGCCACCATGCCTCCGAGCACGGGCTGTTCGTCATGGCAATGGACCTGGTGAACCAACCCTTCCGGAACAGCCGGCTGGGCATCGCGGTCGACTCGCGGGCGCTGACGACCCCATCGTCCACTGCAAGCACGCAGCTCACCGCTGCCGAGGAGCGACCATGTCCACCACCCACCGGGACTCGCGTGACAGGCTTCTGGCCGTCCTGACCTGCCCCCTGTGCCCAGCTCGCCTCGAATCCGCCGACCGTGCGTTACGGTGTGCCAACCGGCACACTTTCAACATCGCCCGCCACGGATACATCAGCCTGATGACCGGGCACCGGCGTCCTACCAGCGCCGACACCCCAGACATGATCCGGGCCCGCACTGCGTTCCTCCAGGCCGGCCACTACGCGCCGCTCACTCGCACCCTCGCCGAACTCGCCGCAGTGCTCTGCCCGTCCGACGGCACCCTCCTGGACGCTGGCGTCGGCACCGGCCATTATCTCGCGGCAGTTCTGGATGCCCTCCCCCCAGCCATGGGGCTGGGGCTGGACACCTCAACGTAGGCCCTGCGCTCTGCTGCACGAGCCCATCCCCGTTCGACGGCAGCCAGCTGGGACCTCTGGCAGCCTCTGCCCATCCGAACCGATGCGGTCCACCTCCTGCTCAATGTCTTCGCACCCCGCAACGGTCGGGAGTTCCACCGCGTCCTCCGGCCGGACGGCGCCCTGCTGGTCGTCACTCCCACACGCCGACATCTGCTCGAACTCCAGCACCACATCGGACTGCTGTCGGTCGACCCCTACAAAGAAGAACGCCTGCGCAGAACGCTGTCCGCGCAATTCTGGCGCGAACACACCAAGCCTCAGGAGTTCGTCATCCCCCTCACCGGCCAGGACATCGCCCACCTGGTCACCATGAGCCCGAGCGCGCACCACATCAGCCCCGAAGAACTGCACCACCGCATCGCGTCCTTGGACACTCCCCTGCCGGTGACCGTCTCCTTCGTCGCGTCGGTCTACCGACCCCATTGAATAAGATCACCAGCTGCTAGGGGGACATGAGTCTGCCCCCGAGCAGCTCCACCTGGCTGGGCTGAAACCGGTCGAAGCATCCACCATTGCGACCCTCGAAGGACATTCTGAAAACGATCAGTTACAGCGGCTAACACAATGAGTCGAGTTGCCGGTGGGTGATCACACAGCAGGCGAGCTTCAGGAACGCTTCGTGGATATCGGCTCGGCGGCAGAGGCCGTGGAGCCGGCAGGGCGTCACAGATTGTCTGGTCCCGGAAGAATGGTCTGCTGGCCAACCTGAGTTACCTCAGTCGAGAAGGGAGAAGGCCGAACGTTGGGCCGACTCTGGGCCGTCCGCGGGTTGCTGGGCAGCCGCCGTCGACGATCACTCAGGCGACGCCCAACACCGCCCGGACCACCGAGAACGCACGTCACCAAGATCGCTCGCAACAACAGAGCGAGAACCCCGCCCGTCGAAACTCGCCGAAAGAGGCTGCCAGCGGCCCCTACCGATGGCCGGGGGCTCGCTGGCAGTGCGGAGCCGTCTCCCTTGGGGGGCCCGTCCAACTCGTCGGCCGCGTGCTGCTCTGGGCCCGCAAGGCCTGGGTGCGGCGGGGAAGACCTGCACGATCCGGCTATGGCGTCGTGTGTTTCGGCGCGACGGGCATCGTCTTGGGTTGTGGGTGGTGACGTTGTATGTGCTGGGTGGCCCGGTCTGGGCCGGTCTCTGACTGTGTGTGCGGGCTGGGGGCCGGTTTCTGCGACTGTCTGCTCCGCAGGGCTGCTTGTGGAGCTGACGGATTCTCCGCTGTGTGCGGGCCGGGGGGGGTGCCTCTATGTCTGTGGTCAAGCGAGGCGTGGGGTTCTGGGTTCGTAGAAGGTGCCGTCGCGGAGCATGGCGAACAGCACGCTGATGCGGTGGCGGGCGAGGCGGAGGAGGGCCTGGGTG